>JBGSUG010000055.1:0-5871 GCA_041736225.1 Candidatus Aminicenantales bacterium | reverse complement strand
GCGGCCGGCGGGAAGAGGGCCCTGGCCAGAAAGACGAGGCCTGCGGCCATGCCGAGGACGACCGCGACGGCCGCCGCGACGCGGGTCCTGTTCAGCTTGGTTCGGTCCATCCTCTCGGCATCTTCACGAAGGGATGACCTTGGGCTCGGTCTTCTTCCGGGGGTGCTTCTTGAGCAGGCGGACCAGGGCGACCGTCGGGCCCGAGAGGACGTTCAGGCCGAAGTAGAGGAGCATGAAGTAGCGCGCGTAGAACAGGACGCCGAAGAGGGAGACCGCCACGACGAGGGCGGTGCGGATGTTGATGCGCTGGCCGATGAAGGCCTTGATGAAGTTCGGGTAGGGCAGCGTGCTGACCATGCACAGGGAGACGAGGAGCATGGCCACGGCGACGAGAAACCCGGACTCCCGGGTGGCCAGCGGGACGGGGTGGAAGTTGACGATCGCGCACATGAACATGGCCGCCGAAGGGACGGTCAGTCCTTGGTAGTGCTTCCGGTCCGTCGGTACCTTGCTGCGGACGTTGTAGCGGGCCAGCCGGAGGACCCCCGCGGTCAGGAAGACGAAGCTGAAGAAGACGGCCGGCGTCCCGGCCGTCTCCATTCCCCAGAAATAGAGGAGGATGGACGTCGCCAGCCCGAACGAGACCGCATCGGCCAGGGAGTCGAGCTCGACCCCGAAATCGGACGGTGTGTGGGTGGCCCGGGCGACCAGGCCGTCGAGCCCGTCCATCAGCGCGGCGATGATGATCAGGATCGCGGCCGCGCGGTAGCGTCCCTGGAACGTCAGCAGGACGCTCATGAAGCCGAAGAACAAATTGGTCAGCGAGAACAGGCTGGGCAGGACGCTGACCCCGTACTGGACCTTTTTCGATCTCATGGTTGGACCTCGCCGATGACGGTCTGGCCGGCTTTCACCTTGTCGTGGAGCCGGACTTTCAGGACGACGCTTCGGGGCACGGCGAGCTCGACCCGCGATCCGAAGAACATCAATCCCACTTTCCCGCCGCGGGCCGCCGCGTCCCCGGCCCGGACGAAGGACTTGATGCGGCGGGCGGCGACGCCGACGATCATCTTCATGACCGCGTCGATCGCCGCGCCCTTGAGGACGAGGGTCGTCGATTCATTGTGCTCGCCGGCTTCGGGCTTGTAGGCGGGATGGAACTTGCCGGGATGGTGGTCGACCGAAGCGACGGTCGCGGCGAACGGCGCGCGGACCATGTGGACGTCGTAGAGGGAGAGAAAAATCGTGATCCGCGAGACGGGGCCCGGGAGGGAGGGGTGGGAATCGAGGGATTCGATGCCCAGGACCTCGCCGTCGGCCGGGGAGACGAGGAGATGCTCGCCCGCGGGCGGGACGCGGTCCGGGTCGCGGAAGAAGAAGGCGAAGGCGCAGGCGAGAAGGAAGAAGACGACGGCGAGGACGTCGAGGCCGAGAGCGCCGAAGAGGAGGGCCAGGCCCGCCGAGGGGAGGATGAAGCGCAGGCCTTCTTTGGCGATCTTCATCGGGGTCCTCAGCGGTCCGCCCACGCGTGGGCGGCCAGGAAGGCCAGCTTGGCGGCGTCGGCCATGATGTCGGGATTGATCCGGTAGATCGTGTCCCCGGTCTGGTGGTAGGCCAGGTGCGGTCCGTTCGAGCCGAAGCTGGCTGCGGGGATGCCCCCGAGGAAGAAGGGCGCGAAGTCGGAGCCGCGGACGCCGACGCCGCTGATGACGCCGAGGCCGCGGAGGATCTTGACCGACGCGTCGGCCGTCTCGATGCTTTTCTTGAAATCGGGCGGTTCGGCCGCGACGGCCCCCCAGAGCCCGTCGCCCTCTCCGGTCATGTCGAAGTTGAGCATGCCCGCGACCTTGTCGAACGGCCCGGGGACGTGGTCGACGAACCAGGTCGAGCCCTGGAGCCCCAGTTCTTCCCCGCCGAACAGGGCGACGACGACCGAGCGCTTGGGCTTGCGGGCCAGAGCGGCGAAGGCCTTGCCGGCCTGCATGACCGAGGCGCTGCCGCTGGCGTTGTCGTCGGCGCCCGGGAAGAGCAGTCCGATGTGAGTGCCGCAATGGTCGAGGTGACCGCCGATGACGACGCATTCCCGGCGCAGCTTCGGGTCGGAGCCTTCGATGTAGCCGACGACGTTGAAGCCGACGGCCTGGGGGAAATGCCGGGACTGGACCGCCAGGCGGATCCTGGCCTTGAGCGGGAACGAGACCGGCCGTTTCCAGGTCTGCAGGGACCTCCGGAGGTCCGCGGAAGTCGAATCGACCTCCTTGAGGAGTGCGTCCATGACCTTGAGCCCGATCATGGCCGGGGTGAACCCTTCGAGGAAGTCGCCGTTGGGATTGGAGGCGATCTCGTCGTAGATATAGATGATGCCGAGCGCGCCCTTGTCGCGGGCGGTCGCCATCCGGGTCCGGTGCTCGTCGTGGCGCACGTACTTGGGGTCGCTGTCGGGCGTGCCGCGGAAACAGAGGACGAACTTGCCCTTGACGTCGAGGCCGGCGTAATCGTCGTAGCCGATCTCGGGCGCGGAGATGCCCCACCCGGCGAAGACCGTACCGGCCGTCCTGTCGCCGCTCGCGGAATAGAGCAGAGGCAGGAAGTCCTTCTCGGGAACGAGCTTCATCTCTTTATAGGCCTGGCCCTTGGCCGCGTCCGCCGGGCCTTCGGGCAGGAAGACGGTCATCTCGGCCTTGTCGACGACCGTGTAGGGCGACGGGTAGGGCTGGAGGTATCCGTCCTTGCCCGAGATGGGCTTGAGCCCCCAGGCGGCGAGCTTCTTCGCCGCCCACTGGGCGGCGGCCGTGTAGCCGGGATGCCCCGTCAGCCGGCCGGCGTACTCGGGCGAGGCGAGTGTCTTGACGATGTCGTAAGCCTCCGCGGGGCTGATCGCCTTGAGTCCGGCCTTGAGATTGTTATCAACGAGTTGCGCCGGCAAGGCCAGCGCTACAAGGAGAACGAGCGCCGCGATCGCGAAGGGGCGGGTTTTCAGCATGGGCCCAGGGGTCTCCTTTCCGGGCATACGTCTTCCACCCGAGATAATAGGCCGTTCCGGGCCAAAAGTAAATCCGGCTTCGGGAAAACCCCGCCTAATCGGCCCTTGGACGTGACTGGACGTGACTGGGGACATGTACCTCGGGTACGTGTCCCCGTTCTTCCGCGTTCTTCCGGGCGAAACGAACCCGCACGCGGCCGGCTATTTCTTCAGCGACCGCCGACGCGCGATCTCCTTTTTGACGGCGGGGTGGAGCACGAAGATATAGTAGATGGCGAGGAGGGCCAGGATGAGGGCGAAGCGGGAGAAATTGCCCTTGGCGAGGGAGAGAAAAGCGAACACCAGGGCGGCCAGAAGGCCGCCCAGGTGGACGAAGGCGAAGAGGGTGTCGAACAAGCGCGCCCGGCGCTACTTCACGACCGCGGCGGAGAGGATCGTGATCGGCGCGAGCGGGACGTCCCCGTGGCCGCGCTTGTTCACGGTCGGGACCTTGGCGATGGCGTCGACGACGTCCATGCCGGCGACGACCTTGCCGAAGACGCAGTAGCCGAAGCCCTCGGGCGTGTTGTCCTTGTGGTTCAGGAAGGCGTTGTCCTTGAGGTTGACGAAGAACTGGCTGGTGGCGCTGTCGACGACGTTGGTCCGGGCCATGGCCACGCTGCCGCGCGTATTCTTCAGGCCGTTCCCGGCCTCGTTCTTGATCGCGGGGTTGCCCGACTTCTGGCGCATCTCGGCGTCCATGCCGCCGCACTGGATCATGAAGTTCGGGATGACGCGGTGGAAGATCAGGCCGTCGTAGAACTTGGCTTCGACGTAGTCCAGGATGTTCTGGACGGTGATCGGCGCCTTGGCCGGGTAGAGCTCGATGGTGATGTCGCCCTGGCTCGTCTTGAACAGGACCTTGGGATTGGCGGCCGGGGCCTGGGCCAGGACCGTGCCGGCCAGGAAGAACGTCGCGGCAAAGAGAACGGGCAGGATATTCCGGGTCATGAAAACCTCCTAAGTAACTCGGTCAGAAGGCCAAAATAGCAGATTCGGGAGGCCGAATCAAACCGGTTGGTATTGACTATCGGGGCCGTCCTGACATATAAAAGTCCCGTGACGACTCGATCGCTCGCCCGGCCCGGCCTTCGCTGGCTCTTCCTGCTGGCCTTCGTCGCGGTCGCCCTGGGCATCAACTTCTTCCATGCCGAGACCGGCCTCTTCGGACGGAACGACTGTCCGGCCTGCCATTTCCTGACCTCGTCGATGGCGACGGGCCCCGGGGTCGTGTTCTCCCTGCCTTCGCTCCTGTACCGGGGAACCCTGGCTCCGGCCGAATCGTCCCCCCTGAGCGAAACGGTCGTCTTCGCCCTCTGCTCGCGGTCCCCGCCTCAGGCCTGAGCAGCCCTCCCCGCGATCCCCATGTGTCCGGTCCCCGGACCGCTGGGCCTCTGTCTGAACTCTAGGAGGAGACATGACGAAGTGGATGCGTCTTTTCGCCGCGACGGCCGCCCTGCTGGCCGTCAACCCTTCGGGGCTGGGGGCGGACGGGGGGCCGTCGTCGCTGACCCTCGGCCAATGCATCGAGATCTCGCTTTCTCGCAACCCGCTCTGGCTCTCCGCCGAAGCGGAGTATCAGGCCTCCCTGGCCAGGGTCAGCCAAGCCAAGGAATTCCCCCAGCCATCGTTGGCCTATGACTCGGACCTCCAGCCGCGCCTGCTGAGCTTCAAGGAATCGGGCGAGTCCTATTTCGGGGTGAACCAGACCGTCGAGTTCCCGGGCCGCCGGGCGCTCCGCGGCAAGATCGCGTCCCTCGAGTCGCGGGAAACCCTCGCCGACAAGGACCAGCTCCGGCTGGATCTCGTCTACCAGGTCAAGGAGACCTTCTACGGCGTCCTCTTGGCCGAAGAGAAGCACAAGTATGCGGCCCAGGACCTCGATCTCGCCCGCGACTTCCTGGAGAAGGCCCGGGCCAAGTACGAAGCCGGCGACGTCGCCAGGCTCGAGGTCGTCCGGGCCGGGGTCGAGGCCTCACTGGCCGGGACCGCGGTCAAGCTCGCGGAGAACGAGGTCCTCCTGGCCAAGGCCCGCTTGAATTACCTCATGGGCCGGGCCAAGCTCGAGCCCGTCGAGATCCGGGGAGACCTCGTCCGCGCGCCCGTCGCCATCGACCGGGACGTCTTCTTCGAGCGCGCCGTCCGGTCCCGCCCCGAGATCGCCCGGGCCCGGGCCGGGCTGGCCAGGGAAGAACGCCTGAAGACCGCGGCGGTCATGAGCTATCTGCCCGATTTCGACCTGGGCCTGGCGCGCCATCGCCTGGCCGGGGAAGTGACGACTTGGGACTTCACGTTGTCTTTCCCCATCCCCCTGTTCTTCTGGCAGCCCGCCCGGGGCCGGATCGCCGAGGCCCGGGCCAACATCCGGTCGTTGGAGCGGCAGTCCGAAGATCTGGAGAATCGCGTCGGCCTCGAGGTCGATGAAGCCTGCCTGAACGTCCGCGCGGCCGCGGATCAGATCGCCCTCTTCGAGAGCGAGATCCTGGCCCAGGCCCAGGACGCCTACGACCTCATCCTCTTCAGTTTCCAAGAGGGCGAGATCGGCGGCATCGAGCTCATCGACGCGAGGCGGAGCCTGCTCGAGGCCCGGAAGGCCTACGCCGACGCACTCTACATTCACAGCCTCACGATCGCCGCGTTGGAACGGTCGGTCGGAGAGCCCCTCGAAGGAGACGGCCATGACAAATAAGCGACTGCTCATATCCCTTCTTTCGATCTCGTTGGCCCTCGCAGGCCAGGCCTGTTCCAAACATGACAGCCGGCCGGCGGCCGACGACGGACCTTTGCTGTCGCAGGATGCCCCCCAGGGAGGGGGCCCGGGGGCCCGGGGCCGGAGCGGCGCCGGAGGC
>JBGSUG010000045.1:0-26114 GCA_041736225.1 Candidatus Aminicenantales bacterium | reverse complement strand
GCTCGTCGCCCGGGGCGGCAAGGTCGCCTACTTGCAGGCCTTCGGCAGGATCGACCCGGCGACGGGCGCGCCCATGCCGACCGACGCCGTCTTCCGCATCGCCTCGCAGACCAAAGCGGTGACGAGCGTCGCCGTCATGATCCTTTTCGAAGAGGGTAAGATCCTGCTGGGCGACCCGGTCTCTAAATACATCCCCGAGTTCGCGAAGACCACCGTGGCCGTTCCCGAAGCGTCGAAAGAGGGCCCGGGCTACAAGATCGTCCCGGCGAAGCGGCCGATCACCGTTCGCGATCTCCTGACCCACTCGTCCGGCATCTCCTACGGCGACGGCCCGGCCAAGGACCTCTACAAGGCGGCGGGCCTCCAGGGCTGGTTCCTGGCCGACAGGCCCGAGCCCGTCGGCGCCTACATGAAGAAGCTGGCCGGGCTGCCCTTCGACGCCCAGCCCGGGGAGAAATTCGTCTACGGCTACAACTCCGACGTCCTCGGCTATCTCGTCGAGGTCGTCTCCGGGATGAGCCTGGCCGATTTCGTCAAGAAGCGGATCACCGATCCGCTGGCCATGGCCGATACGCACTTCTTCCTGCCCGAGGGGAAGGCCGGTCGCTTCGCCGCGGTCTACGGCATCGGTCCGGACGGCAAGGCCGGGCCCGTCGCCGATCCCAGAGAGAACGCCTACGTCAAGGGGCCGCGGACCTGTTACGCCGGGGGCGCCGGGCTCCTCTCGACCGCCGAGGATTACGCCCGCTTCCTGCTCATGCTCCAGAGCGGCGGGGAGTGGGGAGGGGTTCACATCCTCAGCCCGAAATCGGTCGAGCTCATGACCGTCGACCACCTCGGACCGGTCTATACCAACCCCGGCAACGGCTTCGGCCTCGGCTTCTGGGTGACGAAAGAGCTCGGCCGCAACGGCGACCCCGGCTCGGTCGGGGCCTTCGGCTGGGGCGGCGCCTACCACACGACCTACTGGGTCGACCCGGCCGAGAAGCTGGTCGCCGTGTTCATGACCCAGCTCATGCCGGCGACCGGGAGCGACGCCCACGCCAAGTTCAAGGCCCTCGTCTATCAGTCGATCGTCGAGTCGTACGAGCGGCGCTAGGCGAAGGGCTCTTCGGCGTCGGGTTCTGACTCTTGCGCCCGCCGTCGCCCCCAACAGAGCAGGCGGCAAAAGAAGACGTAGTCGACGAGCCCCAGGACGACGACGATGGCCATCGTCGCGACCCACGGCGTCGGGCGGAGGCGGACGGTCGTCCCGGCCGGGGGGCGTGCTCTCATCGATAAGTACTGCGGCAGGAACATCGCTGTCTCGCGGGGATAGGTCGTGCGGACGACGAGGTTGGAGCCTTCGTCCTGCCGGGTCCGGGACGTCGTTGTCGTGACGGGGACGGAGAGCAGGGCGATCAGGAAGAACGAGCCGAAGACCGCCAGGACGGCCTTGGCGCAAGGCCCCGGCAGGTGTTTCGACAGGTTCCCGGTCCGCACGTGCTCCTCCACAGGTCCGTCCATTCCAGCCTACTCCGCGGGCGGCCGCGGCGTTTACCGGATGGCGTTCGGCCTCCGTCCGTGCTAGAGTATCCCGCCAAAGGCTATGAAAAAGAAGATCCTGCTCTCGGCGTCGCTCTTCCACGCCCTGACCGACGCGGCGTCGGTCATCACGCCGATGGTCTTCCCCCTGCTCCTGACCCAGGGCCTCCTCATCTCCAACTATTCGCAGATCGGCATCCTGTCCAACCTCGGCCTCCTGACCACGCTCCTCGTCCAGTTCCTGGTCGTCCGCGTCTCGTACCGGACCGAATACCGGACGATGATGGTCCTCAGCGGCCTCGGTCTCTGCGCCTCGCTGGCCGTCATCCCGTTCGCCCGGACCTACCTGGCGCTCCTTCTCCTTTTCCTGTTGCTGCGTATCGCCTCCAGCTTCTACCATCCCATCGTCATCGCCTGGATATCCAAGTCGCGGGCCGGTTCGGGCCGGGAGCTCGACGACGCCATGGGCATCCAGAGCGGATCGGGGAACCTCGGGGTCGGCCTGGCCTACCTGACGGTCGGTTTCCTGGCCCAGGGCTGGGGTTGGAGGACGCCGCTCTTTATTTGGGCCCTGTTCGGGCTCTTGCTGACGGGACTCGGCGCCCTGGCCCTGAGGGGCGTCTCTTCGCGGAGCGAGGAGCGTCCGTCCCTGCGGCCGGGAGACTGGTGGCGTTCGCTCCGTTCCATCCGGCGGTTCATTCCGGGGTTCTTTTTCGGGGGCGCCGGCTGGTCGGTAGCGGTCTACTACGCGCCCTCCCTCCTCAACCATAAATACGGCATCCCCATGGGGCAGACGGGCTTGTTCCTGGCGCTTTGGATCGGACTGGGAACCGTCACCGGCTACAGCTACGGCGCCTTGAGCCGCCGGTTCGGACGCAAGCCGGTCTTCATGACCAGCCTGGGCGGGGCCGCCGCGTCGTTGCTCCTTCTCGGCTTCGCCCCGACCAAAGGCCTCGCCGTCGCCGGCCTCCTCGCCTTCGGCGGCTTTCTCCTCATGACCTACCCCTCGCTCCACACCTTCGTCGGCTCGACCGTCCCGGCCTCCGGCCAGACCATGGCCTTCAGCTGGGTCAGCAACATCCAGCTCGCCTCGGGGGCGATCGTCACGCTTGTCTCGGGCGTCCTCTCGGACGCCGTCGGCATCGCCTTCCCGTTCGTCTTCACGGGCTTCCTGACGATCGCCGTCCTCGTCTTTTACGCCCCCCGGGGCCCGGAATTCTTCGGGATGGGCGGCGGCGTGGCAGCGGCGGCGGGAGTGACGAACGAAGGGGCGATCCAGCCCCGCTCCAGGGGGATCTAGGCTGCGCGAACCTGACGTTCGAGCTTTTCGTACTGCTCGCGGATCTCGGCGGGGAGCCGGCCCTTGTAGGGCTTGAGGAAGTCCCGGATCCCGTCGACCTCGGTCTTCCACTCCTTGATCTTGACCTCGAACAGCTTCTCGAGCTTGTCCTTGGGCAGGTCGAGTCCGGTCATGTCGAGGTCCTCGACGCGCGGCACGAGGCCGGCCGGGGTTTCGCGGGCCGGCACGGCGCCCGTCACCCGGTCGATGACCCACTTGAGGACGCGCATATTGTCACCGAAGCCCGGCCAAATGAACTTGCCCTGATCGTCGACCCGGAACCAGTTGACCCCGAAAATCTTGGGCGGCCGCGACATGCGGTTGCCCATGTTGAGGTAATGGCGCCAGTAGTCGGCCATGTTGTAGCCGCAGAAGGGCAGCATGGCCATGGGATCGCGCCGGACGACGCCGACCTGCCCGGTCGCCGCCGCGGTCGTCTCCGAGCCCATCCGGGCGCCCATGAAGACGCCGTGAGACCAGTTGAAGCTCTCCGTGACGAGCGGGATGAGGCTCGTCCGCCGGCCGCCGAAGATGATGGCCGAGATGGGCACGCCCTGCGGGTTCTCCGCTTCTTTGTCCAGCATCGGCGAGTTGACGATCTGGGCCGTGAACCGGGAGTTGGGGTGGGCCGCCTTGGTCCCCAGGGTTGGCGACCACGGCCTGCCCTGCCAGTCGAGAAGGTGCTCGGGCACTGGCCCGTCGATGCCCTCCCACCACGGCTCGTTGGTGTCCGTGTTCAGGGCGACGTTGGTGAAGAGCGTCGGGTTGAAGGCGCCCCGTTTGATCGTCTTCATCATATTGGGATTGGTCTTCATCGACGTTCCCGGCGCGACCCCGAAGTAGCCGGCCTCGGGATTGATGGCCCAGAGCCGGCCGTCCGGCCCGATGTTGAGCCAGGCGATGTCGTCGCCGAGCGTCCAGACGCGGTAGCCGGGCAGGGCCGACTCCATCATGGCCAGGTTGGTCTTGCCGCAGGCGCTGGGCAGGGCGGCCGTGATGTAGGTCTTGTGGCCCCGGTGGTCCTCGATGCCCATAATGACCATGTGCTCGGCCAGCCAGCCCTGTTTCAGTCCGAGGTAGGAGCCGATGCGGAGCGAGACGCACTTCTTGCCGAGCAGCGCGTTGCCGCCGTAGCCCGAGCCGACGCTCCAGACGAGGCCCTCGCGGGGGAAATGCATGATGTAGCGCCGGTTGGGATCGAGCGTGCCGATCGAATGGAAGCCCTTGATGAAGTCCTCGCGGTTGCGCAGCTTCTCCAGGATGGGCGTCCCGATGCGGGTCATGATGCGCATGCTGACCGCGACGTAGGTCGAGTCCGTGATCATCATGCAGGCCTTCGCGTAGGGCGAATCGGGGTGGCCCATCATGTAGGGGATGACGTACATCGTCCGCCCGGCCATGCAGCCGTCGGAGAGCTTGGTCATGAGCTTCTTGGCCTTCTCCGGGTCCATCCAGTTGTTGTTGGGGCCCGAGTCCTCTTTGGTGGGGTGGCAGACCATGGTCAGCTGCTCGACCCGGGCGACGTCGTTAGGGGAGGAGCGGTGGAGGTAGGCCGTCGGCCAGTTCTTGTGGTCGAGCGGCAGAAAGACGGGCCCGTTGAGCCGCTCCTCGTTCATCCCGATCTCGAGAAGCCGCCAGGCCTCGCCGTCGGAGCCGTCGCACCAGTAGACCTTGGCCGGCTTGGCCAGCCTTTCCTGGTCCTCGATCCAGCGTTCAGCGGCGGATGCCATGCTCGATTTTCCAACTCCTATTTATCAGGTAAAAAACCGTCTGTCAAACGGCCTTCAGCGGACGTTGTTGATCGCGTTCTTGGCCGTGTCGTGCTTGGTCTTCATGACGTTGCTGACCATGGTGAACTGCCTGTTCTCTCTCTGCATGTCCTGCTGAAGCGTGAGATATTGCGCGTTGAAGCTCTGCGACAGCTCCTGCATTTCTTCGGCCGCCTTGAAGAGCGCGTCCAGCGCTTGGCCCCGGGGTTTTTGGGCCTCGGCGGCTAGCCGGGAGACTTCCCGGGCCTTCTGGAGGAGCTTGACATAGAGGCCGTCGAGCTCCCTGGCGGCCTTGACGCAGTTCTCGTGGCTCCTCTCGAGCTTCCTCGCGTCGTCGCCGACCGTGAGGATGGCCGCCCGGGCGTCGGCCGAGAGTCCGGCTCTTGGGGCGGCGGTATTCCGGGATTGGCCCGTCTCGCCGCTCATGAAGACGCCGACAAAAATGACCGCCGCCGCCAGGATGACGGGGATTCGTTTCATGGTGACCTCCTCTTCCGGGTCCTCATTCACACTTGGATCTCGTAGACGACGGGAATGCCGGCGAGCGAAATATCGGGGTTGAACGTCCACGAGACGAGGTTGACGGCCCGGGGGTAGGGGATGAAGCGGGCCCGGTAGAACGGTCCGGCCGGCCAGCCGCGCTTGCCGAAGTCGACCGTAGCGACGAAGCCGTCCTCGCGGACGCGGGCAAGGTAGGCTCGCAGGAACGCGGCCTGTTCGGACGGGGAGAGATCGGGGTAGGCGACGTGATTGATCCAGGCGTAGCGCTCGATCGTCTTTCCCAGCTGGTCGTGGGAGATGAAGTTGATCATGGCCAGGATCCGGCCGTCCTTTTCCCAGACGAGCGTTCGGGCGACGTCCGGATAATCAAGTTCGACGGCCAGGCTCCGCTTGTCCCAGGCCAGGGCCAACCGCGTCGTGTCCTTGTAGCGGTCGAGCAGGGCGTGGCAGGCGTCGAGGTCCGCAGCGCGGTAGTCCCTCAGGACGACTCCCGGCGCGGCCTTCGGCGGCCGGCCCGCCCCGAGGAGGCGGATAGCCGCCTTCTCGTAGCTTTTCAGGCCTTCCGATGCGTCGACGCGGCCGAGGTCGAGAACGCGGGTGATGACGCCGGACTTGCGGATCCGCTCGATCCGGTGGCCCTCCGCGGCGAGCTTCTCCATCATCGCCGTCGACCGGTGTCCGGTCTCGAGCGTCAGGAGCGAAAAATCGAAACCGTGCTCTCTGTTCAGCCCGACGGCGGTCCGGATGATGTCGAGGGCGATCCCCCGACGGAGATATTCCCTGCGGACGACGAGCAGGCAGCTGTAGACGCCGCTGCGGACGCCGCCCTGGAAATGGAATTTCTGCGGCAGGTTGGCCAGGAACCCCACGATCTCGCCGCCTTTGTAGGCGCCGATGAGCAGATCGCGCCCGTCGGCCGGGATCCTGTCGGTGAGGTAGCGGAGGAAGGCCGGCCGGTAGAAATTGGGGAAAGAGGCGTCGCCGTACTCGTCCCGCCAGGAGGCGTGGGCCATTCGCTCCAGCCCTTCCAAGTCGCCCCGGAACGTTTCGACGGAAATGTCTTCGACCCCGGCCATGCCGCCCGCTCCTCTCGGCGAAGATGGGCCAAGTCTCGGCGAAGTCGGGCGGGATGTCAAGGGTCCCGGCCCCCTTTTCACCCGGTCCGCCTTGGGGTAGAATAGGGGACCATTTATTATCACAAGGAGCTGATGAACATGAAGAGATCCAAAGTATTGCGCAAAGCCATTATGGCCCGCCGGGCCGTCGCCGTTCCCGGCGCTCACGACGCCCTATCGGCCAAGGTCATCGAAAAGGCCGGCTTCGAGGCCATCCAGGTCTCCGGCTACGGCCTGGCCGGGTCCTACCTCGCCAAGCCCGACGTCGGGCTCGTCCGGATGAAGGACGTCCTCGACCTGACCTGGAACATCGCCCAGGCCGTCTCCATCCCGGTCATGGCCGACGTCGACACCGGCGGCGGCAACGCCGTCAACGCCGCCTGGATCACCGAGCGCCTCGTCGCCATGGGCGTCGCCGGCATGAACATCGAGGACCAGGTCTTCCCCAAGCGCTGCGGCCACATGGCCGGCAAAGAGGTCATCTCGGCGGAGGAGATGGCCGGCAAGATCCGGGCCTGCGCCGCGGCGCGGGACCGGCTCGACAAGGACTTCATCATCAACGCCCGGACCGATGTCTTCGCCGGCATGGGCCTGGCCGAGGCCATCAGGCGCTGTAACATCTACCTCGAGGCCGGCGCCGACCTGGCCTTCATCGACGGCATCAAGAGCCGGGCCGACATCGAGAAGGCGGTCAAGTCGATCAAGGGGCCGCTGTCGGTCAACCTCATGGACGCCATCACGGGCATGAAGACCGAGCTCTTCCCCATTCCCGAGCTCGCGAAGATGGGCGTCGGGCGCGTGTCGATCCCGGTCGCCTCCGTCATGGTCGCCCATAAGGCCCTGACGGAATTCTTCAAGGCGCTCAAGAAGTCGCCGACCGGCACGCTCCCGGGCCAGACGCAGTGGGTCTCCTCCTTCGAGGAGTACACCGATTTCGTCGGGCTCAAGGACTACCGGGCCATGGAGAACGAGTACCTGCCCTGCGAGCGGGTCGAGGCCAAGTACAAAGGCGCCAAAAAGATCGTCGGTTAACGCACGACGAGCTTGGTGAACGGGAAGACGTAGGCCTGGAGGAGGACGAAAAGGCCCATCAGGGCCGCCAGGGCCAGGCTGTGGAAAAAGACGAAGCGGAGGATCGCGCCCTCGTGGCCGTACCAGCCGGTCGCCGTCGAGGCCACGACGATCGACTGGGCGTCGATCATCTTGCCCATGACGCCGCCGGAGCTGTTGGCCGAGGCCATCAGCACCGGGCTCAGGCCGAGCTGATCGGCCGTGATCCGCTGGAGGCTCCCGAAGAGGACGTTGGACGAGGTGTCCGAACCGGTCAGGGCTACTCCGAGCCAGCCGAGCAGGGTCCCGAAGAAAGGATAGAGGATCCCGGTCCGGGCGAAGGCCAGTCCGAGCGTCGCGTCGAGGCCCGAGTATCTCGTCACGTAGCCGAGCGACAACATCGCGGCGACGGTCAGCAGCGAGAAGCGGACCCGCTTGAGCGTCTGCCCGTAGACCGCGATCGCGCGGCGGACCGGGACCCTCATCAGGGCCGCCGAGATGAGTGCCGCGACGAGGATGCCCGTGCCCGTGAACGACAGCCCGTTGAACGTGTAGACGGCGGCCTCGGCCGTCTCCTTGGCGACGATGGGAGGCACGCGAAGAACGAGCCTGTCCAACCCGGCGACGGGGAACTGCACGGCGAACAGGCCGTCGAGGAACGACTTGACCTGGGGGATGCCCCACAGAAAGACGACCAGGCTCAGCACGAGCCAGGGCATCCAGGCCCGGGCGATCTCCTTCCGGGAGTGGACGGGCGCGTTCGCGACGACCGCCCCCCGTTCGTTCTCACTTTCGCCGGGGAGGCGGTGGACGCTTCCGGGCTTCCAGAATCTGAGGAAAAGGACCAGGGCCGCGATCGACAGGACCGATGAAAGGATGTCCACCAGCCAGGGCCCGTGGAAGTTCGAGATCAGGAACTGGGGCACGGCGAAGCACGACCCGGCGACGAGCAGGGCGGGCCAGACCTCGCGCGTCTTGCGGAAGCCGCAGAAGGCTCCCACGAGCCAGAAGGGGATGAGGATGGAGAAGAACGGCAGCTGGCGCCCGACCATGGCGCTGAGGTCGCGGATGTCGAGCCCGGTGACCCCGGCCAGGGCGATGATCGGCGTCCCCAGGGCCCCGAAAGCGACCGGCGCGGTGTTGGCGAGGAGGGACAACCCCGAAGCCTGGAGGGGCGGGAAGCCCAGGCCGATGAGGATGGCGGCCGTGACGGCCACCGGCGTCCCGAACCCGGCCGCGCCCTCGAAGAAGGCCCCGAACGAAAAGGCGATGAGCAGGAGCTGGAGGCGGCGGTCCCTGGTGATGCCCGTCAGGCTGTCCTGCATGACCTTGAACGAGCCCGTCTCGACGGTCAGCTGATAGAGGAAGATGACGTTGAGGATGATCCAGCCGATGGGGAACAGGCCGTACGCGGCGCCCATCGCGGCCGTCCGCAGGGCCAGGCCGGCGGGCATGGTGAAGACGGCGACGGAGACGGCCAGGGCCGTCCCGAGACCGAGAAGCGCAGCGACATGGGCCCTGAGACGGAAGACGGCCAGTCCGCCGAGCAGGACGATGATCGGCAAAGCGGCCAGAAGCGTGGACAGCCAGGCGGCGTGGACGGGGTCGTAGACCTGAGGCCAGGCCATGGCTTTCTCCGTGATCTAAATTATGCCGTCCGTCTCTTTGCTCAGACGGTCGAAGAACGCGGCCATGAACTTATGCCTTCCCGCGGCGAGGCGCCGGCCCTCGCGCGTCGTCATCCGGTCCTTGACGAGACGGAGCTTGACCAGGTATTCCCGGTAGGCGGTGTCCTCGCGGGTGTAGGGCTCGGTCTTCCCGACGTCGACGTTCTTGTCGTGGAGCCGGGCCCCGACCTCGCCGGCGAAGAGGAAGGCCCGGCCGATGCCGACGGCCCCGATCGAGTCGAGCTTGTCGGCGTCGAAGAGGACGCGGGCCTCGAGCGTCCGGGGCGCGCCTCCTTTGCGGAAGCGGTGGGTCCGGATGCAGTGGACGACGGCCCGGACCGTCGCTGCATCGCAGCCGTTCCGCTCGAGGATCCCCTTGGCCAGCCGCGCGCCGCATTGGGCGTGGCAGACCTGGCCGTGCGTCCGGTCCTCCTCGCCGCGGCCGACATCGTGAAGAAGGGCGGCGAGCCTCAGGATGCCCAGGTCCGCCTTCTCCTTCCGGCCGATCTTCAGGGCCAGGGCCAAGACGCGCTCGGTGTGGTCTCCGTCGTGACTGCCCTGGGCGCCGCGGAAGAATTCCCCGGACTCATCCCGGATGCGGGCGACGAGGGACGGAGAGACGGCGGCGGTCATTCGTCGATCATGTGGACGGCGAGGCCGTCCTTGAGCTTCGGTTCGAACCAGGTCGACTTGGGCGGCATGGTCTTGCCCGCGTCGGCCACCGAGAAAAGCTGTTCGATGGTCGTGGGGTAGAGGGAGAAGGCGACGCGGAAGCCGCCCGACGCGACCTTCTTCTCGAGCCCGGCCGTGCCCCGGATGCCGCCGACGAAGTCGATCCGCTTGTCCGTCCGGGGATCGGCGATGCCCAGAATGGGTGCCAGCAGGTTCTGCTGGAGGATGGACACGTCGAGAGAGGCGATCGGATCGGCCGGGTCGAACGTGCCGGGCTTCGCTTCGAGGCCGTACCAACGGCCGTCGAGGAACATGGAGAATTCCGTGCTCCGGGCCGGTTCCTTGGGGCCGTCCGGCCGGACGGCGAACTTCTCGCCGACCCGGGCCAGGAAAGCGGCGGGGTCGAGCCCGTTGAGGTCGCGGACGACGCGGTTGTAGGCCATGATCTTCATCTGACTGTGAGGGAAGAGGACGGCCAGGAAGAAATTGTCCTCCTCGTTCCCGGTCCGTCCGGGGCGCTCGTTGTCCCGCTTGACCTTGATCCGGGTCGCGGCCGCGGAGCGGTGGTGGCCGTCGGCGACGTAGAGCGTCGCCAGGCCGGCGAAAGCGTCCTTGATCCGGGCGACGAGTCCCGGGTCGTCGACGACGAAGAAGACGTGGCGGACGCCGTCGTAGGTCGTGATGTCGACCTCGGGCCCCCGGCCCATGCCCTCGGCGACGAGGGCGTCGACCGCGTCCGACCTCCGGTAGGTCAGGAAGACCGGGCCGGTCTGCGCGCCGAGCGTCTCGATGTGGCGCATCCGGTCGTTTTCCTTGTCCACCCGGGTCAGCTCGTGCTTCTTGATGACGTCGTCGAGGTAGTCCCGGCAGGAGGCGGCGGCGACCAGGCCGATCTGGACGTGGTCGCCCCAGATCTGTTTGTAAATGTAGAAATTGCGCGTCTTGTCCCCTGCGATCGTCCCTTCACTGAGGAAGCGCTCGAAGTTCTCCTTCCCCTTGGCGTAGACGGCGTCCGCGTAGAGATCGGTCCCGGGCGGCAGGTCGATCTCCGGCTTTCCGACGTGGAGAAAGGAATAGGGGTTCCCGGCCGCCAGCTCCCGGGCTTCGTCCGACGACAGGACGTCGTACGGCGGGGCGGCGACGAGATGGGCGATGTCCTTGCGGGGCCGGACGCCCCGGAACGGCTCGATGCGGGCCATGCGATCCTCCGGATGAGTTCATAAAAAGGGGTCATTATAGCACAGCCCCGGCGGTACGGGTGACGGTCAGCCGCAGACCGTGTTCCGGCCTGCGGCCTTGGCCTGGTACATGGCCCGGTCGGCCCGGCTGACGAGGCCTTCGAAGTTCTCGTCCTCGTTGCGGCCCAGCTCGGCGACGCCCAGGCTGATCGTCAGCGACAGCGTGCCCCCGGCCGTGACGATGGTCATCCGGGAGATCTCCTGACGCAGGCGCTCGGCCATGGCCACGGCCTCGTCGCGCCCGGCCTCGGGCATGAGGACGATGAACTCCTCGCCGCCGTAGCGGCAGACGATGTCGGTCGTCCGGGTCGTCCGCGTGACGCGCTCCGTCAGGACGCGGAGGACGTGGTCGCCGAAGAGGTGCCCGTAGCGGTCGTTGACGTCCTTGAAGTGGTCGATGTCGAAGAGGATGAGGGCCAGCGGTCTCTGGTAGCGCCGGGCGCGCCCGACCTCCTTCTCGCCCATGCTGGCGAAGGCCCGCCGGTTGTAGAGGCCGGTCAGCTCGTCGGTCACGGCGAGCTTCTCGAACTGCTCGACCCGGCGGGAGTTGTCCAAGGCGATGGCCACCTGGCTGGCGAAGAGCTCGGCCACGCGGGCCTCCTCCTCGGTGAAGGCCCGTTCGCCGATGTTGTACAGGGCGACGAGGCCGATGGCATGATCGCCGAAGACGATGGGGACGCCGAGGAAGGAACGGACGTCGAGGTCCGGGGACAGGGGCAGGAGGATGTCCCCCGGATCGACGATCGGGCTGACGAGCGGCCGCTTCCTCTGGATGGCCATGTTGCACAACCGGGACCCGGCCAGGGGATAGGTCTCGCCGATCAGGTTCCGGATGTCCTTGGGCCGCCTGATCCCGGCCACTTTCAGGTCCGTCCCCTCGACCGTCAGGAAAACCCCGATGTCGTAAGAGATCACCCGCTTCAGGAGGTCGAGGATGAGGGCCGAGATCTGCTTGAAGTCGAGCTTCGAGCTCAGGGTCAAGCCGGCCTCCCGGAGCGTATCGGCGACCTGGCGGGCCTCGACGGCCGCCCTCTCCGCAAGCTTCATCCGGGTGATGTCGTAGACGACCGCCACCCAGCCGGTGAGGGTGGAGCCGTGGCCGAGAAGCGGGGAGAGGCGGAGATCGAAGAACCGCGTGCCGCCGTCGCCGGCCAGCGCGACCTCGCGCTCGGACGCGGACGGCGCCTCGAGGCCGACCCTCATTTCGGGCCAGGCGGGAAAGAGCTCGGCGACGGGCCGTCCCAGGAGCTTTGATTCGGGCACGTCCTCGGCCGGGCCCCCGGCCTCGGCGATGAGCTTGCGGGCCGCGGGATTGGTGGCGGCCAGCCGACCCCTCTCGTCGAGAATGACAAGAGATTCGCCCATGCTGTCGATGATCCGTTCCCTGGCCACGGGCAGGATGTCGACGAGCTGGAGCCGGAACATCGCCCAGAGAAGGAAGAATCCGGAGGCGGCGAAACCGACCGGGGTGTGGTCGTACCCTTTCTCCGCGCCCGCGAGCCCGGCTAGGTAGAGGGCGTTGCCGATCCAGGGCAGGGGAAAAGCCATGAGTAGGGTCAGGGCCTGCCGGCGGTGGATGCCCTTGAACCGGAAGAAGGCCAGGAGCAGGAAGACGGTCGTGGCGAAGAGGAGGATGTAGGAATAGCCGGTGTGGATCCAAAAGAAGGACCCGTGCTCGTAGATGAGAAGCTGCTCGCTCGGCCCGCCCAGCGACCGGAATCCCGACCAGATCAGGTGGTGCTTTTCGTTCGTGGCCGCGAGCAGGAGGGTCATGATCGGGATGACCCAAAGGGCCGCCGTCCGCCATTTCCCGAGGCGGACGCCGGATCGCAGGAAGCGGAGCGCGAAGAGGAACATCAGCACCGGAACGGTGGCGATGCCCAGGTATTCGATCTTCGAGAACAGGACCTTCGTGGCCGTGGCCGGGACCGCCGCTTCGCAGGCCGCGGCCAGCGACCAGGTGAAGACCGCGGCCATGAGAAAAGCCAGGGAGCGGCCGACCGAGGTCATGGCCCGTTTCCAGGCGATGACGGCCACCGCTCCGGCGACGAGAGCGCCGCCGAAGAGGCTGAGGGCGTAATAGCCGACTTGCAAGCTCATGGCTCCGGCCTAGGCTCCGTTCTCCGGTTCCTGGTCGGGGACGAACGTCCCGGCGATCTCGAGGAAGTTCTCGACCACTTCGGGATCGAACTGCGTCCCCGAGCAAGCGATGATCTCTTTCACGGCGTAGCGGTGGGAGGCGGCCTTGCGGTAGGGCCGCTCCGAGGTGATGGAGTCGTAGGTGTCGGCGATGGTCATGATCCGGGCCCCCAAGGGGATCTCGCGGCCCTTCAGCCGGTCGGGATAGCCCGTGCCGTCGTAGCGCTCGTGGTGCGCCCGGACGACCCGGGAGATCTCCTTGAGCTCGATGACCGGGCTGAGGATGGCCTCGCCGCGGACCGGATGTTCCTTGATCAGCTCGAACTCTTCCTTCGTCAGCTTACCCGGCTTGTTGAGGATGCTCTCGGGGACGGCGATCTTGCCGACGTCGTGGAGGAGGGCGGCTAGCTCGAGGTCGCCGATCTCTTTCTCGCTGAAGCCCATCTTGGCGGCGATCTTCATGGAAAAGTCGGTGACCCGGGTCGAGTGATGGCGGGTGTATTCGTCCTTGGCGTCGATGGCCGAGGCCAGGGATTTTACCGTCGACAGGAAGAGCGACCGCTGCTGCTCGACGAGGTCCGAGGTCCGCATCCGGAGGTTCTTGTTCATGAGGGCCAACTCCGACTCCATCTGACGCATGCGGAGCTGCGAACGGATACGGGCCTTGAGCTCGGTCGAATCGAAGGGCTTGGAGATGTAATCGTCGGCCCCGGCCTTCATGCCCTCGGCCAGCATCTCCGCTCCCGTCCTGGCGGTCACCAGGATGATGGGGATGTGTTTCATGGTGTCGTCGCCCTTGACCTCCCGGGAAAAGGCATGGCCGTCCATGCCCGGCATCATGACGTCGCAGAGGACGAGGTCGGGGTTCTTGGCCCGGAGGAAGGCCAGTCCCTGTTCGGCGGACGTGACGAGTTCAAGGTCGAATTCGTCGGCTAGGAGCATCTTCATCAGCTTGAGGACCTCGGGATTGTCGTCGACGCAGAGGATCAGGGCGTCGTGGACTTTGGCCTCGTCCACCCGGCCGCCCTCGAGGTCGACCTTCTCGAGGTCGACGAGTTGGAGGCGCCGGTAGTCGGTGACGATGTCCTGGACCCGCGGCTCTTCGGTGTCGGTCGTCCGCCGCTTGAGCCCGATGGGCAGGTCTTCGGTCCGCCGCTCGAGGACCTCCTCGTCGAAGTGCTCCTCGCCCTTGTGCATCTCGACGATGAACCGGGAGCCCTTGCCGAGCTCGCTCTCGGCCCGGATCGTTCCCTTGTGGACGAGGACGATCTCCCGGGCCAGGGCCAGCCCGATGCCCGTCCCCTCCTGGGCCCGGGATTTCGATCCGTCGACCTGGGAGAAACGGTCGAAGATCCTCTCGAGCATGTTGGCCGGGATGCCGATACCGGTGTCCTCGATCGTCAGGGTCACGGTGTGATCCTTGTCCTCGATGTAGACCGTGATCTTGCCGCCTTTGTTGGTGAACTTGAGGGCGTTGGAGAGTAGGTTGAAGATGACCTTCTCGAACTGGTCGGCGTCGATCGTCAACTCGACGGCGTGAGGGGGATGCTGGAAATAGAGGCGGATCTGTTTCTGGTCGGCCAGGGGCTTGACCGAAGCGAGCAGGGGCGGGACGAATTCGACGAGGTCGATGCTCCGGACCTTGAGCCGCATCCGGCCCTCCTCGAGCTTGTTCAGGTCGAGGAGGTTGTTGATGAGCTTGAGCAACTTGTAGCCGTTGCGCTGCATCGTCTCCATGGCGTCCTTGAGCGTGGGCGAGAGCTTCCCCATCCGTCCCTCGAGAAGGGACTTGAGCGGGGCCAGCATCAGCGTGAGCGGCGTCCTGAGCTCGTGGTTGACGTTGGCGAAGAACTGGGTCTTGAGCTCGTCGAGGCTCTTGAGCTTTTCGTTCGACTCCTTGAGCTGGCCCGTGGTCTCCTCGAGCTGGAGGCGGCTGCGGAGCTCGCGGCGGCGGATGCTCTCCATGTAGGACGAGCCGATGGCCCCCACGACGATGATCGACGTGAGGAAGGTCAGGTTGTTGACGACGAAACGCCAGACCTCGATCTCGAGCCCGTCGACCACCACGGCCTTCTGGCCGACGATGTACTTGATCACGCTGGGGATCGTGTACATGAACCAAGTCGAGACGTAGAGGTAGATCGTGTAGCGGAAGGCCAGGGGGATGAGGACGATCATGCCCATGACGATGATGTTCAGGCCCTGGTAGTAGCTCGTCAGGAAGCCGCCGAGGATGTAGATCATGACGGCGATCCCGGCGGCGTCGACGAGGGCCAGGACGAGGGCCAGGTTCATGACTCCGTGGCTCGTCTTGATCCTGTTCAGCAGGAGCAGGATGACGCCGACGGCGGCCATGACCGTGAGGCGGAGGAAGAAAAAGGTCAGGAAATACTGCGGCGTATAGACCGCGTCCAGCCCGATGAACACCGTGTAGAGGGCGAGGCTGAGGAACGCCGCCATGCGCGTCCGCCCTCGCAGGTCGTATTCCTGGTTCAGACGATCTTCGAACTGCGGATCATGACTTGCCATTGGCCTCTCTCGCTTTGGCGACGTAGACGTAGCCCTGGGGCGGCGTCCCGTAGGATGGGACGACCCGGACGATCTCCCAGCCCGTCTCCTCGAGCAGCGCCTCGAGCTTCTCCGGATCGAAGAAATCGAACGTTCCGGCCTCCTCGAGGTCCACGAGCTCCTGAGCGTCGTTGAGGAAGACGCGCAGGGATTCGATGAGCAGCGCCTTCGGGCGTTCCTGCGGCAGGGCCTCTTCGGGCATGGCCTCGATCTTTTCGAGGAGGCGCGTGAACGGTCCCGATGCGTCGGTGTCCGGCCGCATGCTCGAGAGGATCAGCAGGCCGCCCGGCATGATGATCCTCCGGGCCTCCCTCAGGGTCTCGCCCGGGTCGAAGATGTAGGACAGGACGAGGCTCATCAGTATCTTATTGTACCATCCCGCCTTGACCGGCAGGTGGAGAGTGCCCTCGAGGCCGCCGGGCATGATCAGCCGTCGGAAATCCGGCTTGGCCGGGGAGAGCCCCCGGACGTACCGGGAAGCCCGGTTGAAGTCGGTGATGATCCGGTATTCGTGGAGGTCGAAGCGGGTCTTCAGCCAGTCGTCGTGAGCCGGGGTGATGCGCTCGCCTCTGAGGATCCTGTGCAGACGGGGCGAATAGTCCTCCTGGATCT
This sequence comes from Candidatus Aminicenantales bacterium, assembly GCA_041736225.1. Lineage (GTDB taxonomy): Bacteria > Acidobacteriota > Aminicenantia > Aminicenantales > Saccharicenantaceae > RBG-16-66-30. Next base: position 9,920 of record JBGSUG010000045.1, on the reverse strand, counting down.
TGATGGCGCTCTCGAGGGTCAGGTTTTCGATCTTATCGGCCATCTCCTCGAATGTCCCGACCTCGCCGTCGAGGAATCGGCGGACGGCCAGGTACCGGCTCATCTCCAGGTCCAACGCGATGAAGTCGAACCGGCCGGGCTCGCGGAGCACCGGGAAGCGCGCTCGGAGCTTCTTCGCCGCTCTCCTCATCGCTTCGGGGATGAGGTCGGCGACGGTGATCTGGGACGGCAGCTCGCCGCCGGCGACGAGGAGGTGCTCGACGAAGTTCCCCGTCCCGCCGCCCAGGTCGAGGAGCCGGTCGCCCGGCCGCAGTTCCAGGGCGCCGAGCTGGTCGTGCATGAGCTGTTGGTAATCGTCCGACAGGGCCATGACGTCGAAGCCGAGGAGCTTGTCGTCGCCGATGAGGTAGCGCTGCCAGTAACTTGTCCGGTTCTTGAGGTTGCGGGGCGGCAGCCGGTCCTTCTCGGCACGGCGCAGGATCTCCATGTCCTTCCGTCCGGGCATGACCGGCTGGACGAGCTGCTTGTGGAGGAAGCGGTAGATCAGCGAGGTGATCGTCCCGAAGAGACGCAGGCCTTCCTTGGACGTCCGGGCGTTGTGGCCGATGGGCACGGAGATGACCTCGCGCGGCGCCTCGACCTGGACGCTCATGACGTCGCGGATGAACTCGGACCGGACCCAGTTGTCGAACTGGCCGTAGATCCAGGTGATGGGCAGGTCGAAATGACGCATGTCCTCCCGGGCCTGCTCGAGGGTGGCCACGGAGTTGACGACGCCGTCGGCGACGTAGGTGTCGACGTTGACCAGGTTGCCGAGGACCGGCATGACGCCGAGCTTGATCCCCAGCTGGTAGTGTTCGAGGAAATCGAGACCGCAGTTGACCCGGACCATGAGGTCGCGGAATTCCGGAGTACCCATGCAGGCGATCCAGTAATCGATGCGGCGGCGCTGGGCCTCGTCCCTCAGGACGATCCTGGCCTCGAGGGCGGAGAACGAGAAGGTCAGAAGAACGATGGAGGACGCCCGGAGCTTCGGATTGGTCTGGAGCCAATCCATGACCGTCACGATGTCCGAGGCCCCCTGGCTGAAATTCGTATTGAGCATCTCGTAGGGTGGTTCGTCCGCTTCGGGATCGTTGTGGCTTTCTCCCTTCTTGCGGATGCCGTCGTAACGGACGACGGCCAACGGCTTGCCGAGGAGGCGGAAGTTCTCGCACAGGGTCAGGGCCAAGCCGAAGAGGACCTCCTTCGTCTTGCCGAAGGCCGGCGGGATGATGACGACGGGGACGGGCTTGTCGTCGAGCGGGAGGGCCGTGTTCAAGAGGCCGACGATCTCCTCGCCGAGGCGGTTCTCGAGCCGGATGACCTGGGGCGTCATGAGGATCGTCCGGACAAAATCGGCCGGCAGGCCCGGAGCGCCCCGGACCGGCCCCTTGTCGCGCGGATCGTCGCCTCGCCGGGCGAATTCCGGGTCGGGGGCGTGGACGGATTGGATGCTCATCCGGCTGATCCCGAACTGCACCCCGTATTTCAGTCCCGGGCCTTCCCCGGCCTCGGCGCGGATGACGTGGCGGACCTCGCCCGTCTCTTCCCAGAGAAGCTTGCCGCCGTCGAGGATCGAGACGGTTTCGAGAGGCGTCCCCTTGAGCAGAGCCGGCGCGCCCTCCACGGCGATGAAGCTCATGCCGTTCGGGCTGATGTCCGTGATACGGCCCCGAAGCTTGCTCTCGAACGGAAGGGGGAGGGGGATCTCGACCCGCAGGTCCCCGGCCGGGCTGATCCTCCTCTCGGCCCTCTTTTCCGAGTAGAACATGACCCGCGGGTAAAGGCAGACGAGGGTCCGGCCGTCGGGGGAGATGCGGGAGATCATGGTCTCGAAGTTGTAGGTCGCATAACCGATCTGATAGGAGACGAAGAGAAGGTCCGAAGTCTTGAACTTGACGTCGAGCTTCTCGCCGGCGAGGAGGCATACGGAAGGCGGCCGGATATCGGCGAAACCGAGGATCTCGGGATTGCCCGACCTGGCCGGGACGGCGGCGACCTCGACTCGGCGCCGGAGGGCTTCGCGCATGAGGGACTCGATCTTGACCGAGTCGGCGAAGAGGACCATCTCGTCCGTCCGGAGGAACGGATAGCGGAGCTTGAGCTCGTCGAGATCCCGGATGGCCACGTAATCCGACATGAACTGGAGGAGCGAGAAGCGGCTCGCGTCGTCGAGCGACTCGAATGCGACGGCCACGCCGCCCTGGTCCTGGTCCTGGCGGACGACGCGGCCGTTGAGCGTATACAACCGGCCGTCGGGCAGGGTGATGTTCAGCGGCATGGCCGAGCCCTCGGGGAGGGCCGACAGGGTTTTAAGGAACATGCCGTTCTCGCTGAGGTTGACCAGCTTGGCTTCGCCCAGCGGGCCGGTCTCGATGCGGATATCCCGTGTGCCGTCGAGCGTAACGCGCATGGACGACCGCTTCTCGCGGGAACGCTGCGCGATGAGGAAGCCGATCTTCCGGCGGATGGCGGCCGGATCCTCCGGCTTGGCCAGGCAGCAGTCGATGCGCCCGTAGCTGGCCAGGTCGATCGTCGTCCCGTTCGAGGGACACGCGGTCAGCAGGATCTTGATGATGGCGTCGGAGTTCTTGAAGATCTCGTTGAGGAAGCGGAGCAGTTCCGTGCCCTTCATCCGGGGCAGGTCCTCGTTGACGACGAGAACGTTGACTTCGGGCAGGGCCTTGATGAGATGGATGGCCTCGACGCCGCTCGTCGTGGTATGGACGGTGTAGATGTCCCGCAGGGCCCGCTGGAGTTTATCGAGGTAGGAAAGATCGTCGTCGACGACGAGAACGATAGGCGATGCGCCTGTGTTGGACCTCTCCATCTGCTCGCGGGCCATTAAGGTATACTAAACTTTGTAGAACTCCATGGTTATCCACACAAAATCTAGTATACAAGTTGAGGCCTGTCAAGGGTTTCTTGGCCTGAGCGCCCGGACGATGTCGGCCATCGCCTGGGAGAAAAGGCCGATATCGATGCCCGCGCAGATCAGCGTATAACCCTCTCCGAGGGCTTGGACGGCGCCCGGGATGCCCGCGGCGAAGATGCCGACCGGCACTTTCCTCGCAACGCAGGCCGCCGCGACCGAGGCCACGGCTTCGCGGACGTCGGGATCCTGGATCCGTCCGGGCTTGCCCAGGCTGGCCGAAAGATCGTAAGGTCCGATGAAAACGGCGTCCACTCCGGAAACGCCCAGGATGGAATCTATGGCCCGGACCCCGTCGATGTGCTCGACCTGGGCGACGACGACCGTTCCGTCGTTGGCCGTTTCCACGTTCTCCTGGAAGCGGGTCCCGTAGCCGTTGGCCCGGCTGAAGCCGACGCTGCGGCCGCCCTCCGGAGGGTACTTGGCCCAGTGGACGGCCTTGACGGCGTCCGCGGCGCCGTTGACGTGGGGGACGATGATGCCGGACGCGCCTGAATCCAGTGCTTTCTTGATCCCCGTCTCGCTCAATTCCGGGATGCGCACCAGGCAGGCGCACGGCTCGCGCGCGGCCTGGACGAGACGCAGGACGTCCCCGGGCCCGAGGGCCCCGTGCTCCGTGTCGAGGAAGAGCCAGTCGAACCCTGCGGCCGAGGCGATCTCGGCCAGCTCGGGCGAGGGCAGGCTGAGAAGCGTTCCGACGAGCCGGTCGCCGGCGCGGAGCCGGTCGCGGAAGGAAGCGCTCATCGAACGGAACTCCGAGCCAAGGGCGCCGTCTTTTTGCGGAAACTGAACGAGATGCCCCCGCCCGAAGACGCTTCGACGGTCGTTTCCATGAAGTCGAGCGAGCGGACGTGTTCCAGGAAATCCCGGACGCCCTTCATGTAGCCCAGGCTGTTGACGTTATGGACGGCGAAACAGCCGCCGGGAGCGAGCTTGGGCAGGAGAGCCCGGAAATAGTTGGGGGTCCAGTTCTGGTCGGCGTCGATGAAGATGAAATCGAACGGGCCCTCGAGCTCCCCGACGAGCTCGTGGGCGTCGGCCAGGCGGGCATCGATGAGCCCGTCAAGGCCGGCAGCCTTGAAATTCCGCGTGGCCGCGAGGTGGCGGAACTCCTCGATCTCGACGGTGATGAGGGAGCCGCCGGTCTTGCTCAGGGCCCAGGCCTGCCAGATGCCCGAATGGCCCGTCGACGTCCCGATCTCGAGGGCCCGGATGTAGCGCCGCTTGAGGATGAGGTCGTGGAGGATCCGGCCGTCGGTCGCGGTGACGTTCTCCTCACGCCACTGGTCCTTCTGCAAAGCCAGGAATTCCCGGACCCGGGCGTCGAGGGACCGGGCCGCATCCGCGGTCGTCTGACCGAAAGCGGCGAGGGAGAAGGCCGCGCCGAACAGGATGATGCAAGCTGTTTTTCTCATGGCCTGCCGCCCAAGGGCAATATAGTGGACCGCCCGGGGACTGTCAAATCGGCCAAAATAGGGATCTTCTCCCATCCGGCGGAAGAACGCGATCGTGCTAATACCCGCCCTCGCCTGGCCGGACCTTGCCCTTGAACACCCGGTAGGCGAAGACGGTGTAGCCGACGACGAGGGGCATGCCGGCCAGGGCGATGACAAGCATGATCTTGAGCGCGAGCGGGCTCGAAGAAGCGTTGGCGACCGTCAGGCTGAGGGCCGGGTCGGCGGCCCTGACCAGGTTCGGGTAATGGATCGCTCCGATGACGCCCCAGAGGCCGGCGAAAATGGCCGAGGAGAAGATGAAGGCCAACCCGTCCCGGCCTTTTTTCAGGGCGACGAGGAAGAGGACGCACAACAGGCAGACGAAGTTGCCGATGAGCCAGGAGGGGGGCCGGTCGAAGAGATAGGGAAAGAAGACCAAAACGAGGAAGAAGGCCGCGAAGAGCGCGGCGAAGACCAGGCCGGCCAGGACCCTGGCCGCCCGCCTGGCCCGCTCGCGAACGGCTCCGCCGGTTTTGAGAACGGCGTAAGCGCTGCCTTGCAGCAGAAAGACGCACAGGCCGAGAACGCCAACGGCGAGGGGCCAGGGACGCAAAAGGGTGAACACGGTCCCGGCGTACTCGCCCCGGGCGTCGAGCGGCACGCCGGCCACGACGTTCCCCAGGGCGACGCCGAAGAGGAACGCCGGCAGGAGGCTGGAGCCGACGAAGACCGCCTCCCAGAAGCCTTTTCGGGCCGGATCGTGGGCCCGGAACTCGAGCGACACGGCCCGGAGTATGAGCGCGAAGAGGACGAGCATCAGCGCCAGGTAGAAGCCGCTGAAGACCGTCGCGTAGGCCGGGGGAAAGGCGGCGAAGAGCGCCCCGCCCCCGGCCAGCAGCCAGACCTCGTTGCCGTCCCACACCGGCCCGATGGCCCCGAGGAGGGCCCGCTTCTCGTCCTCGGTCTTGGCCAGGAACGGGAGGAGGACGCCGATGCCGAGATCGAAGCCGTCGAGGACCGAGTACCCGGCGAAGAGGACGCCGATGAGCAGGAACCAGACGTTCTGGAGGAAAGTCCCGGCTTCCATCAGACCGCCCCTTTCCCGGCGGCCGCCGCTTCGCCGTCCGGCCCGCCGCGGACCGTTTTGAGGATGATCCCGAGCCCCGCGGCACCGATGAGCGTGTAGATGAGCGTGAAGAGGACGATCGAGAAGAGGATGTTCCCGGCGGGGACGACCGACGAGGCGGCGTCCGCGGTCCTCAGGACCTTGTACACGGCCCAGGGCTGACGGCCGACCTCGGCCGCGATCCAGCCGAGCTCGTTGGCGAGATAGGGGAGGGGGACGGCGAAGATCAGGAGCTTCAGGAAACCGCGGCTCGTGACGAGCTTCCTGCGCGCCTGGAGCCAAACGCCCCAGGCCCCCATCGCGATGAAGCCCAGGCCCAGAAGGATCATCACGTGGTAGCTGGCGAAGGGAAGGAGGACGGGCGGCTGCTCCTCCTTCGGGAACTCGTCGAGGCCGAGGACCCGGCCGTTCGGATCGAAGTGGACGAGGAAGCTGAGCATTTTCGGGATCCGGACGGCGAGGAGCGTCCGTTCGTTCTTCTCGTCGGGGATGCCGAACACGGTGAAAGGGGCCCCGTCCTGGGTCCGCCACAGGGCCTCGAAGACGGCCATCTTCTCCGGCTGGGTGCGGGTCACCTGGACCGAGTGGGCGTGGCCCGTGCCGAGCTGGAGGACGGCCGAGACGGCGAAGAGGGCGAGCGCCGGCTTCATCAGAAGGGCGGCCTTGTCGGCCGCCCGTCCCTTGAGCACGAGCTAGGCGGCGATGGCCAGGACGACGAGTGCGCCCGTCATCCAGCCGCCCAGGATGGTGTGGACGAAGCGGACGACCGTCGACGGATTGAAGGCGGCGGCGAAGAAGTCGTCGAGGACGGCCCGGCCGCCCTCCATGCGGAAGCCGGCGGGGGTCTGCATCCAGGAGTTGGCGATGATGATCCACAGCCCCGAGAGGTGGGCCCCCAAGAAGACGAGGAAGGCCGAGAGACGGTAGGTCTTCGGCTTGACCCGGTCGCGGCCGAAGACGAGGATGCCCAGGAACACGGACTCGAGGAAGAAGGAAAAGACGGCCTCGGCGGCCAGGGGCGCGCCGAAGACGTCGCCGACCGTCCGGGAGTAGGCCGCCCAATTGTTGCCGAAGGCGAATTCGAGGGAGATGCCCGTGGCGACGCCCATGACGAAGACGGTCCCCAGCACTTTGACCAGGTAGGCGGACAGACGCTTGTAGGCGTCGTTCTGCGTCCGCGCGTGGAGCGTTTCGAGGATGACGACGATGAACGTGAGGCCCAGCGTCGTCGGCGGGAACAGGTAATGGAATCCGGCGATGAGCCCGAACTGGAGACGGGCGAGGAAAACGGCGTCCATGCGGTCCCTCCTTGTCCAGCGCGCGCAATATAGTCCAGGCGGGGAACGCTGTCAACGGCGCGCGGGGCTCCGTTCACGGCGTTGCTTGCATTCATCCGGAGTGTTAGTATAACTTCTTCAGAAAGCGCCGAAAGCCGTGTCCAACGAAGAAGTCTCGACCATCGACCTGACCCGCCACGAGAAGAGGCGGGCCGCGGGGAGCTCCGTGCTGGCCGCCCTGGGCCTGACCGGGATGAAGCTCGTGGTCGGCCTCCTCAGCGGCTCGCTCGGCATCCTGGCCGAGGCCGCGCATTCGGGGCTCGACCTCGTCGCCGCGTTGATCACCCTCATCGCCGTCAGCGTCTCGGACCGGCCGGCGGACGAAGCGCACCCCTACGGACACGGCAAGGTCGAGAACATCTCGGCCCTCGTCGAGACCCTGCTGCTTTTCGTCACCTGCGCCTGGATCATCACCGAGGCCGTGCGCCGGATCTTCTTCCGCGAAGTCCACGTCGAAGCCAGCCTGTGGGCCTTCCTCGTCGTCATCGTCTCGATCGCCATCGACGTCAGCCGGTCGAGAATGCTCGCCCGGGCCGCGAAGAAGCACCGCAGCCAGGCCCTCGAGGCCGACGCCCTCCACTTCTCGACCGACGTCTGGAGCTCGGCCGTCGTCCTCGGCGGCCTGGCCCTGGTCTGGATAGGGCAGAAGTTCTTCCCCGGGAAGGCGGCCTTCCTCAACCGGGCCGACGCGGTGGCCGCCCTGGCCGTCGCTTTTATCGTCCTCTTCGTCAGCTACCGGCTCGGCAAGCGGACGATCGACGTCCTCCTCGACCGCGCCCCGGAGGGACTGAAGGAGAAGATCGCCGCCGCGGCCGCCGCGGCCGAGGGCGTCCTGAGCTCGGGCCAGGTCCGCCTCCGCCAGTCGGGCCCCCGGACCTTCGTCGACATGACCATCGAGGTCGACCGCAACCTGTCGCTCGAACGGACCCACGCCATCGCCGAAAGCGTCGAGGCCCGGATCCAGGCCCTCGTCCCGGACGCGGACGTCGTCATCCACACCGATCCGAAGGAGAGCGAGCGGGAAACGTTGGCCCGGCGCATCCGGGCGATCGCCGACCGGAACCAGATCCCCGTCCACAACATCAGCGTCCACGAGGACCACGGCGACGTCCACGTCGACCTCCACATCGAGGTCGACGACCACCTCCTCCTCCACCAGGCCCACGACCTGGCAAGCCACGTCGAGCAGGATCTGCGGGCCGGGATCCCGAGGATCGCGCGCATCAACACCCACATCGAATCGCGCGGCACGGGCATCGGCAACGGCCGGGACGTCACGGCCGAGGAGGGGCCGCTCGTCGAACGGGTGAGAACGATCGCGAACGGCATCGCGGGCAAGGATTGCTGCCACAGCATCCTCGTCCGGCGCCAGGGCGACCGGCTGGCCGTCTCCTTCCACTGCGGGTTCGACCGGGACCTGCCCGTCGTCGAGGCCCACAGGCTCTCCTCCCGGATCGAGGAGGCGCTCAAAAGCGACAATCCGGCGATCGAACAGGTCCTGGTCCACACCGAGCCGGAACGCAAGCCCGATGGGACACGATAAGGCCCCGGCGACTCCGGCGGTTCGGGCCCTCCGGCAGGCCGGCGTCGCGTTCACCGAGCATCCCTACATGTATGTCGAGCATGGGGGCACCGCGGCGTTCGCGGCCCAGGCCGGAGTCGACGAGCACGCGGTCGTGAAGACGCTGGTCATGGAGGACGAGGCGAAGAAACCCTTCGTCGTGCTCATGCACGGCGACCGCGAGGTCTCGACGAAGGAGCTGGCCCGGGTTCTCGGCGTCAAGTCCGTCCACCCCTGCGCGCCCGACGCCGCCGAGCGGCACTCCGGTTACATGGTCGGGGGCACCTCGCCCTTCGGCCTGCGCAAGCCGATGCCGGTCTACGTCGAGTCCACCATCCTGGAGCTCCCCGGGATCTACATCAACGGCGGCAAGCGCGGGTTCATCGTCGGACTCGAGCCGAAAGACCTCGTCCGCCTCCTCGGGCCGACGCCGGTCCGCGTCGCGATCGCCTAAAGTCAGGCGAAGAGCTCTCCCTTGATCACAGTGACCGCCCGGCCGGCGATCTTGACCCGGTCGCCCGCGAGGCGCAGGCGGAGGATGCCGCCGCGGGCTGAGGCCTGGTAAGCGGTGAACTCGCTTTTCCCGAGCTTTTTGGCCCAGTAGGGGACGAGCACGGTGTGGGACGAGCCCGTCACCGGGTCCTCGTCGACGCCGACGGCCGGGGCGAAGAAGCGCGAGACGAAATCGTAGTCCGGCGAGGACGACCGGCTGGTGACGATGACGCCGCGCGCCGGGAGCAAGCGGAGGGCGGCGAAGTCGGGTTGGACCGAGCGCACCGCCTCTTCGTCGGCCGCCTCGAAGAGAACGTCCTCCGCGCTCAGGACGATGGCGGCGGGCTTGATCCCCAGGGCGCCGACGACGGATTCGGCCCAGTCCGGGACCTTCGGCAGGGGAGGCCGGGCCGGGAAGTCGAGCTCGACGAGGTCTACGTCGCGCCGCGCCGTCAGGAGCCCGCTCAGGGTTTGGAAGCGCGCCTCGCGGCCCGCCGGAAGGATGCCCTGCTCCCAGAGGACGTGGGCCGTCGCCAGCGTGGCGTGACCGCAGAGCTTGACCTCGACCTTGGGCGTGAACCAGCGCAGGCTGAAGCCGTCCCCTTCGGCCAGCGGGAAGGCCGTTTCGGCCAGGTTCATCTCGGCGGCGACGCTCTGCATCCAGGCGTCTTCGGCCGGGCCCCGGAGCAGGCATACGCCGGCCGGATTGCCCTTGAAGGGCTCCGACGCGAACGCATCGACCTGGAAAATGGAGTTGGCCATGTTCTCCTCCTTCACGGTGCGGACCGGCCCCAGGATAGCACATTTTTTCTTTGCCATCCCGGGGCGCGTCGCCTATGATGTCCGGGAGGTGCCCCATGGACGACAGGCCGAACCCGACCCCCTACGATTCCCCCGAGCTCTATGACCTGCTCTTCGACTCGCTCGATTTCGACGTGGCCTATTGGCTCGGCGCGGCGCGCGCGGCCGGCGGCCCTGTGCTCGAGGCGGCCTG
>JBGSUG010000009.1:0-16710 GCA_041736225.1 Candidatus Aminicenantales bacterium | reverse complement strand
CCCGCCGCGCCCCGCTCATCCCCGCCTCAGAAAGCCCTCGAGGACGACCGCGGCCGTGCTGAGCAGGCCGAAGACGAGGTTGTGGTTGGCGGTGGCGCCGTCCAGAATGACGAAGTCCATCGGCTTGCGGGGCGACGCGCGCCCGACGGCCCGGCCCCAGAGGAGGACGGCGCTCGGCAGAGCCAGCAGGACGACGAGGAAGGTCAGGGGCATGGGGCGGACCCGGCCTCCGGCCAGCCGTGGGACGGCGACGAGGGCGAGGTCGATGACGAACGGGGCGAAGACGAGGCCGCCGTAGTAGGCGAGAGAGCCGCGGTCGCCGAGGAGCCCGGCCACCGTATTCACGCGCTGCTCAACGTCGGAGCGGATGTCGCGCCAGTTGTTGGCGTGTAGGATGGCGATGACGAGCAAGGCCATGGGCACGGTCCAAAAGACGGGAAGCCAGGAGAACCGGCCCGTCTGCACGATCCAGGCGCCGGCCCCGCCGAGGAGCCCGAAATCGAGGAAGACGGCCAGGTCGCCGAGGGCGCGGGCCTTGAGGAGAGTGTAGCAGACGCCGACGGCCACTCCGATCCCCCCGACGGCGAAGAGGGCGGGCCCGGTCACGGCGGCGATGAGGAGTCCCGATGCCGCACCCAGGCCGAATAGAGCCATCGCTCCGCGCAGGACCCGGGCGTCCGTCAGCCAGCCGCGGACGACGGCCCCGCTGACCGGCGTCACATCGCGATCGAGGCCGTGGCGGTAATCGTAGACGTCGCTGAGCATGTTGGCCGCGCCGTGGAGGACCATCATGGTGACCAGGGCCCAGAGGAAGCGGAGCGGGGAGAAGCGGGCGCCGCCGATGACGACGGCGAGGGCCGTGCCGAAGAGGACCGGCATGGCCGAGGCCGGGAACGACCAGGGCCGGGCGGCGATCAGCCATCTTTTCAGGAACGGCGGGCAGGCGGGAGAGGGGACAACGGCGGTGTTCATGGCCCCGGTATTATATGTTGCTTTGCCGCCGGCCTCAACGAAGGGCCGAGCGGGCCCGCAAATGGGGGACATGATACCCATTTCCCATTTATTCGCTCCCAGCCCCCATCTCCCTGTCTGCCCCTTCCATAAAAATGGAAACAGGTATCATGTCCCCCATTTTATCTCCCCCATTTTATCCGCCCATTTTGTCCGAGTTGTCGGCTTGACTTGAGGCCGCCCGGCTCTTATGCTTTGCCCTTATCTTTCGCCGGAACCGATCATTAAGGAGAGCGACGATGCAATCGTTGAAGGACAGGATCGTTTTCGTCACCGGGGCGAGCTCCGGGATAGGGGAGTCGACGGCCCGGGCGTTCGCCGGGCTGGGGGCCCGGATCCTGCTTTGCGCGCGCCGGGAGGACCGGCTCGAGGCTCTGGCCCGGACGATCGCTTCCGAGCACAAAGTCCCCGTCCGTCACTTCTGGCTCGACGTCCGCGACCGGGCCGCGGTCGACGGGGCCGTCGCCGGCCTGCCGGAGGAATGGCGGGCCATCGACGTCCTGGTCAACAACGCCGGCCTGAGCCGCGGTCTGGACAAGCTGCCCGGCGGGCTCGTCAGCGACTGGGAAGAGATGATCGACACGAACGTCAAGGGGCTCCTCTATGTCAGCCGGGCCGTCATCCCCGGAATGGTCGAGCGCGGGCGGGGCCACATCATCAACATCGGCTCCATCGCCGGTCACGAGGTCTACCCGGCCGGGGCGGTCTACTGCGCGACCAAGTTCGCCGTCCGGACCCTGTCCAAGGGCCTGCGCCTCGACCTCAACGGGACGCCCATCCGCGTGAGCGAGGTCGCGCCCGGCATGGTCGAGACCGAGTTCAGCCTGGTCCGCTTCCACGGCGACGCCGAAAAGGCCGGCAAGGTCTACCGGGGTCTGACCCCCCTCGGGCCGGACGATATCGCCGACGCGGTCGTCTGGTGCGCCACCCGGCCGCTCCACGTCAACGTCAGCGACGTCGTCATCTGGCCGACGGCCCAGGCCTCGCCTTCGGTCGTCCACAGAATGTAAGATCGGAGGCAACTATGTCCGAGCGCCTGAACCCGCCGTCCGGGCCCGATCGCGAGGGCCTGCTGGCCGCTTTCCGGGCCGTCCGCGACGCGCTCCTGTCCGGTGATGGGGAAGCTATTCGAGAGCTCTATGACGAGGATTTCCGGTCCCACTCCATCCGTGGCGACGTCGAAGGCCGGCAGGCCGTGCTAGACGCCTACGGGCCGAGCGGCCTCCGTCTCGACATGTTCGAGGTCGAGGACCTGGCCGTCGAGGTCCTGGGCGTAGTCGGCCTGTTGACCGGTCTCGGATCGATCAGCGGCCTTTACGAAGCGACGGAATTCCGTCACCGCGTTCGCTTCGTCGATATCTATCTGTGGCGGGACGGGCGGTGGCGCTTTCACTTCTCTCAGTCCACTGAGATCGCCTCCGACAGCCCCTAACCCGCCGAGAGCCGCCCGGCCTTGTTTTTCCCGGCCTTCCCCCTATAATATCCCCGGCCTCGAACGGAGAGCGCCCATGTACGGAAAATTCAAAGACCACCTCGTCGCGGAGCTCGGCCATATCCGGGAGCGCGGTCTCTACAAGAAGGAACGCGTCCTCGAGACCCCGCAAGGCGTCGAGATCCGCACCGAGGCGGGCGCGAAAGTCCTCAACTTCTGCGCCAATAATTACCTGGGCTTCTGCAACGACCCCCGGGTCATGGCCGCGGCCAACTACGCCTTCTTCCGCTGGGGCTTCGGCCTGGCCTCGGTCCGCTTCATCTGCGGCACGCAGCAGGTCCACCGGGAGCTCGAGCGGCGCCTGGCCGACTTCCTGGGCATGGATGACGTCCTCCTCTACTCCTCGGCCTTCGACGCCAACGGCGGCGTCTTCGAGCCCCTCCTCGACGAGAAATGCGCCATCATCTCCGACGAGCTCAACCACGCCTCGATCATCGACGGCGTCCGCCTGGCCAAGGCGAAGCGGTTCGTCTATCGCAACAACGACATGGACGACCTCGAGGACCAGCTCGGCGAAGCCCGCGAGGCGAAGTTCAAGCTCATCGTCACGGACGGCGTCTTTTCCATGGACGGCACGATCGCCCAGGTCGACAGGATCTGCGACCTGGCCGACCGCTACGAGGCCCTCGTCCTCGTCGACGACTCGCACGCCACGGGTTTCATCGGGCCGACCGGCCGGGGCACGCACGAGCACTGCGGCTGCATGGACCGGGTCGACCTCGTCGTCACGACCTTCGGCAAGGCCCTGGGCGGGGCCTCCGGCGGCTGCGTCGCCGGCCGCCGCGAGATCGTCGAGTTCCTGCGCCAGCGCTCGCGCCCCTACCTCTTCTCCAACTCGCTGTCCCCGGCCATCACCGGGGCTACGGTCGAGGTCCTCAAGATCCTCGGAGAATCGGCCGAGCTGCGGGAGAAGCTCATGGCCAATACCCGCCTCTTCCGCGCCGGCATGGAGCAATCCGGGTTCCGGATCGTCCCCGGGATCCACCCCATCGTGCCGGTCCTCTTCGGCCATCTCCCCGACGACGCCCGGCTCAGCCAGGATTTCGCCACCGCCCTTCTCGAAGAGGGGATCTACGTCATCGGCTTCAGCTATCCCATCGTCCCGGTGGGCAAGGCCAGGATACGGGTCCAGATCAGCGCGGCCCACTCGACCGAACAGATCGCCTTCGCGCTCGACAAGTTCCGCAAGGTCGGCCGGAAGCTCGGCGCCATCCAGGCGTCCGCTTGATTCCGGCGCTCGTCGCGGCTATCATCGTCGGGTGAGGCGGTCGCCTGCCTCCGATCTCGCCGTCGCGCCCCGGCTCCGCGCGAGCGCCCGGCCGGGCCCCGAGGAGGATAAAGATGAAAAGATCCCTGAGCGTGTTCCTGGCGATCCTCGTCATCGCCGCCGCCGCCGTCGCCGCCGACGAGGGCCGCTTCTTCACCTACCCGACCATCCACAACGACAGGATCGTCTTCACGTACGAATCGGACCTCTGGTCCGTCGACGCCAAGGGCGGCGTCGCCGCGCGCCTGACCACCTTCCCCGGGACCGAAAACTTCGCCAAGCTCTCGCCCGACGGAAAGTGGCTGGCCTTCACGGCGACCTACGACGGTGCCCCGGCCGTCTACGTCATGCCGTCCGAGGGCGGCGCACCCGTCCGCCTGACCTACAATCCCGGCGGCGCCCAGGTCGTCGCCTGGACGCCCGACAGCTCCGAGATCGTCTTCCGGTCGATGTTCGAGAACGTCGTCGGCCGCGACCCGAACCTCTTTTCCGTCGGCGTCAAGGGCGGAGCGCCCGTGCGCCTGCCTCTCGACCGGGGCGTCCTCGTCAGCTTCGTCCCCGAGAAGCACCAGTTCCTCTTCTGCCGGCGCGGCAACGAGGAGTACTACTGGAAGCGCTACAAGGGCGGCCAGTACCAGGACATCTGGCTCTACGACGCCGTCGCCAAGACCTACACGCCCGTCACGGACTACGTCGGCAAGAACAGCTACCCGATGTGGGCCGGCGGCCTGATGTACTTCGTCTCCGACCGCGGCAACGGCATCTCCAACCTCTACACCCAGAAGCTCGGCACGAAGGACGCCGCCCCGGTCACCAAATACGGCGACTTCGACGTCATGTTCCCGCACACGGACGGCCGGTCCATCGTCTACGTCCAGGACGGCCGGATCCACGTCCTCGACGTCGCGTCCGGCGCGGACACCCGGATCTCGGTCAAGGTCCCGTCGGACCGCTGGGCCCTGCGCGACCGGGTCGTCAATCCCAAGGATTACATCCAGACGGCGGGCGTCGGCGACGGCGGCCAGGCCGTCGTCCTGGCGGCGCGCGGCGACGTCTTCCGCGTCCCCACCGGTCACAGCCCGGCCGAGAACCTGTCCGGCACGCCGGGCACGCGCGAGATGTACCCGGCCCTCTCCCCGGACGGGAAAACCGTCGCGTTCTTCAGCGACAGGAGCGGCGACTACCAGCTCTACACCCAGCCCGCGGCCGGCGGCGACTGGACGCAGATCACGACCGGGCTCGACCGGACCGTGTACAAGCTCCTCTGGTCGCCCGACGGCCGCAAGATCCTCTTCGGCAACAAGGACTACGCGATCTTCTGGGTCGACCTCGCGACGAAGAAGCTGGTCAAGGCCGATTCCTCCAACCAGATGAAGAACGACGAGTTCACCTGGGAGATCGCCGACTACGTCTGGTCGCCCGACTCCAAGTGGATCGCCTACAGCTTCGTCCAGGCCAACCGCAACAGCCAGATCTTCCTCTACGACATCGAGGCCGGGAAGAGGATCGCGGCGACGACCGACTTCTACGACAACCTCTATCCGGCCTTCGACGCGAGCGGGGACTACCTCTACTACGTCTCGAGCCGGGACTTCGCCCTGCGCATGGACTTCTACGAGGACAACCACGTCGTCGCGACGCCCCAGCAGGTCATGGCCGTCCAGCTCCGGGCCGGAGAGGCCCCGCCCTTCGCCGGCGAGCCTGGGGAGAAGGACGACAAGAAGGCCGCCCCCGCGCCCTTCCGGATCGACGCGGAGGGCCTCGTCAAGCGAACGTTCCCGCTGCCCGTCCCCGCCGGCAACTATTTCCACCTCAAGGCCGGGAAGGGCAAGGTCCTCTGGCTCGCGGTCGACGAGTTCACCGAGGACGAATACGAGGACATCTCCAAGCCTACGGGCGCGACCAAGTGGTCGCTCCACGTCTTCGACATGGCCGGGCGCAAGGACACGGTCCTCGACGGCAAGGTCCGCGACTTCTCCCTGTCGCCCGACGGCGGCACGCTCCTCGTCCGCCGCGAGTCCGATTTCTTCACGACCGCGGTCGACAAGGCCTTCGCCTCCAAATCGGCGGGGGACAAGCTCGACCTCTCCGGCCTCGTCTACAAGGTCGACCTGCAGAAGGAGTGGCACCAGATCTTCAACGACGCCTGGCGCTGGTACCGCGACTTCTTCTACGACGCCGGCTTCCACGGCCGCGACTGGAAGGCCATGGGCGACAAGTACCGGGCCTACATCCCCGAGCTGTCCTCGCGGGCCGAGCTCAATTGGGTCCTGTCCCAGATGGTCGGCGAGCTGTGCGTCTCGCACACCTACGTCGGCGGCGGCGACTTCGGCCCGGGCGCGACGCCGTCCACCCCCGTTTATACGGGCCTCCTCGGCGCCGACCTCGTCGCCGACAAGGCCACGGGCCTCTACAAGCTGGCCAGGATCTACGGCCCGACCGACGTCAACCTCAATCTGGCCGGACCGCTCGCCCGGCCGGACATCGCCGTGAAGGAAGGGGACTTCCTCCTGGCCATCGGCGGCACGCCGCTCAAGGCCGGCGACGACTACTTCAGGCTCCTCCAGACGACGGCCGGGAAAAAGATCAAGGTCACGGTCAACGCGACGCCGTCGATGGCGGGGGCCAAGACCTACGAGATCGAGCCCGTCCGCAGCGACGCGCAGATGCGCTACTTCCGCTGGATCGAAGACAACATCAAGGCCATCGACAAGGCCACGGGCGGGCGCGTCGGCTACATGCACATCAACGCCATGGGCGGCGGCGGGGTCGGCGAGTTCGACAAGTACTGGCGAGCGTTTCGCTATAAGGAAGGCGTCATCATCGACGTCCGGCGCAACTCCGGCGGCTGGACCGAATACTTCCTCATCGACAAGCTCGAGCGGGAGCTCACGGCCTACAACAACCTCCGGGACATGGTCCCGTTCCGCTATCCGGGGTCGGCCGGCAACGGCAACTACGTGGTCATATCCAACGAGAACAACGGCTCGGACGGCGAGGCCTTCGTCGAGCACTTCAAGGCCCGCAAGCTGGGGCCGGTCGTCGGCGTCCCGTCCTGGGGCGGCCTGGTCGGCATCCTCAACGCGCAGCTGACGATCGACAACGGCTCGGTCAATCAGTCGAACAACGCCTTTTACGGCAAAGAAGGGAAGTGGCTGGTCGAGAACCACGGCGCCGACCCCGACATCCTGGTCGACAACGACCCCGGCTCGGTCATGGCCGGCCGGGACCTCCAGCTCGAGAAGGCCATCGCGGTCATGCTGGAGAAGATCAAGGCCAACCCGTTGAAGTTCGCCCCCAAGCCGGCCTACCCGAAGAAGTAGCCGCACAAGGTGACATGTACCGATGGTACGTGTCCCCAAAGATGTATGGGGGGGCTTGACAAGCGCTTTGTTTTTGCCTTATTATCAGTAACAGGAATGAATATCAATAAGGCCCAAAGAGAGACCAGGCAGAGGAAGGCGATACTCGATTTCCTGAGGAGGACGAGATCGCATCCGACGGCCGACCGTATCTATGACTCCGTCCGCAAGGTCATCCCGAGTATCAGCAAAGGCACGGTCTACCGCAACTTGCAAGTCCTGATCGAAAGCGGGAAGGTCTCGGTCCTGGACATCCGCGGCACCCTGTCGCGGTACGAGATCCGCCAGGACGCCCACTATCACTTCCGCTGCGAGGCCTGCGGGCGGGTCGTCGACCTGGACCTGCCCGTCGACCCGGGGCTCGACGGCCTGATCGCCGAGCGCACGGGTTTCGTCGTTTCGGGTCATCAAACGGAATTCCGGGGCTGGTGCGCCGACTGCCATCAGCCGTCCTCAATAAACGAAAGGAGTCATGACACATGAGCCGATCCATCAAGGGCACCGAGACCGAGAAGAACCTGCTGAAGGCCTTCGCCGGCGAGTCGCAGGCGCGCAACCGTTACACGTATTTCGCCGGCGCGGCCCGCAAGGCGGGATACGAGCAGATCGCCGCCGTCTTCACGGAGACCGCCGAGAACGAGAAGGAACACGCCAAGGTCTTCTTCAAGCACCTGGAGGGGGGCGAGGTCGAGGTCACCGCCGCCTACCCGGCCGGCGTCATCGGGGACACCCGGGCCAACCTCGAGGCCGCGGCGGCCGGCGAGAGGATGGAGTGGAGCGATATCTACGCCTCCTTCGAAAAAACCGCTCGGGACGAGGGCTTCCCCGAGATCGCAACCTCTTTCAAGGAGATCGCCGAAGTGGAGGAATTCCACGAAAAGCGCTACCTCAAGCTGGCGGCCAATGTCGAGACCGGCCAGGTCTTCAAGCGTCCGGCGCCCGTCAAGTGGCACTGCATCAACTGCGGCTACGTCCACGAGGGCCCGGAAGCGCCCGCCGTGTGTCCGGCCTGCAAGCACCCCCGGGCCTACTACGAGATCCTGGCCGAGAACTTCTGAGTACGCGAAAATAATATCGATAGGGAGGGAAAAATGGCGAAAAAGAGAGAGACGAAGAAGAAGCTGACGACCGTCGCCGGCGCACCCGTCGCCGACAACCAGAACACCATGACGGCCGGGCCCCGCGGCCCCGCCCTGCTCCAGGACGTCTGGTATCTGGAGAAGCTGGGGCACTTCGACCGGGAAGTCATCCCCGAACGCCGCATGCACGCCAAGGGCTCGGGCGCCTTCGGCACGTTCAAGGTCACCAAGAACGTGACGCGGTTCACCAAGGCCAAGCTCTTCTCGGCCGTGGGCAAGAAGACCGACCTGTTCATCCGCTTCTCGACGGTCGCCGGCGAGCGCGGCGCGGCCGACGCCGAGCGGGACATCCGCGGCTTCGCCGTCAAGTTCTACACGGAAGAGGGCAATTGGGACCTGGTCGGCAACAACACGCCCGTCTTCTTCATGCGAGACCCGCTCAAGTTCCCGGACCTGAACCACGCCGTCAAGAGGGACCCGCGTACGAACCTGCGGAGCGCCCGGAACAACTGGGATTTCTGGAGCTCGCTCCCCGAGGCCCTGCACCAGGTGACCGTCGTCATGAGCGACCGCGGCATCCCGGCCACGTACCGCCACATGCACGGCTACGGCAGCCATACCTACAGCCTCATCAACGCCGGGAACGAGCGCTTCTGGGTCAAGTTCCACCTGAGGACCCAGCAGGGCATCAAGAACCTGACCAACGCGGAGGCCGAGGCCCTGGTCGGCAAGGACCGCGAGAGCCACCAGCGCGACCTCTACGAGAGCATCGAGAAGGGCGACTTCCCCCGCTGGACGATGTATTTCCAGATCATGCCGGAGAAGGACGCCGCCAAGATGCCCTACAATCCCTTCGACCTGACCAAGGTCTGGTCTCACAAGGACTTCCCGCTCATCGAGGTGGGCGTCGTCGAGCTCAACCGCAACCCGGACAACTATTTCGCCGATGTCGAGCAGGCCGCCTTCAATCCGGCCAACATCGTTCCCGGGATCGGCTTCTCTCCGGACAAGATGTTGCAGGGCCGCCTGTTCTCCTACGGCGACGCCCAGCGCTACCGCCTGGGGGTCAACCACCACCTCATCCCGGTGAACGCGCCGCGCTGCCCGGTCCACAGCTTCCACCGGGACGGCCAGATGCGCGTCGACGGCAACCAGGGCAGCACGCTCGGCTACGAGCCCAACAGCTACGGCGAATGGCGCGAGCAGCCGGACTTCGCCGAGCCGCCGCTCGCCCTCGAGGGCGCCGCCGACCGCTGGGACTTCCGCAAGGACGACGACGATTACTACACCCAGCCGGGGAAGCTCTTCCGGCTGATGACGCCGGCCCAGCAAAAGGCTCTTTTCGAGAACACGGCCGCCGATATCCGCAACGCCCCCATGGCCGTCAAGGTCCGGCACATCGGCAATTGTCTGAAGGCCGACAAGGCCTACGGCAAGGGCGTGGCCGACGCCCTGGGCATCAAGCTCAGCGAAGTGCCTAAGTAAAGGTTGCGGCGCCGGGACAGCGCGCCGCCGAGAAGGATTAACAAGGGGCCGGGCCGCCTTCGAGGGGCCCGGCCCTTTTCTTTTCGCGCGCTAGATCCGGGCCCGATGATTCCGATCAATCTTCGTTGGAATTTGTATTGTTTGACGAATAATCAGAAATCAGATAAGCTGAAATCATACTAAGTTCTGGAGAAAAACGATGGACACCTTCAAGCCCTACAGATCCCGCATCCGGGAGCGCGGGCAGCTGACCATACCCAAAGAGGTCAGGGAGAAGGGGGCTCTCTATGACGGTGAGGCCGTTTCGATCATCCCCATCGGGGACTCGATCCTGGTTACGCCGAAAAAGCTGGGCCTCGAGGAGGCGCGTCGCGAGATCCGTAAACTCATGAAGCGAGCCGGTGTGACCGCGGAGGAGCTGCTCCATGGGCTGAAGAACGACCGGACCAAGCTTTACGAGGAGACCTATGGAACGAAGGACGGTTAAGGTCTTCCTCGATTCCGGCGTCATCCTTTCAGGACTGATCTCGGACCGGGGCGCTCCCCGCTTGATACTCGATATCCTCAGCCTGGGGCTGCCGGTTCTCCGCGGCGTCACGGGACGATACAACCTGGCCGAGATCGAGCGCATTATCGACCACAGAGCCCCGGCAGCCCGAGCCGTCCTGGCTCAGCTTTTGCCGAAACTAAACCTCGAAGTCGTGTTCATGCCTTTCCTTGACGAGATAGGTCCCTTCCTTGGAACTGCCGAGGACAGAGACTTGCCGATCATCGCTTCGGCCTCTATCGCGCGGGCAGACTACTTCATATCGGAGGATGAGGCGCTGCTGTCACGGCTCGGCGGGCGATCCTCGCTTTCGGCCAGGCCTATCCGCCCGGCTGAATTCCTCAAGGACCTCTTGGTCCGATTTTTCACAGGCGAGATGCCGGCGGATGAGAGACCCTGATGGACGGAAGAAGCCGGGAAGCTCAGATGCGGCTGACGGCACAACGAGATAAACGCCCTTCTCCGAGCGTCATTAAGATCGGCGTTCAATGGGGAGATCTGATATGAATAGGAATGTTATCCGGGAAAAAGAAGGGATTTGGGCTCCTGCCCGGGGCCATGGGGAGATCGTCATCTATAGGGACCGCAAGGGGGAAGCGGGTCTCGAAGTAAGGCTTGAGGGCGATACCCTTTGGCTTACGCAGGCGCAAATCGGCCTGTTATTTGAAAAAGAGCGGTCTGTCATCACCAAGCACCTCAGGAATGCCTTCAGGTCAGGCGAACTAGAGGAAAAAAGCAATGTGCAAAAAATGCACTTTGCAATTTCCGACAAGCCGGTTCTCTTTTATAATCTTAACGTTATCATCTCAGTCGGCTACCGGGTCAATTCGAAGCGGGGGACGCAATTCCGGATCTGGGCGACCAATGTCCTGAAACAGCACATAGTCAAAGGCTACACGGAGAACGCCCGGCGGCTCCAGGAGCTTCGACTATCCCTGCAACTCGTTGAACAGGTGCTCAACCGGCACGCCGTATCCGCCGACGAGGCCAAGGCGCTCCTCAGGGTAGTGACGGACTATTCTTATGCCCTCGACCTCCTCGATGATTACGACCACCAAAGGGTTCCCGCGGCCCCCGCTCATAAGGGTGAGGCTAAAGCGATCTCCTATGAGGAGGCCCGGCGGCCCATCTCCTCTATTTCTTGGTCAAGAACCACAGCTTTATCGACGGGAACAAGCGGATCGCTGCGTCGATATTCCTGTGGTTCCTGGAAAAGAACGCGCTCTTGTATGGGCCTTCCGGGGATAGGCGGCTCGCGAACGCCACGCTCGTAGCGCTGACCCTCATGATCGCCGAGAGCAAGCCGCGGGATAAAGGACCCGTCATCAATATCGTCGTGAATCTGATCAGCGGGAGGGAACACCAATGAGCTACTATTTCAACAAGATCGTCGCACTACCGTTCGACGAGGCCGTCGGCCGGATCAAGGCGGAGCTCAAGAAGGAGGGCTTCGGAGTGCTGACCGAGATCGACGTCCAGAAGACGCTACGGGACAAGATCGGCGTCGCCTTCCGGAAATACCGCATCCTCGGCGCCTGCAATGCCCCCTTCGCCTACAAGGCGCTCCAGGCCGAGGACAAGATCGGCACGATGCTGCCCTGCAACGTCATCGTCCAGGAGTTGGCGCCGGGCCGGGTCGAGGTAGCCGCGATCGACCCCCTGGCCTCGATGGCCGCGGTCAAGAACGAGGACCTGGGCGCGATCGGGCTCGAGGTCCGGGAGAAGCTCAAGCGGGCCGTCGAAGCTCTTTGACTTTTGGGCGGGCTTATCTATAATAAAGGTCCCTTTTTCGGATTCAGACTGCCACAGAAGAAAGGCCCATAAGTCTTTGATTTTCGGCGCCGGAACGGACATCATCGAAGTTCAGCGGGTCGAGGATAAGCTCGTCCGCACGGAAAGCCTCAAGACCAAGCTCTTCACCCCGACCGAGATCGCCTACTGCGAGTCCAAGCACCGGCCGGCCCAGCACTTCGCCGCCCGATTCGCCGCCAAGGAGGCCTTCCTCAAGGCCATGGGCACGGGCTGGTCGGGCGGCCACAAGTTCTCCGAGATCGAGGTCGTCAACAACGCCCTGGGCAAGCCCGAGCTTGTCGTCCACGGCAAGGTCAAGGAATTCTGCGAGACCCACGGCATCGCCGCGATGGAGGTCTCGCTCACCCACATCAGGGATGTAGCCTCGGCCGTCGTCGTCCTCGAGAAGAAAACGGCCTAACGCTTTACAGAAAGGGATCGCTCATGTCCAACATCGGCTCCTACGACGAACGCGTCAAGAACTTCAGCTGGTCGATCGCCGAGAAGGAACTCGGCTACAAGCCCGGCGACGTCATCAACATCGGCTGGTACTGCACCGACCGCATCTGCCGGCAAGGCAAAGGCGACAAGATCGCCCTCTACTGGGAGGGCTTCACAGGCGCGGAGAAGACCTACACCTACAACGACATCCGCCTGGCCACGAACACCATCGCCGCCTTCCTTCGCGGTCTGGGCGTCCAGCCCGGAGAGCGCGTCTGCCTGTTCATGGACCGCATCCCCGAGCTCTACCTCGGTTTCCTGGGCATCCTTAAGACCGGGGCCATCGCCCAGCCGCTCTTCTCGGCTTTCGGGGACGAGTCGCTCCTCGTCCGGCTCTCCAATGCGGAGACGTCGGTCGTCATCACTCAGAAGAAGCACGCCCCCAAGGTCCGCAAGATCCTCGACAAGATGCCCCACCTCCGGCACATCGTCATCGTCGACCACGACGGCATCGCGCCGCTCAAGGACCGCGAGGCCGTTTTCTCCCTCGAGAAGGCCGCGCCGGTCGAACATTTCGACGTCCACCCGACGCTGGCCGAGTCGCCGTCGGTCCTCCACTACACCTCGGGCACGACGGGCATGCCCAAGGGCGTCCAGCACGTCCACTATTCCCTTATCTCTCAATTCCTGACGGCCAAGTGGGCCCTCGACCTCCGCGACGACGACATCTACTGGTGCACGGCCGACCCCGGCTGGGTCACGGGGACCTCCTACGGCATCATCGCCCCGTTCGCCCTGGGCGTCACGCAGTGCGTCCTCGACGCCGGCTTCTCGGCCGAGGCCTGGTACAAGTGGATCGAGAAGCGCAAGGTGACGATGTGGTACTCCGCCCCGACGGCCATCCGCTCGCTCATGAAGGCCGGCGACGAGATCGTCAAGAAGTTCGACCTGTCGTCCCTCCGCCACCTGTCCAGCGTCGGCGAGCCGCTCAACTCCGAGGCCGTCGTCTGGTCCCAGAAGGTCTTCGGCAAGCCCTTCTACGACACGTACTGGCAGACCGAGACCGGCTCGATCGTCATCGGCAACTACCCGGACATGGAAGTCCGGCCGGGCTCGATGGGCAAGCCTTTCCCCGGGATCACCGGCACCGTCCTCGACCCGATCAAGAACGAGCCCTACGCGACCTACGGCAAGATCGGCCTCGTCGCCCTCAAGTTCGATTGGCCGTCACGGATGCGGACCTACTGGAACAACGAAGAGGCGTTCAAGAAGAAATTCCGCAACGATTGGTACATCACCGGCGACCGGTCCAAGCTCGACGCCGACGGCTACTTCTGGTTCGCCGGCCGCGACGACGACATCATCAACACGGCCGGCCACCTGGTCAGCCCGTTCGAGGTCGAGTCGGCCCTGCTCGAGCACCCGGCCGTGGCCGAATCGGCCGTCGTGTCGAAGCCCGATCCGATCAACCTCGAGGTCGTCAAGGCCTTCGTCTCCCTCAAGCCGGGCTTCACGGCCAGCAAAGACCTCGACCTCGAGATCATGAACTTCATCCGCAAGAAGCTCTCGCCCCTGGCCATGCCCCAGGAGATCGAGTTCGTCCCTTCGCTCCCCAAGACGCGGAGCGGCAAGATCATGCGCCGGCTCCTCCACGCCAAGGAATGGGGCGAGGAGATCGGCGACACGTCGACATTGGAAAATGACTGAGACGAAAATGGGAACACGTACCGCAGGTACGCGTCCCCGATTTGAAAAATAAGAGAAGGAGACAACCGATGGCCGAAGAACTCAAAGACATCGTCCTGACCTACGTCACCAAGGAATACCTGGAAGACGACAGCGAGCCGCTGACCTACGAAACGCCGCTCATCTCGGGCGGCATCGTCGACTCGTTCTCGATGGTCTCGCTCAAGCGCTTCCTCGAGAACAAGTACGCTATCGCCATCCCGGACGACGAGGCCACGCCCGAGGCCTTCGACTCGGTCGCCAAGATCGTCACGCTCGTCGAACGCTTCCTCGCCAAAAAAGGGTAAACGCACGGGGACACGTACCCGGGGTACATGTCCCCTGAATCAACAAGGAGCAGACAAATGGCTTACAGCGACAAGATCCGCGGCACCTACCAGGCCCAGCTCAAGGGCATCCAGGATGCGGGGCTCTTCAAGCAGGAGCGGTTCATCCACTCGCCCCAGGCGGCCGACATCGAGGTCGAGTTCCCGACCGGCTCGCCCCTCAAGAAGGTCATCAACATGTGCGCCAACAACTACCTCGGGCTGTCGAGCCACCCCGAGGTCGTCCAGGCCGCGCACGAGGGGCTGGAGTCGCGCGGCTACGGCATGTCGTCGGTCCGCTTCATCTGCGGCACCCAGGACATCCACCGCGAGCTCGAGCACCGCCTGACCGAGTTCCTAGGCACCGAGGACACGCTTCTTTTCCCCTCCTGCATGGACGCCAACGCCGGCGTCTTCGAGGCCATCCTGACCAAGGACGACGTCATCATATCGGACCGCCTCGTCCACGCCTCGCTCGTCGACGGCATCCGCCTCTGTAGCGCCATGCACGACACGATCAAGCACTCCGACATGGGCCACCTGGAGGAGAAGCTCCAGCTCCACGCCGACAAGCGCCTCAAGCTCGTGGTCACTGACGGCGTCTTCTCCATGGACGGCGATACGGCCAAGCTCGACGAGATGGCCGCCGTGTGCGAGAAGTACGACGCCATGATCCTCGTCGACGAATCGCACGCATCCGGCTTCATCGGCAAGACGGGCCGGGGCACGCACGAGAAGTGCGGCGTCGTCGGCCAGATGGACATCATCACGACGACCTTCGGCAAGGCCCTCGGCGGGGCGTCCGGGGGCTGCGTCAGCGGCCGCCGCGAGCTCGTCGAGCTCTGCCGCCAGCGGGCCCGGCCGTACCTCTTCTCCAACACCATCGCCCCGGTCGTCGTGGCCGGCGTCCTCAAGGTCATGGACATCATCTCCCGCTCGACCGAACGGCGGGACAAGCTCGAACGCAACGCCGCCTACTGGCGCAAGGGCCTGACCGAGGCCGGCTTCATCCTTAAGGAAGGGGACACGCCCATCGTCCCGGTCATGTTCTTCAACGCCAAGCTGGCCCAGGACTTCTCCCGGGCCCTCTACGACGAGGGCATCTACGCCATCGGCTTCTTCTTCCCGGTCGTGGCCCAGAGCCAGGCCCGCATCCGGACCCAGATTTCGGCCGGCCACGAGACGCACCACCTCGACAAGGCCCTCGCGGCTTTCACCAAGGTCGGGCAGAAGTTCGACATCCTGGGCAAGACGAAACAGGACATCATCGCCAAATACGGCATGTGAAGAAAAAAAAGGGGCCGTCCCGGGATAGGGACGGCCCCTTTTTATTATGAGCGGATCAGGCGGCGGGGACGGGCTCCGCCTTCCCCTTCTTGCGGGTCAGCAGGGACACGAGGACGAGCGTCAGGAAGCTCAACGGGATGGAGACGATGCCGGGGTTCTTCAGGGGGAAAGGCGCCGTGAGGGGGTCCTTCCCGTAGAGCTCGTACATCGTCGGTGAGAACAGGATCAGGCCGATCGCCGACGTGACGCCGACGAAGATCGAGGCCGTGATGCCCCGGGCGGTCGTCCGCTTCCAGAAGAGCATCATGACGATCGAGGGCAGGTTGGCCGAGGCCGCCACGGCGAAGGCCAATCCGACCAGGAAAGTGACGTTGACCCCCTTGAAGATGATCCCCAGGACGATGGCCAGCGCGCCCACGGCGAAGGCGACGATCTTGCCGGCGTTGACCTTCTGCCTGTCGTTCTTGATGACCTTGCCGAAGCGGTCGAGGAGGTCGTGCGCGACCGCGCCGGAGGCGGCGATGATCAGCCCGCTGACCGTGCCCAGGACGGTGGCGAAGGCGATGGCCGAGATCATCGAGAAGAGGAACGTCCCGAACGAGCGGGCCAGGAGCGGGGCCGACATATTGTCGTCGAGCAGGTTGACGGTCCCGTTGGTCATGGCACCCAGGCCCATGAACAGGGTCAGAATGTAGAAGAAACCGATGGCGGCGATAGCCACGATGGTCGATTTCCTCGCCGCCGCCGGGCTGGGGACGGTGTAGTAGCGGATGAGGATGTGGGGGAGTGAGGCGGTTCCGCAGAAGAGGGCGAGCATGAGGGAGATGAAATTCAGCTTGGATCGCCATTCGTTCTGGGTAATGCCGCTGAAGGTGGGGCTGTTTCCAGGACGGAGGA
>JBGSUG010000002.1:0-12289 GCA_041736225.1 Candidatus Aminicenantales bacterium | reverse complement strand
TACACACCGCCTCCGACCCATCCTTGGAAGGTTTATCATGGCCCGGCCGAGCGCGGGGCGGCTGGGAGACCCTAGGTGACGATAAAAGCGGAAAGATTCATGTTGCCCAGGACCGGAAAGATTCACGTTGCCTTGACACTGCTTGGATCAATCTTGACATCCGGCGGCACCGCAAACTATCATCCCCAACGATGCGATGGGGAAGAGTCCTTAATGTGTCCTTTTACGTCGCCGGGACGTCGCTTTCGGTCCTTTGCCTGACGTGCCGGCCGCCCGAGACGGCGCCTCAGCCCCGGGCCTTCACCGACATGCGATTGGGCTTATTCGTCCACTATACCTACGTCGGCCGCCCGTACGAGTGGGGCTCGACGACGTGGTCCGACGCCTCGCCCGTGGCGAGTCTCGACGAGTTGGCCGACAACCTGGATGTGGACGATCTCGCCCGGACCGCGGCCACCCTGCGGGCCCAGTACCTTCAGTTCACCGCCTGGCACGCGAACATGAACGTCCTCTTCCCCAGCGCGGTGATGGACCGGCGGCTGCCGGGCCATGCCTCGCGGCGCGATGTGATCGGCGACCTGATCAAGGCCCTCCGCCCGACGGGCATCAGGCTTATCCTGTACATCCACCCGACCGACGGCCACGACTTCTCGCGAGAGGACCAGGACCGCGTGGGCTGGAACGACGGGCCGGGGTTCGAGCGGTGGAACGCCTTCATCGACGAAGTCGTCGCCGAGGTCGTCGACCGCTATGGCGCCGATATCGCGGGTTACTGGATCGACGGCGGCCTGCCGCCCCAAGTGGACCCGGCGCGGCTGCGGAAAACTATCCTGAGCCGCGATCCCCGGGCCTGGCTCATCCAGAACTCCGGCCTCAACCGGGACTGCGTGGACTTCGGGGCCCACGAGTACTTCCGTGAGCCTTACGCGGCGACGGCGTGGCAGATGAACGCGGTCATCTCCGGCGAATGGTGGGCGATGCAGGGATTCTTGCGCGTCAGCCCGGAGATGGCCTTGAAGTACACCGTTCTGCAGGCGGGTGTGCCGGGCAACGCGGGCGGGGTCGCGTGGTCGGTGGGGCCGCATCCCGGTGGACGCTGGGAAGCGGGCGTTCCCGAGTTCGCCGAGCGCCTGGGCGCATATATTCGCCGGATCGAGACGGCGCTCTTCGGCACCCGCCCGAGCGCCGCCTTTCCGACCCCGGTCGGGACGCCGCTGCGGTCCGCGCGGATCGTGGGGACGGAGTCTCTGGACGGACTGACAACCTACGTGCACGTGCTGTGGCCGCCGCAGGGCCGGGAGTTGGCCTTGCCTGCTCCGGCGGATGGGAGGACATTCACAGAAGCGGCGCTGCTGGGCATCGGCGAAATCGAGCTGAGCCAGGACACCGAAGGTATCAAGTTTCGGCTCGGCGACGGCCAAGCATGGGATTTGATCGATACCGTGATCGTATTGAAGTAGATGGTTCCCCGGATCGTCCGCTTCAGGCGCCGTCGGGTTCTCATACGGCTATCAGACCGACAAGCCGTGGCGGGGCCCGATGAGGGACCCCGTCAAGGAGATCGGCGACCGCGTCCCCCCGAAGAAATAGTGCCGGCCGGGGGCCGGCTGAAGACTACTTCACGACGACTTTGAGGTAGGTATTGACGGCGAGCGCGTCGTCGAGCTTCATCCCGTTCATGATCGCCAGGTCTTCTCCCTGGTTCGCCGGCTCGCCGAACTTCTGGAGGGCCTGGCGCAGGCTCCCCCGGGTCGTGGTCCGTTTCAGGTCCAACCGGTCGGCCTTGACGTTGATCTTGCGGGAGTCCGTCAGGTTGTTGAACCGGCCCATGGTCTGCTCGAAGACGGAAGAATAATTGTTGAACCGCGACTGCTCCGTGTATCCGATGAACGCGTAAACGGCCTGTCCCTTCTGGATGAAGAAGGACATGACGCGGATCACGCCTTGTTCCGTCGTGATGTCGGAGACGATGCGGTGCGTCGTCATCCCGTTGACTTTGGTCCCTTCCGATTTCAGGACGGCGGCCTTGCTTTCGTTGACGAACGCCTGGGCGGCCGCCGCGGCGGTCTGTTCGGGGGCCTGGGAAAAGAGAATGACCGCATTCTGGTCCTGATTGATCATCTGCACCTGAGAGGCCGTGTTGTTGACCTTCCAGCCCGCCGGGACCGGGAACTGGAACCGGAGCCCCGGGTGGTAGAAGACATTGCCTTCGACATAACCCTGGCGCGGGTCTTCGCCGAAGACGATGCCGTCGATCTGCTTCAGATACTGGTCGCGATTGACCGCGAATCGGGTTTGCCCGATCTTTTCCCGCCAGGCCAGGGTATCCTGTTTGATGGCGGCGATCCTGTTCTCCGGGCTCGGGTGAGTGGAGAAAAACCCGGGAAGTCCGCCCTGCGCCTCTCCCGGATTGAGCCTCTCCAGGGAGGTGAACAGATTCGCCATGTGATTGGAATCGTAGCCGGCCTTGGCGGAATATTCGACGCCCAGCGAATCCGCCTCGCGTTCGTCCGACCGGCTGAAGCTCAGGAACAGCAATTCGACGCCGGCCTGGGCGACGCCGGCGTATTTCCGAAATCCCTTCGAAAGCACGGACCCCAGGCCCAACCCCAACTGGGCGAACTGGGCCTTGCTGTACTGTTGGGCGCTGTGCCGCGCGGCGATATGGCCGATCTCGTGGGCCATGACGCCGGCCAATTCGGCTTCGTCGTTGAGGTAGGCCAATATCCCCCGGGTCAGGTAGACGTACCCGCCGGGTACGGCGAAGGCGTTGACGGCCGGGCTGTCCAGGACCTGGATATTATAGACCAGGTCCGGCTGGTGGCTCAAAGCGCCCAATCTTTTCCCCAGGGCGCTGACGTAGCGGGCCAGATCGGCGTCTTCGTATTTGCCGTAGGTCGCCAGTATTTGCGGGTTCGTCTGCTGGCCCATCGCGAGTTCGTCGGCCGAGGACATGAGCATGAGCTCCCTCTTCCCGGTGACCGGATTCAGGGCGCAGGAAGCGGCCCAGCCGATCAGAGTGACGACGATGGCCCCGACGATGGCTTTCAAAACGGTATGTCGGTGCATGTTAAGACTCCTCGATCACATTCCAATCTTGGGTTTTTTGAGAATTGTCGTACATCCTGTTGAGGACGACCTTGAGGTCCGCGAAATCACTGTCCTTTTGGCTCAGGAAGCGGGGCAACAGGTGATGGGCGAGCGCGACCGTGCCCTTGCCCCGATCCGGGAGGACGAGGATGACATAGATCTCGGTCAGCAATTTCCGGAACTGCTGCATTTTCTGAAGCTCGCTCCGGTTCGGTGCGGACAGGACGGCGACCGAATCCGGTTCCACGATCGTCCTGAGCCTGTCCCGGAAGTCGTCCAGCTTGGTGAAATGCTCGATGCGACCCGCCGGGATGACCTTATGGACGGCGGCCTTGAGCCGTCTGGCATTTTCATCGACACCGCTCGAATAATAAAGTAATCGCATGGTCGCTCCCCAATATTCCACTCATACATAATCAAGAAACATGCCAAGTCCGTCCGATCGGTTTCTTTGTTGGTTCTATGGGGGGAGGCGGCGGAATGCGCTCCTGTCTCTCCGGACCGGCGGTCCCGGGTTCTTTTTTACAGCACTTATTCCGAGAAATGAGGACTCGGGCTCTTCCGCCTGTAGCCGGGAACCGGGGCCCGGGGGCTAACGTGCGTCGTCGGGCCGGTATTTTTTGAGGAGAGTGTAGAATCGCGAACGGGACAATCCGGAGATACGGCAGGCTTCGTTCTTGTCTCCGCCGGCGTAGGCGATCAGGTCCTTCAGATACCTTCGTTCGGCTTCAGCCACCGTCGCTTGCCGGATCTCTTTCAACTTGGGCGGCGCCGCGGGAACGCCCGGGCCCCGGCCCGGCTTTTCCGGGCTCAGCAGTCTACCAGGGAACGCACCCCGGGCCACGAAGATCCGGATATACGTCGGCAGGTGTTTCGGGAACAGGATGGGCTCTTCCTTGGCCGAGATCAACGCTTTTTCCAGGGCCTGGATCAGCTCCCGCACGTTGCCGGGCCACGGATAGGCGGACATGGTCTGCCAGAACTCGGGAGAGGCCCCTTTGGCGACGATCCCGAACCGTTCGCACAGGATCTTCATATAGAAGGTCGTCAACTTGGGGATGTCTCCGACGATCTCCCTCAACGGGGGGGAATCGATGACGATGGTCCGGAGCCGGAAGAGGAGGTCTTCCCGGAATCGTCCTTCCTCGACCATGGTTTCCAGGCGCCTGTTGGTCGCCGCCACGAGCCGGAAATCGCTCGCGATCTCCCGCCGTCCTCCGACGGGACGGAAGCGGTGCTCCTGAACGACCCGGAGGAACTTCTTTTGGATCGACAGCGGCAACTCCCCGATCTCGTCCAGAAAGAGAGTTCCTCCGTCGGCTTGCTTCACCAGTCCCATCTCGCTCGTCTCGGCCCCGGTAAAAGCCCCCCGAGCGTGCCCGAATAGAACGCTTTCGACGAGCGGCTCGGGGAGCGCCGTACAGTCGACGACCACGAAACTCTTCTTGGCCCTGCGGCTGTTCGCGTGGACGACCTTGGCGAACAGCTCTTTCCCGGTGCCGGTCTCGCCGGTGATGAGAACGTTGGCGTCGCTGTCCGCGGCCTGGGCGACGAGCTCCAGGCAGGACACGATCTTGGCCGAATCCCCGATGATGCCGTTCCTTTTCAAGACCGTCCCGCCCCCCGGCTTCCTTTCCGCCCGGTATTCCAGGGCCCGGACGATGGGGAATTTGATGGCATCGAACGAGGCCGGCTTTTCCAGATAATCCCAGGCGCCGCCCCTGATGGCGAGCTCGGCTTCGTCGGGATTGCCCAGCGCGGTGATCACGATCGATTCCGGGGAAGAGCGGGCGGCCTTGATCTTCGGCAGGATCGCCAGGCCGTCCCCGTCGGGCAGGTGCACGTCGACGAAGACGACGTCGAACGGCTCGGATTGGAGCCTCTTGAGCCCGTCGCGGAGAAGGTGCGCCGAGACGGCGCGATGCCCCAGCTGGGTGACGACGTTCGTGATCCAGTCGGAAACGACCTTGTCGTCGTCGATGATCAGAACGGCAGCCGTCGGATTTCCGGTTGTCATTGTTACTTAGCTGATTATTTAAAAAAAAAGAACAGCATTGTCAAGCCTCTTATCGCTGCGAAGCCCTACTTTCAGAGTTCGAGAGAGACATCTTCCCGGTAGTCGACGGAGATCTTGGGCCCCGGCCGGAGCTTCAACAGGGCGATGACCCGGAGGAAGGTCCGATTGCGTTTCACCCACGTCCGGTTGAGCTTCCGGGCGTAATGGGCGACGCCGACGCCGAGCCACTGGCCGGCGAGGACCTTCCGGAAAACCTGCTTCAGGGAGTAGAACTTCCTGTGGCAGTAGAGCTGGGCTTTTTGCAGGTCGGAGAGCGAAAAGAGGGCCGGTTCGAAGACGACGTGATGGGCGTCGTAGAGGGACCAGTCGCGGAACAGGAGGCGCTTGGCGGCCGCCATCTTTTCATAGAACTCCGACCCGGGCAGGGGCGTCAGGATGAGGAACTGGGTCGTGGACAGCCGGGCTCTCTTGGCGAACTTGACGGTCTCCTTGACGGACGGCCAGTCGTCCTCGTCGAATCCCAGAACGAACATGCCGTGGATGTTGATCTTGTGCCGGCGGAGGACCCGGGCGGCCCGGACGAGATCGGCCACGGTCTGCTTCTTCTTCATGCCTTCCAGGCTCCGGGGATTGACCGACTCGAAGCCGATGTACACCGTGTGGCAGCCGGCTTCTTTCATCAGCCTGACGAGCTCGGTGTCGCGGGCGAGATCGGCCCGGACCTGGGTCGTCCAGGGAAACCGGAATCCCTCGCGGATCATGGCTTCGAGCAGCTCCTTGGTCCGGTCCCGGTCGGCCGCGAAATTGTCGTCGTAGAAGAAAACGGCGTTGTTGGCCCGGTCGTACCGGCGTAGCTCTTCGATGACGTTCTCGGTCGAGCGGAAGCGGTACTTCTTTCCGAACATGCCGGTCACCGAGCAAAAGGAACAGGCGAAGGGGCAGCCCCGCGATGTCTGGACGGGGATCGGAGGCAGGAATTTCCGGCGCCGGGGGTCGGGTTTGAGGAGCGAGAGGTCCGGGTAGGGGATCCTGTCCAGATCTCTCTCCATCGGCAGGAGGGGGTTGTGGACGATCCGTCCGTCCGCGGCCAGGAACGAGAGGTTGGGGGTGCCGGTCGGGTCGAGGCCGGATTCCCAGGCATCGACGAAGGCCGCGAGCGGCCGTTCGCCTTCGCCCCGGAAGACGAAGTCGGCGTGTTCCAGGGCTTCGTCGGCCAGGAAGGTCACGTGCGGACCGCCCATGAGGACGGGCCGGCCCATGGCCCGGGCCTTGTCGGCGATGGCGTAGGCCCGGGGCGCCGTGGAAGTGATCGTCGAGATGCCGACGAGGTCGGCCCCGGCGACCGCGTCGTAATCGATCCGGCGAAGGTCCTCCACGTAGACCTCGACGTCCCAGCCCCGCTGCTTCATCATCGTGCCGAGGATGAGCGCGCCCAGGCGCGGCAGGGGGAACGCGGAGAAGATATGGAGATTCGGGGCTCGCGGCTCGATGAAGACCATCTTCGGCATGGACGCCCTCCCCGCCGGTCGACCCGTCCCTATTTCTTTTTCCGGTCGGCCAGGACCAGCGCCAGGCCCGCGACGAGCGCGACCCCGCCCACGATCGGGGGCAACGGTATGGACTTCCGCTCCGAGGCCGTGACCTGGAGGGGTCCGAGATCGATCACTTTCTCCCGGGTCGTATAGCGTATGCCCTGATAAGCCAGGGCCAAGGCTCCGAGAACGATGAGAACGATGCCTGCCAGCTTCATGGAACGATACCTCCTCGAGCCGTTAAGAACGGGCGTCCTCCCCCCTCGGAGAGGACGCCCTCATGGGTTCGGATGCCCCGCCGGGAGCGCCGGATCACAGGACCAGGATCAGGATTACGACCCCGACACCGATCAAAATGATCCAGATCATGTCTCTCGAAGACAGAGTGCCTCCGCCGGCGTCGGACGCCGTGATCACGTCCTGGGCGCCGATGACGAGCTGGCTCGTCGTCTCCGTCTGCTGGGACGCCGGCTTCTGAACCGCGGCAGCCGCCATGGTCGCGAGCAAGACGACCATCAACACGACACTGGCGATCTTAACCTGTTTTCTCATTCGACTTCTCCTTATTATGGATGTCTTCTGTCCGGGCCCTCTCGATGTAGATGGCCCTGACCTGAAGATAATGCGCGCGGATAAACTTCTCTTTGGGGGCCAGCTGAAGGGCCTGGCCGAGGGACTGGAGTGCCGGGAGCATCCTCCCTTGATTGGCCCTGGCCAGGCCCAGGACGTCGTGGGCATAGGCGCTTTTCGCGTCCAGGCCGACGGCTTCGAGGGCCAAGGCCTCCGCCTCGTCGAGCCGGCCCTGTCTCAGGCTGACCATGCCCAGGCTGTAGAGGGCGTACGGATCCCCGCCGAGGGATTCCCTGACCTTCTCCCACTGCTCTCTCGATCTCGCGAAGTCCGACCTCCGGTAATAGGCCGTGGCGAGGTTGATGGAGGTCAGCGGGTCGTTTCGAAGTGCGGGGAAAAGAAAAGAGCTTTGACCGGGGACCACGGCCATCATCCAACGGGACTGGTTGCGCCCCTTTCCGAGCTCCCAGACCTTCAGGAACGACTTGACCTTCATGGCTTTCCGGCCTCCGAAATAGGGATCATGGAAGATGATCTGGCCGGCGTCGTCGTCGAACCCGATGACCACCCGGTAGTGTCCCTTGGCGACCTGCTTGACGGTCTTGGTCAGGACGATCACCGGGATGTCTTCCCGGATCAGGTCCTTCAGGATCTCCAGGCTGCCCTGGAACGAGTAGCTCTCAAAGCCCTTGATCCGCGGATACAGGAGCAGCTCGGAGTTGTAGGTCGCCTGGCTTTCGGAATCGAAGATCTCGTCCGCGATCTTTTGCTGGCTGAAAGGCCGCGTCCTCTCCCAGGAGTTGAGGACCATGGCCAAGCAGGCCGGGCCGCAATAATTCACCTTGAGCCATTTCTCGAAGGGGACCGTTTGGATCAGATGACCCTTATCGGGCGCGGTCTTCCGGTATTGGAAGATCTGGGCGGGAAAGAGAGCGGGAGCCATCAGCCCCAAGCCTGCGAGGAATGTCCCTATCCGTCTTGCGGTCCGGCCCTTTGACCAAATCATTGGGGAGGGTTTCCCGCTAAAGGATCTTCCGGCCCTTCAGCAGTCGCACGATGAGAATGATCAGCGCGATGACGATGAGCGCGTGGATCAGACCGCCGCCGACATGGAAGGCGAAGAACCCCAGGGCCCACAGAACGACCAGGATGATGACTAAGGCTTCCAACATATCGACCTCCTTTTTTTCTCGCCTCTCGCTGTCCTGCGCCCGGCCGATATTCGAAGGGACGATGGACTCGGGAGAGGCTACTCTGCTTAATGCCGTTTTCGTGCCAGGGTCCCCGATTTCTCAGAATGCTGGGAAATCGAAGACAACTCGGGAAAAGCGGCCCGATCCCATGGGGCGCGCGGTAAAATCCTTACGTTCGGTCGAACGGAGCCAGTGTCGCGCTGGAGAGATCAGCCCCTCAAACAGCACTTTTTCCTCTTTTACAGGATTTTCCGCCCAGCGGGACCTTGGCCCTTGTCTCCAAGGGCCTCCTGTCAGTTCGTCGGCCCGTAGGCGGCGATGCGGTTCGGCCGGGCGTCCTTCTCTCCGAACGAGAGTTGATCCGTCCCCTTCTCCGTCCGAACCTGCGATCTCGAATAAGCCACGTTGGCGAGGGCGGTGAGCAGCAGAAATATCAAAGCGACGCCCCCGACGAAAATAAGCATAACTACCGTCAGCAGAAATCTTCCGGCTTCTCTCATTCGATCCCTCCTCAGCACCCGGTTTGCCCGACCGGGCTTTCCCAACCGACCCGGGGACCATCCCAAAAAAATGAACTTGTCCTGCCCCAAGGGAATTTCCCCCGCTTACCGTGCTCGAGAGGTTCCTGAGGCCGTTACCTTCTCCTGATCAAACGATAAACGATGAGGATCAGGATGGCCCCGAGGATCGCCCCGATGAATCCGGCCGGCTGGCCCTCCCGGTACCAGCCGAGGCGTTGCCCGATGTAGGTCGCCGCAAAGGACCCGCCGATACCGAGAAGGATGGTGATGATGAACCCGCCCGGATCCCTTCCCGGCGTGAGCAGCTTGGCGATGGCCCCGACCACGAACCCGATGACGATCGTCCACAGGATATCCATGTGATCTCCTTTCAAGAACGGGATGGATCAGCCCTTCGCCTTCGCCTCGGCGGCCTTTTTCAGCTTGTCGTTGGCGATGACGGCGATATCGACCCGGCGGTTCTTCTGCCGCCCCTCGGGCGAATCGTTCGTCACGATCGGCTGGGTCTCGCCGTAGCCGGCGATCGAGAACCTCGCCGACTTCACGTCGACGGTCGCCAGGTATTGGGATACGGACTGGGCCCTGTCTTTCGAGAGGGCCATGTTGTAGTCATCCGTTCCGGTGTCGTCCGTATGGCCTTCGATGAGTATGTTGGTATCGGGGTATTTATTCAGGATCGTGGCCAGCTTGGCCAGGTTCGTCTCGCTGACCGGCCGCAGGCCGGACTTGTCGATGTCGAAGAGGATCCCGCTGTCGAAGGTTATCTTGATCCCCTCTCCGATGCGCTGGATCTCGGCCCCTTCGAGGTCACGCTGCATTTCCGCGGCCTGTTTGTCCATGTAGCTGCCGATGATGGCTCCGGCCGCCCCGCCGACGGCCGCCCCGATGATCGCCCCGAGGATCGTGCTTCCGGCCGCATGGCCGATCACGCCTCCGAGGACGGCTCCGCCGGCGCCGCCGATCACGGCGCCCCGCGTCTTCTTGTTCCAGGACGCGCAGTTGACGGTCGCCAGCAACAGGACCATCACAACCGTTACCGTCAGGATCTTCTTGATCATGTCATTCTCCTTTTGTTCTTCGATCGTTCGCCGTCCGTTGGATATTTCTTCTTGCCCTTGCCTCTCGCTGCCCCACGACCTTCAATTATTAAACTTTCACCAGTCTCGTGAGAGGGCATCTTCGCTTGTGCGGATATCGTGCCAAATCAACCCGAGTCCGAAGAACGACCGGACGGCCCGGCGAGTTCGGAAGGAGAATCTTGGCATGGAAATTGCTCAAAACACTGCATGCCTGAAGGAGGGCTCAATGGAAGTGGAAAATCCATTCCGGGTAGGCGAAGCCATGCTCCTGATCCATCAGAGCATCAGCCGGGGGATCCACATGTCCGGTCTTTACAGCCGTATCTTCATGCAGGCCGGTTTGCCGGACGGAAAGATAAGGCCGGGATTCGCCGACTATATCCGGAGCCTGACGTCGGTCCTGCACGCCCACCACCTGGCGGAGGACGAGCTGATGTTCCCCCAATTCAGGGATCTTCTGCCCGAGGCTCCTTACGAACGGCTGGCCGACGACCATCGCGAGCTCGTTCCCGTCGCCGCCGAGATCCGTTCGAAGATCGAGCGGGCCGTCGAAGACCCCGAGTCCGGGGATGCGTTGGGGAGGATCGACAGCCTCCTGACCAGGATGGCGGAGATCTGGCGGCCGCACATCGCCGCCGAAGAAGCCCATTTTTCTCCGGCGAGGATCGATGCCGTATTGAGCGCCGAAGAGCAGATCCATCTCCTGGCGCGGATCGGCGAAGCCAATCATGAACACTCCGGCCCGGATTATCTCGTGGTACCGTTCACCCTCTTCAATCTTCCTCAGAAGGACCGCGGCTATATGTCCGGCCTGATGCCGCCGGCCCTGGTACGAGACCTCATGCCGACCGCCTGGAAAGAGAAGTGGCAGCCGATGTCGCCGTTCCTTTTGGTCTGATCCCGGCGGCACCGCCCGGGAAGCTCTCAAGGCCGTCTCGCCCCCAGGATTTTCAGCGTCCGCTATAATGGTAGATTGGAAAATGGAAAAGACCGTTGCTCAGAAAGAGATTGATCTATATGTCCCTGATCCTGGCCCTTTTCACGGGCCGCTGCCGGTACTCCCTCGAAGACGGCGGATATGACCTCTCCCGTTTCCGGGACGACGCCGGGTTGACCGCGGTCCCCGACGATCTCCGGGACCTCGTCCCGACCAACGCCGAGGCCGCACGGGCGATCGCGGCCCGGGACGACGGCCAGGGCCTGAGGTTCGTCGTCATCGGGGATACGATCTCCGACGGCAACAGGACCTTCCGCACGTTCCTCGGCGAGATCGCGGCCCTCGCGCCGCGCCCGTCGTTCATCGTCCACCTGGGGGACCGGGTCGTCTCGCCCGTCGTCGACTACTACGGCACCTACCTGAAGGCCATCCAGGACCCGCCCTGTCCGATCATCCACATCGACGGGAACCACGACGTCCGGGAGGAAGGCGAGCGCATCTCGCGGGCCTTTTTCGGCGACGGGGATTTCTTCTTCGACCGCGGCGACATGCGCTTCGTCTTCATGAACGACGTCCACGGGGACGCCTATTTCGGCTTCAGCCGGGAGCAGCTGGCCTGGCTCGACGGCGTGCTGGGCGCGCCCGGCCCGTCCCGCAAATTCTTCTTCGCCCACGTTCCGCCGCTCGCGCCCTTCCGGAAGATCAGCCCCGGATTGGTCTCCCTGTTCACCCCGCGTCTCGAGAACGAGGCGGAATTCCTCGACATCCTCGCCCGCCGCCACGTCGTCCTGGCCGCCTTCGGTCACCGGCACGTCCACGCGTCCAGGGTGCACAACGGCGTTCTCATGGTCATCACGGGCGGCGGGGGCCAGAAGAATTTCCTGGAGCCTGCCGTGAACGAACCCCGGTTCACCAAGAAGCGGCACTATACGCTCGTGGACATCCCCGCGTCGGGACCGGGCGAGCCGTTCGAGGGGGCCCTGTCCTGCGTGGGTCTGGGACACGAAGCGCTCTCCGTGACATCGTTCTCCCAGGCGGACGTGTTCGCCAGCGGAGACCTCTCCGTGGCGCTCCGGCCCTATGCCGCTCCGGCCGCAGGCCCGTTCCGTCCGGGGACGCCGGCCCCGTTCCGGCTCGGCGCATCGAGCCGCACGCCCTGAGCCGCTACGATCCCTCACGGGCCGTGTCCCCGGGAGCGTCCGTCATCTTGATTCTAACGGTCCCTTCTGACATCATGGGGGGGACGAGTGCGATCTCCGATCGGAGAGAACGATGGAAAATAAGACCCGAACGAACCGGCGTGATTTCATCCTGGGCGGCGCCGCCGCCGCGGCGGCGGGCCTCGCGGGC
>JBGSUG010000279.1:0-12616 GCA_041736225.1 Candidatus Aminicenantales bacterium | reverse complement strand
GGCTCCCCGGCACGACGGCGGCCCGTCTCGCGGCGACCTTGCCGCGGGAGGGCTATTGGGCCCAGCTCGGTGCTGGGGCGTAGCCAAGCGGTAAGGCAACGGACTTTGGCTCCGTTATTCGGAGGTTCGAATCCTCCCGCCCCAGTTCGGACGATATAAGGCGAGGAAAGAACGATGAAGGTTTTCACGGGATCATCGAACCCGGCGCTGGCCGCGGAGATCGTCGACTACCTGAAGATCGATCTCGGTCGCTGCGTCCTCAAGCGCTTCAGCGACGGAGAGATCCGCTTCTACATCGACGAGAACGTCCGCGGCGAGGACATCTTCATCATCCAGTCCGGGTCGTACGATGCGAACAGCCACCTCATGGAGCTGTTCCTGATGATCGACGCCTTCAAGAGGTCCTCGGCCGGCCGCATCACGGCGGTCATCCCCTATTATCCCTACGCCCGCCAGGACTGGAAGGACAAGCCCCGCGTCCCCATCTCGGCCCGGCTCGTCTCGGACCTGATCGAGAAGGCCGGGGCCAACCGCGTCCTGACGATGGACCTCCACTCGCCGCAGATCCAGGGCTTCTTCTCGATCCCGGTGGACAACCTCATGGCCGCGCCCGTGCTGGCCAACCACATCAAGTCGCTGAAGCTCGAGGACCTGACCATCGTCTCGCCGGACGCCGGCGGCGTGGGCCGTGCCCGCGTCTTCGCCGAGCGCCTCAACGCCCGGCTGGCCATCATCGACAAGCGGCGCCCGGCGCCCAACCTGGCCAAGGTCCTGCACGTCATCGGCGAGGTGGCCGACCGGAACATCGTCATCTTCGACGACATGGTCGACACGGCCGGAACGCTGACGGCGAGCGTCGAGGCCCTGGTTGAGAAGCAGGCCAAGCGTATCTTCTTCGCCTGCACCCACCCGGTCCTGTCGGGACCGGCCCTGGCCAACATCGCCGGCTCGAAGCTGGAACGCCTGTTCGTGACCAATACGATACCGCTGACGGAAGAGGCCGCCCGCACGGGCCGCTTCTCCGTTCAATCGGTCGCCGAGCTCTTCGGAGAGGCGATCCGGAGGATCAACGAGGGGAGCTCCGTCAGCTCCCTGTTCGAGTAAGGAGAACATGATGAACATCGTCGTCAAGAGCGAAAAACGCCAGGGCCTGGGGACGAACGCCGCGCGCCGCCTCCGGACCCAGGGATTCGTCCCGGCCGTGCTGTACGGGGAATCGATGGAGAGCGCGCCCCTCGTCCTGACCAAGAAGGACGTCGTCCGGATCCTGAAGCTCGAATCGGGCGAGAACACGATCTTCAAGGTCGCCGTCGACGCCGACGAGTACGACGTCATGATCAAGGACCTCCAGGTCGATCCGGCCTCCGACGAGCTCCTCCACGTCGACCTCATCCGCATCGCCATGGACAAGCCCATCCGCGTCGCGGTGCCCGTCGTCCACAGCGGCGAGCCCGTCGGCGTCAAGACCGAGGGCGGTTTCGTCGATTTCGTCACCCGCGAGGTGGAGGTCGAGTGCCTGCCCCGGGACATCCCGGAAAGCCTCGCGATCGACATCTCCGAGCTCCACGTCAACCAGACGTACAAGGTCCAGGCCATGGCCGTCCCGGAAGGCGTCCGGATCATCACCGATCCCGCGACGGTGCTCGTCCTCGTCTCCATGCCGCACAAGGAAGAAGAAGTGTTCCCCGGCGAGAAGCCGGAGGGCGAGGTCGCGGCCGAGGAGACCAAGGAGCCCGAGGTCATCAAGAAGGAACGGGCCGAGAAGGAAGAGGCGGAGAAATAATCCTTGTGGCTGGTCGTGGGGCTGGGCAATCCGGGTGACGAGTACGGCCCCACGCGCCACAACGCCGGGTTCATGCTGGTCGACCGCCTGGCCCGGGCCTGGGGCGTCGAGCTCCGGGGCCGGCTGTTCAAGGCCCGAACGGCCCTGGCGCGCCGCGGCGGGGAGGAGGTCCTCCTGGCCCAGCCCAAGACCTTCATGAACCGGAGCGGTCTCGCCGTGCGCGAGGCCATGGCCGGCAAGGAAGTCCCGCCGGAGCGCCTGGTCGTCGTGTACGACGACCTCGACATCCCGCTCGGCGAGATCCGGGTCCGGAAAAAAGGCCGGCCCGGCACGCACAAGGGCATGATCTCGATCGCCGGAGAGATCCGGACCTACGAGTTCGCCCGCGTCCGGATCGGCATCGGGCCGCTCCCGGCGGGCCGGGACGCGGCCGACTTCGTCCTCGAGCCCTTCCGCAAGGGCGAGCGCGAGCTCCTCGAGGAGGGCCTGGCCCAGGCCGAAGAGGCGGTGGGCCTAATCCTTGACGGCCGGATCGAGCCGGCCATGACGCGGTTCAACAAACGCGTCGCCACAGACTGAACTTACCGGGTTCCCTAATCGGGACGTCCCTCTCGAGGCGGCAAGGGAATTATCCTCGCAGATCCCCGTGGTGGAGGGGGGACCGGCAGGGAGCGGAGTCTTCGAAGCGACCATCAGCGCCGCCCCGGAGCGACTCGGAGGGGAGGCGCTGGGAAATATCCGAAGAAAGCACTTTTTTAAGATATCTCGCAGAAGCCCGGCTCCGAGTCGCTACGCCGTGCTTCTGCCCGGTCGCTTCCCAGAGTCCGCTCCCGTTCCCCGGGGGGCCGGGGAGCTAGAGGATATTCCCGAGCAAAGCCGGAGAGAGGGATATCCCGAGAACCGGAGTAAGCCTTGAATTTTCCGGGGATTCGGCTAGAATAGGCCGGTCGACTCCTTGTTCCTTCCCGAAGAGGAAGGAGCTAACATCCATAGGGAGGTCTCATTGAGACAGTATGAAACGGGGTTCGTTCTCTCCCCCACTCTTTCCGAAGAAGAGACGACGCAGTTCCTCCAGAAGATGGCCGAGATCGTGGCCCAGAAGAAAGGGCACATGGTCAAGCAGGATATCTGGGGCAAGCGCAGGCTGGCCTTCCCGGTGAAGCGGTACCAGGAAGGCTTCTACGCGTTCTTCACCTACGACGGCCCGGGCGACGTCTCGCTGGAGTTGGAGCGCCGGTTCAAGCAGTCCGACGCCGTCATCCGGTTCATGACGGTCCTCAAGGACCCGAGGGATCTCGTCCGG
Organism: Candidatus Aminicenantales bacterium; assembly: GCA_041736225.1. GTDB lineage: Bacteria > Acidobacteriota > Aminicenantia > Aminicenantales > Saccharicenantaceae > RBG-16-66-30. The sequence goes on along the minus strand of JBGSUG010000279.1, from coordinate 9,530 downwards.
CGGAAGAAGAAGCGGCGCGCCGAAGACGCCGCTATGGCGGCTCCGGCCGCTCCCGCGTCCGCGACGACCGGGTTGCCCGCCGCCGAAGTGAAAGAGGAGAAGTGAGATGCCGCGAGACGACAGGCCCGAACGGGGCGAGCGCAGCGAACGGGGCGGCTACCGCAAGTTTTTCGCGCCCAAGAGGAAATTCTGCCGGTTCTGCCAGCGGGATATCCGGGGCATCGACTACAAGGCGGTCGAGATCCTGAAGAAGTATATCCCGGACAGGGGCAAGATCACCCCGCGCCGGATCACCGGGACGTGCGCCTTCCACCAGCGCAAGCTGGCCCTGGCCATCAAGCGGGCCAGGCTCATGGCCCTGATCCCCTACGTCGAGGATTGACATGAAAGTCATCCTGAAACTGGACGTGGAGAAGCTGGGCCGGCGCGGCGACGTGGTCAACGTCGCCCCGGGCTTCGGGCGGAACTACCTCATCCCCCGGAAGATGGCCATCGCCGTCACCCCGACCAACATCAAGATGATCGAGATCGAACGGGCGGCCCTGAAGAAGAAGGTGGAGATCGAGAAGAAGTCGTTCCAGACGCTCGTCGAGAAGCTCAACCAGGTCACCCTGACCTTCACCCGGCGGTCCGGCGAGAAGGACGTCATCTTCGGCTCCGTGTCGGCCGGCGACGTCAAGGAAGCTCTGGACGGCCTCGGGCTCGAAGTGGACAAGAAGAAGATCCTGCTCGACGAGCCGATCAAGCGGCTCGGGAACTTCGCGGTCCCGGTCAAGATCAGCATGGACGACCGGGCCGAGATCAAGGTCGTCGTGGCCCGCGAGGAGGCCGAAGGGGCCGAAGCGGGCGTCGCGGACGGGAAGACGGAAGGTCCGGAAACCGGAAAGCCCTGATCGGCGGCAGACCGGTCCCGGCCGGATAGAGGGGACCATGGAACTCGACACGATGTTCCTGAAGAGGACGCCGCCGTCCAGCCTCGAGGCCGAGCGGACCGTCCTCGGGGGCATCCTCGTCCAGACCTCGAACCTCAACGTCGTCCTGTCGACGATCTCGCCGGAGGACCTCTACAAGGACGCCCACCGCAAGATCCTGGAGCGGATCGTCAGCCTCGTCGACCGGGGCCTCGCCGTCGACCTGCTGACCCTGACCGAGGACGCGCAGCGAGCCGGGATCCTGGAGGAGGTCGGCGGCGCCTCCTACCTGGCGGCCCTCCTCGACGGCGTCCCCCGCAACCTCAACGTCGAATACTACGCCCAGATCATCAAGGAGAAGGCCCTGCTCCGGCGCCTGATCCTGTCCTCCTCCCGCATCATCCAGGACAGCTACGACCAGAAGGAGGACGCCGACGAGCTGCTCAACGCGGCCCAGACGGCCATCGTCGAGATCGCCGAGCAGCGCATCAAGCCCGGCCTCAAGCCGGTGAATCTCCTGACCGGGCCGCAGCTGGAGACGATCCGGCAGACGGCGGCCCGCAAGGAGGCGGTCACCGGCGTGCCCTCCGGCTTCCGCTACCTCGACGCCATGACCGCGGGCTTCCAGCCCTCGGAGCTCGTCATCCTGGCGGCCCGGCCCTCGATGGGCAAGACGGCCCTCGGCCTGAACATCGCCCACCACGTCGGGCTCAAGACCGACAAGACCGTCGGCTTCTTCTCGATGGAGATGTCCGAATCGCAGATCGTCAACCGCCTCCTCTGCGCCGAGGCCCAGATCGACATCCAGAAGACCCGGACCGGATACCTCAGCGACCGCGATTTCGAGAAGCTCAAGCTGGCCGGCGAGGCCCTGTCGCGGGCCCGCATCTTCATCGACGAGTCGGCGGCCCTGACCATCATGGAGATGAAGGCCAAGTGCCGCCGGCTGAAGATGGAACAAAACCTGGACATCGCCTTCGTCGACTACATCCAGCTCATGCGGACGGGCGGGCGGTTCGAGAACCGGAACCAGGAGATGTCCTTCATCTCCCGGTCGCTCAAGGAGCTGGCCAAGGAGCTCCACATGCCGGTCGTCGGCATCTCCCAGCTCAGCCGGGCCCCGGAGAAGGGCCGGCGCGAGCCCAAGCCCATGCTGTCCGACCTCCGCGAGTCGGGCGCCATCGAGCAGGACGCCGACGTCGTCATCTTCATCTACCGGCCCGAGTTCTACCACCGGGACGACGAGTCCGTCCGGGGCATCGCCGAGGTCAGCGTGGCCAAGCAGAGGAACGGCCCGATCGGCGACATCCGGCTGGCCTTCATCCGCGAGTACGCCCGTTTCGCGGACATGGAACAGTCCGCCCCTGATTACTGAACGAGACTGCGGTGAAGGACAAGACCGTCTTCATCTGCCAGGGCTGCGGCGCCCGGTCCCCGAAGTGGCTGGGCCGGTGCTCCGCCTGCGGCGAGTGGAACACGATCGTCGAGGAGATCGAGGAGGAGACCCCCTCGGGCGGCCTCAGCTTCGCCCCGGCCGATCCGGTCCTCTACAAGGACGTCCAGGACATCCCCCGCCAGAGGATCGCCGTCGGCATCGAGGACTTCAACAAGGTCCTCGGCGGCGGTCTCGTCGCCGGATCGCTCGTCCTCGTCGGGGGCGAACCGGGCATCGGAAAATCGACCCTCCTCCTCCAGGTGGCCCGGGACATGGCGGCGAGCGACGCCTCCGTGCTCTACGTCTCGGGAGAGGAGTCCCTGGAACAGATCAAGCTCCGGGGCGACCGGCTGGGCGTCCGGGACGGCCGGCTCTTCCTTCTGGCCGAGACCAACCTCGAGCGCATCCTGGCCCAGGCCGAGCGCCTCGCGCCGAAGATCCTCGTCGTCGATTCGATCCAGACCGTCTTCTCGGCCAAGATGACCTCCGGCCCGGGGACGATCAGCCAGGTCCGCGAGGCGGCCAACCAGATCTTCCGCTTCGCCAAGACCCGTCAGATCCCGACCTTTCTCGTCGGCCACATCACCAAGGACGGGACGCTGGCCGGCCCGAAGTCCCTCGAGCACATCGTCGACGTCGTCCTCCTGTTCGAGGGGGAGCGGGACCACAGCCACCGCGTCCTCCGGGCCATGAAGAACCGCTTCGGGCCCGTCTCGGAGCTGGCCGTCTTCGAGATGACCGCAACGGGGCTCCAGCCCATCCTCAACCCATCGGCGTTCTTCCTCCGGGAACGGCCGCGCGAGGAGCCCGGCAGCGCGGTCGTCTGCACGGTCAAGGGCACCCGCCCGCTCCTCGCCGAGATCCAGGCGCTCGTCTCGTCGACGCTCTTCGCCGGCAACCCGCGGCGCATGACCATCGGCCTCGACCACTACCGGACCGCCATGCTGCTCGCCCTGGTCGAGAAGAAGGCGGGCTACAGCTTCGCCGGGGAGGACATCTACCTCAACGTGGCCGGGGGGATGTCGATCGAGGAACCGGCGGTCGACCTGGGCGTCGTCATGGCCGTCGTCTCCTCGCTCAAGAACGTGCCGCTGCCCCAGGACATGGCCTTCTTCGGCGAGGTCGGGCTCAGCGGCGAGATCCGCTCCGTCGGCCAGCCCCTCACCCGGATCAAGGAGGCCCAGGCGCTGGGCTTCGGGTCGATCCTGTTCCCGGCCGGGAACCTGTCCGCCCTGGACAGGAAAGACCTGCCGGAGATCGAGTGCCTGGGGGCGAGGACCGTCCGCGAAGCCCTGGACCGGGTGTTTTGAGGCATGTCCGTGCCGATCCCCATATAATAAAGGAACGCACCGATGGGCATCTGGATCTTCCGCGTGTTCGTCCTCGGACTGATCACGGCGGGCGGCTACTTCTATCCCCCGTTCAAGCTCTCCCCCGCTTTCGGGGCCGTCGCGGCCTTTTTCCTGGGGGCCCTGGTGATGGTCCTCGAGACGCGTATCCGGCGGGTCGCCTTCCGGATCCTCTGGAGCGCCGGGCTGGGCCTCGTCGCCGGGCTCTTCCTCGGCTGGCTGTTCGGCGCGGTCTACCAGTCGGTCGTCCGCACCCCGGAGATGTCGACGTTCATCCGCATCTTCTTCCTCCTCGTCTGGCCCTACATCGGGCTCCTTGCCGGGACGAAGAAGCCCGAATGGCTCGACCCGGCCCACCTCGCCGGCCTGTTCAAGGAGAAGCGGACGGAACGGGCCGAAAAGCTCCTCGACACGAGCGTCATCATCGACGGGCGCCTCGCCGACATCTGCGACACCGGTTTCGTCGAGGACACGCTCGTCATCCCGCAGTTCGTCCTCAAGGAGCTCCAGGCCGTGGCCGACTCGCCTGACGTCCTGAAGCGGCAGCGGGGCCGGCGCGGCCTCGACGTCCTCGACCGTCTCCAGAAGTCCTCGATGGTGAAGGTGGTCATCTCCGACATGGACTTCCCCGACATCAAGGACGTCGATTCCAAGCTCATCGAGTGCGCCAAGACCAAGGGCGCCAAGATCCTGACCAACGACTACAACCTCAACAAGGTCGCGCGCATCCGGGGCATCCGGGTCCTCAACATCAACGAGCTCGTCGGCTCGCTCCGCCCGGTCGCCCTGCCCGGCGAGGGCATGAGCGTCTTCATCCTGAAAGAGGGCAAGGAAAAGGACCAGGGCGTCGCCTACCTCGAGGACGGGACCATGGTCGTCGTCGACAATTCGAAGGCGATGATCGGCCAGACTATCGACATCGCCGTCACCTCGGTCCTCCAGACGACCGTCGGGAAGATGATCTTCGGCCGGTACAACGGGGAGTCGAAGTGAACCGGACCTCCGTCCTCGTCGTCGCGGCCGGGACGGGCAAGCGCTTCGGCGGGCCGAAGCAGTTCGCCTACCTCCAGGGCAAGCCCGTGCTCGAGTGGACGCTCGAGCGCTTCCAGGCGCACGACGCGGTCGACGACATCGTCCTCGTCCTGCCCGACGAGCAGGACCTGAAGCACTACCGGATGCGCTACCCCAAGATCGTCGACATCGTCCGCGGCGGCGAGAAGCGCCAGGACTCGGTCTGGCAGGGCTTCCGCCTGCTCAAGGAGGCGGAAACCGAGGTCGTCCTCGTTCATGACGGGGCCCGGCCCCTGGCGAGCTCAGAGCTCATCAGCCGGATCATCGCCGCGACCCGGGTCCTGGGGGCGGTCGTCCCCGTCCTGCCGGTCGAGGAGACGGTCAAGGAAGTCAGGGAGGGGAGCATCGTCCGGACGGTCGACCGGACCTGGCTCACCCGGGCCCAGACGCCCCAGGGCTTCCTCTATCCGCTCCTCAAACAGGCCCTGGAGTTGGCCCGCAAGGACCGCTTCGTGGGGACCGACGAGGCCTCCCTGGCCGAGCGGGCGGGCATTCGCGTGGGCGCGGTCGACGGCGAGCCGCGGAACATCAAGATCACGACGCCGGTCGACCTGAAAATGGCGGAGGCGCTCCTCGATGCATAAGATCGGAACGGGTTACGACATCCACAGGCTCGAAGCGGGCCGGCGGCTCGTCCTCGGCGGCGTGGACATCCCCTCGGCCGCCGGGCTTCTCGGCCACTCCGACGGGGACGCCCTCGTCCACGCCGTCGTCGACGCCCTGCTCGGGGCCCTCGGCGAGGGCGACATCGGCACGCACTTCCCCGACACCGACGCCCGCTACAAGGACGCCCGCAGCACCGGCCTGCTCGAGACCGTCGTCGGGCTCGTGCGGGCGCGCGGAGCCGCGATCGTCAACGTCGACACGGTCATCGTGGCCGAGGAGCCCAAGATGGGGCCCCACGTTCCGGCCATGAAGGCCGCGCTCTGCCCCATCCTCGGGATCCCGGAGAAGGCGCTGGGCATCAAGGCCAAGACGAACGAGGGCCTCGGGCCGGTCGGCGAGAAGCGGGCCATCTCCTGCCACGCCGTCGCCCTCCTGCGCTTCCCGGACTGACCCTACTTCTCTCCGAGATCGCGCGGTTGACTTGACCGGCGGTTCCGAATATCCTCGGTCTTCCACGAATCGAGGAGGTCCGATGAACGCACGCGCACGTAAAACCTTCGCCTTGGCCGCTGTCGCCTTCGCCGCCGTCATCGTGTTCGCCGTCGCCCAGGAACGGGGGCCCGGGGAGCGCGGAACGCCGGAACCGAGGCCGACGAAGGCCTATGTCGTCGGCGGTATCCGCCATGGTATCAGCTACTTCCCGAAGGCCGACTACGCCTTCACCAAGCCCAGGGTGGCCGGGGAGCTGGACTTCCTGCACTACCATACCTACGACGAGGTCAACGCCTTCCTGCGCCAGTGGGCCGACGATCTTCCCGATCTCGTCGACCTCTATTCGGTCGGCAAGTCCTTCGAGGGCCGGGACATCTGGCAGATCACCATCACCAACAAGGCGACCGGCAAGGACACCGACAAGCCGGCCATGTTCATCGAGGGCAACCGCCATTCCGGCGAGGTCACAGCGGCCGAGTGCGCCCTCTGGTTCGCCGATCACATCCTCCGCGGCTACGGGAAGGACCCGGAGCTGACGAAGCTCGTCGACACCAAGGCGATCTACGTCCGGGTCGAGAACAATCCCGACGGCTCCGAGCTCTACCTGAACACGGCCCAGTCGAACCGGAGCACGGTCCGGCCGTACGACGACGACCGGGACAACCTCCTCGACGAGGACCCGCCGGAGGATCTCGACGGCGACGGCTTCATCCTCCAGGTCCGCAAGAAGGTGGAGCCCGGCAAGGGCACGATGGTCCTGGACCCCGCCGACCCTTCGGGGCGGCTGATGAAGCGCGCTGAGCCCGGCAAGGGCGACTATGCCGTCACCTCCGAGGGGATCGACAACGACGGGGACGGGCGGACGAACGAGGACGGCATCGGCGGGTTGGACCTCCACCGCAACTACCCCGAGAACTGGCGGCCGATGCCCGGCTCCGACCGGACCGGCCGCGGCTACACCCAGGGCGGGGCGGGCGAGTACCCGCTCTCCGAGACCGAGACCCGGGCTGTCTTCACTTTCCTTCTCGAGCACCCCAACGTCAGTGTCGTCCAGACCATGGACACGACCGTGCCCATGTTGCTCCACGGCCCGTCGACGAGCCGGATGAGCGAATCCATGTTCCCCGGGGACATGAAGATCTACCAGTACTTCGACGCCGAGGGAAAGAAGATCACCGGGTATCCCAACGCGGGCGACACCTTCTGGGACTACGCCAACCAGGGCCGCGGCGACCGCGACATGCGGGCCATGGCCGCCGAGATGGGCTTCGAGATCCCGAGCGAGCCGGAGGGCCGGCCGCTCTTCGGGCACTCGCCCGATTTCGGCTATCTCTACTACGGGTCGGTCTGGTACGGCGACGAGCTCTGGAACGGCGGCCGGGTCAAGGATTACGACGGGGACGGCCGCGTCACCGACCTCGAGAGCCTCCGTTATATCGACGAGGAACTCGGCGGGCGCTACTTCAAGCCCTGGACGAAGATCGTCCACCCGGCGCTCGGCGAGGTCGAGGTCGGCGGCTTCAACCCCAAGTTCTGGCGCCAGAACCCGCCCGTCGAGATCCTCGAGGAGTGGATCAGGAAGGAGGCGATGTTCAATCTTCTCCTGGCCAAGTCCCTGCCGCAGGTGAAGATCGTCTCCGCCGACGTCCGGCCGGTCAAGAAGGAGGCCGATACCTACGAGATCGTCGCCGTCTTCACCAACGAGGGCTTCCTGCCGACGGCGCTCGAGATGGCCGAGCGGGTCAAGATCGTCCGGCCCGACGCGGTCGTCGTGCGGCTGCCGGCCGGGGCCGAGCTCGCGGGCGTCCGGGCCCGCCGGGACATCGGGTTCATCAGGCAGAACGAGAAGAAAGAGGTGCGCTGGAAGTTCAAAGCCAAGCCGGGGACGTCCGGCGAGGCCGAAGTATCCATCCTGTCGACGCGCGGCGGCGTCGCCCGCAAGACGGTGAAGATCGGCTAGGGCCGTCCGGGGCCGCGGCCCGGGCCGGGCTCGGCCGCGAGGCCGTAGGCTTTCATCTTGTAGGAGAGCATCCGCTCGGTGATGCCGAGCGACCGGGCCGCCCGGCTCTTGACCCCGTCCGCCTCCCGCAGGGCCAGGCGGATCTCGTGCGTTTCGAGGCGGCGGACCTTGACGGGCAGGGAATCGGCGTCCCCTCCGGGCTCGCCGGCGTCCGGCGCGGTCAGGAACAGGGGCAGGTCCGCGATCCCGAGGACGTCCCTCTCGGCGAACACGACGGCCCGCTCGACGGCGTTCTCGAGCTCGCGGACGTTCCCGGGGAAGGCGTGGCCGACCAGAGCGCCCAGGGCTTCCCGGGTGATCCCGTGGATCTTCTTGCCCTCCCGCACGGCGTACTTTTTCAGAAAGAAGTCGGCGAGGAGGGGGATGTCCTCCTTCCGCTTGCGGAGCGGGGGGACGGTGATGGGGATGACGTCGAGCCGGTAGAAGAGGTCGTCCCGGAACTTGCCTTTTTTTCTCAGCGAGTCGAGGTCCTGGTTGGTCGCCGCGATGACGCGGACGTCGGCCCGGATCGACCGGTTCGAGCCGAGCCGGTAGAACTCCCTGTCCTGGAGGAAGCGGAGGAGCTTGACCTGGGCTTCGGGAGCGAGGTCCCCGATCTCGTCGAGGAAGACCGTGCCGCCCGAGGCGGCTTCGAACTTGCCGATCTTCCGCTCGTGCGCCCCCGTGAAGGCGCCCTTCTCGGCGCCGAAGAGCTCGGCCTCGATGAGGGTCTCGGGCAGGGAGGGGATGTTCAGGGCGACGTAGGGGCCGTTCTTGCGCGGCGAGGACTGGTGGATCGTTCGGGCCACGAGATCCTTCCCCGTCCCCGTCTCCCCGGTGATCAGGACCGTGGCCTCGCTCCGCGCCGCCTTCATCACGAGCCGGGCGACGTCCTCCATCAGCGGGGACGCGAAGACGAAATTCCGGGCGCTGAACTTCTCCTCCAACCGCTCCTGGAGGAGGGAGATCTCCCGGCGCAGCTTCTGCCGCTCCGCGGCGCGCTCGAGGACGAGGAGGAACTTCTCGAAATCGAGGGGTTTGACGATGTAGTCGTAGGCCCCGCTGCGGAGGGCCTCGACCGCCCGCTCGATGTTCCCGTAGGCCGTGACCATGATCGGCGTCACCAGCGGATTCGCGGCGAGCATGTCGCGGATGGCCGCCGTGCCGGTCTCCTCCCCGAGCTTGTAGTCGACGACCGCCACGTCGACGGGATGGCGGAGCACGGCCTCCAGGGCTTCCTTCCGGGTCGAGGCCTCGACGACCGGGTAGCCGCGCGCCTCCAGGTTCTCCCGGATGAGCTTGCGCTGGACCGGGTCATCCTCGACGACCAGGATGAGAGGCTCGTTCATGTCACGCTCCTGGAAGCTCGATCCGGAATTCGGTGCCTTCCCCCGCGCGGCTGTGGACCGCGATCGTTCCGCCGTGGGCTTCGATGATCCTCTTCGTCAGGTAAAGGCCGATGCCCATGCCCTTTTCCTTCGTCGTGTAGAAGGGCTCGAAGATGCGGCCGGCGGCCTCGGCGGGGAGTCCCGGCCCGCCGTCGCGTACCAGGATCTCGACCCTGTTCCCGATCCGGCGGCCTCCCGCCGCGACCGGGGCTTGCGGCGAGGCCTCGACGGCGTTCTTCAGGATGTTGAGCAAGGCCAGTCCCAGAAGGTCGCGGTCGC
>JBGSUG010000277.1:0-2276 GCA_041736225.1 Candidatus Aminicenantales bacterium | reverse complement strand
CGGCGAGGAGGACGAGGGCCGGCCGGCGGGTCCGGCGGCCCCGGATCAGAACTGCCATGGCGCGCGGTGGGGATAGTCCAGGCGCCGGTTGGCCTCGTCGTCGCCGGCGAACCGCTCGGCGGCCGGGTCCCAGACCAGCTTGCGGCCGAGCTTCATGGCGATGTGGGTCATGATGCAGATGGAGTTGGAGCGGTGGCCGACCTCGACGGGGGCAATGGGGTCCTTGCGGCCGCGCACGGCCGCGAGGAAGTTCTTCATGTGGTTGCCGCTCTGGAGGAGCTTGACCTCTCCCTGGCCGGGCTTCCACTTAAGGATCTCGGGGTCGGAAGCCTTGATGGCGCCGCGCTGGACGAAGACCCAGCCCGCATCACCCTCGAAACGGACGCCGGCCGGCTCGCCGGTCTCCATGATCAGCCGGACGCCGTCGGCATAGGCCGCTTCACCCTTGAACTTCGTATGGACGTCGAACAGGCCGCGGTCGGGGAACTCGGCGGTCGCCTTGATGCTGACGGGGCCGGTGAGGTCCGTGCCGTGGCCCCACTGGGCGATGTCCATCATGTGCGAGCCCCAACCCGTGACCATGCCCAGACAATAGGGTTCTATTTGGAGCCATCCGGGCCGCTCATAGCTCGTCTGGGGATGGACGCGGTCCTCGGAGAAGGGGGCCGGAGCGGTCGGGCCCATCCAGGCGTCATAGTCGAGATTGGGAGGAACGGGTGTCGGACGCGCGTCTCCGCTGCCCTGGTCCTCGGGGAGCCAGACGCGGATCGTGTGGAGCTTGCCGACACGGCCGTTGCGGGCGAGCTCGCAGGCCATGAGAAAGTGGATGGAGGAACGCTGCTGGGAGCCCACCTGGAGGATGCGCTTGTTCTTCCGGACCGCGGCGACGAGCTTCCGGCCCTCGGCGATGGAATAGGTCAGCGGTTTTTCAAGGTAGATGTCCTTGCCCGCTTCGGCCGCAGCGATGGCGTGGGCCGCATGCCAGAAGTCGGGCGTGACGATGAGGACGCCGTCGAGGTCCTTGCGGGCCAGGAGCTCGCGGAAATCGCCATGGGCGGCGACGCTCTTCGCCGCGTCCCGGCCGGTCTCGAGGGTATAGATCTTCTCGGCCAGCCACTGGGCGTCCTGGAGGCGGTGGGAATCGGCGTCGCAGACGGCCCTGACCCGGGCGCCATATTCGAGGCCGCGGTAGATGAGCTCCTGCATGTCGGCCTGGCCCTGGCGTCCGACGCCGATACAGCCGAACTGGAGGGTGTCGCTCGGGGCCGGCCGGGCGAAGACGGACGCCGGGACGATCGTCGGCGCGACGGCCGCCGCCGCGGCTGCTTTGAGGAAGTTCCTACGGTTCATGCTCGCCTCCCGGCCCGAATGTATAACGCTCGCCTCTCCCCTGTCAACGCCCGAAAGTCGGGGACATATACCCCTGGTACATGTCCCCTGTCTGAGAACACTAATTCAGCAATGACAGGATCTTGGCTATTGCGCCGGCGGCGACGACCAGGATGGCCAGCAGGAGAAGGACGTTCCAGACGGCCCCTTTGAAGCCCTTGTTGACCTCGTCGCCGAGGTAGCTCCGCTTGTTCTGGAGGATGAAAAAGGCCACGTAGGCGATGGGCATCATGATCAGGCCGACCGACGAGGCCACGACCGGCAGCCAGAAGGGCGTGCGGGTGAAGGCGCCGAGGATGCCGATGTTGGCGATCATGGTCGCCGCCCGGTAGCGCCAGCCGCTCGGCTCGAAGTTCAGCATCTCGCTCAGGACGAAGCCGCAGATGACCATCTCGATGGCCAGGGTCGTGAAGCACATGCCCAGGACGCCCAGCGAGAAGATGACCCGCCCGGCGGCGACCCCGGCCACCGGCGCCAGGGCGTGGGCGGCGTCGACGGCCTCCCGGACCGAATGTATAACGCGCGCCTCTCCCCTGTCAACGCCACCATTTGCTATAGCAGCGACATGATCTTGACTATCGCGCCGGCGGCGACGACCAGGATGGCCAGGAGGAGAAGGACGTTCCAGACGGCCCCCTTGAAGCCCTTGTTGACGTCGTCGCCGAGGTAGCTGCGCTTATTCTGGAGGATGAAAAAGGCCACGTAGGCGATCGGCATCATGATCAGGCCGACCGACGAGGCCATGACCGGCAGCCAGAAAGGCGTGGGGTAGAAGGCGCCGAGGATGCCGATATTGGCGATCATGGTCGCCGCCCGGTAGCGCCACCCGCTCGGCTCGAAGCCCAGCATCTCGCTCAGGACGAAACCGCAGATGACCATCTCGATGG
>JBGSUG010000231.1:0-5631 GCA_041736225.1 Candidatus Aminicenantales bacterium | reverse complement strand
CCCTCGACGACGCCGCGGGCGGTCGTTCCCTTCCCGACATCGAAGAGCGCGGACTCGGCGCCCCGGTCCGCGGGCGTGGCCATCTCCCGCGCGAGCCAGCCCGTGAGGGCCGCAACGAGGAAGAGGGCGGACAGCAGGACGGTCTTAATCGCCTTCGGGACCATGGGCCTCACCGCGCTTGCGCTCGAGGTAGGTCGAAAGGATGATGACCGCCGCCACCTGGTCCTCCCATTCTTTCTTCTTCTTGCCGCGTAGCCTGTCGTCGTCGAGGTCCTTGAGCGCCTGCTGGGTCGTCAGCCGTTCATCGATCAGGACGACGGGCTTCCCGACGGCCTTTTTCAGCCAGGACGCGAAGACCAGGGTCTTCTCGGTGCGCGTTCCCGAGCTGCCGTCCATGCGGAGCGGATTGCCGAGGACGATCTCGTCCACGTCGTGGCGGGCGACGAGGTCCTGGAAGTAGCGCCGGTCGGCGTCCTCGCGGCCCGTGAGCGCGTAGGTGCCCAGGGGCTGAGCGGTGATGAGCAGAGGATCGCTCAGGGCCAGGCCGATGTGCCGGTCCCCGTAATCGATCCCCAGGACGCGCATCAGCGGTCCCTTGCGACACAGGCCTTCCTCGTGCGGTGCCGCTCGAAGCCGAGCTCGACGAGCCGATCGAGAAGCCGCGGGAACGGCAGGCCCGAGACGGCCCAGAGCTTGGGATACATGCTGATCTCGGTGAATCCCGGGATGGTGTTGATCTCGTTGATAGTGAGGCGGCCCGTGCCCTTTTCGAGGAAAAAGTCGACCCGGGCCATCCCGGAGCAGGCCAGGGCCTCGAAGGCGGCGACGGCGAGCGCCCGGATGCGGGCGACGGCCCGCGGTGCAAGCTCGGCCGGGATGACGAAGCCCGTCTTGCCGTCCTCGTATTTATCGCTGTAGTCGTAGAACTCGTGGTAGGGGATGATCTCCCCGGGAAGAGACGCTTCGGGCGCGTCGTTCCCGAGGACGCTGACCTCGAGCTCGCGGCCGGCAATGCCCTTTTCGACGAGGACGACGTGATCGTAGCGGAAGGCGGTTTCGAGCGCGGCGGCGAGGTCTTCGTGACGCTTGACCTTGGTGATGCCGACGCTCGAGCCGAGGTTCGCGGGCTTGACGAAAAGCGGCAGGGGCAGCGACCGCCGGACACGGCGGAGGAGCTTCGGGGCGTCCGCCCGCCACTCTGTCTCGCGCACGACGAGGCAGGGGACGACGGGCAGGCCGCGGTCGCGGAGGACCGACTTGGCCAGGGCCTTGTCCATGCCCAGGGCAGAACCGGCGACACCGGCCCCGACGTAGGGGACGCCGGCCATCTCGAACAATCCCTGGACGGTGCCGTCCTCGCCGAAGGGGCCGTGGAGGACGGGGAAATAGATGTCGATCTCGGGTCCCCCGGCCGGGGCCCCGGACTTCCAGGGGAGGAAAGAGCGGGCCGGGCCGGCCTCGAGAGCCCGGATGTCCGTCGAGGGCGCCTCGACGGCCTTCCAGAGGCCGTTCCGGGTGATGTAGATCGACCGGACGTCGTATTTGCCCCGGTCCAGGTTGCCGTGGACGGCCACGGCCGAGACCAGGGAGACCTCGTGTTCGGCCGACCGCCCCCCGAAGACCAGGCCGACGGTGGTTTTTTTTGACATTCGGGCCCTCGGCGCGACTAATTATATGGTTTGAATCATTTTATTGGAATCGGGGTCGATTGTCCATCGGGAGCGGGTGCTAACTATGTGTTGACAGCCGCTCGAACCGGCCCCTATAATAGCGCCGGGTGGAATTTCTTCGGCCGAGAGGTGTGACGATGAGCAGAAAACAGATCCTTAGCGGGTGCCTGAGCCTTTTTGTCCTCGCCGGTCTCGTTCTGGCCGTGCCGGGACGTCCGCTCGCCCAGGAGGGCGCACAGGACCAGATCCGGAGGGCGAAGATATTCGACGAAAATTACCAGCTCATCAACGAATCCGATCTCAACTGCTCTTTCTACATGCAGGAGGAGGGGAAGCTCCTGCCCGACATCCAGATCATCGGCGCCGCGCGGATGAACGAGAAGAGCCTCTTCGAGGACGGTGACGTCATCTACATCAACAAGGGCGCGGCCGACGGGATCGAGATCGGCCAGCTCTTCCTCACGGTCGGGCTTCGGGCCAAGGTCGGCAAGCTCGGCACCGTCATGGAGCGCCACGGCCGGGCCCGCATCGTCCGCCTGGACGACGGCATGGCCACCGCCAAGGTCGAAAAGGGCTGCGGTACGATCAAGGTCGGCGACTTCCTGCTTCCGTTCGAGGAAGGGGAGGGCGAGATCGGCAGCGACCTCGGCTACGGCGACATGGACCCCAACGCCAGCAAGAAGGGCAAAGTCGTCTACATCGAGAACGATTTCCACATCTCCGGCTCCGGTCAGTGGGCCCTGATCGACATGGGCCGCCAGCACTGCGTCCAGATCGGCGACCAGCTCAACGTCTACCACCGGGCCAAGACCAACCTGCCGCGGGAGGCCGTCGCCAGCGCCATCATCATCGACGTCCGCGGCGCGACCTCGACGATCAAGATCCTCGGCGCCCGCGACGTCGTCGACATCGGCAGCGAAGTCCAGATCAACCTGGCCAAGTAAGCGTCGGAACGGATCAGGGGACACGTACCTCCGGTACATGTCCCCTTTTTTGTGCTCCCCCTTTCGGTTGACAGCCCTCCGGGATTCTGTTAGTTTAAGGCGTGCTGTCTCCTGAAAAGGGACGAGCGGGCGGGCGTAGTTCAGTGGTAGAACGTCTGCTTGCCATGCAGAAGGTCGTGGGTTCAAGTCCCATCGCCCGCTCCAAGCACCTTCCTTCACTCATGTCGGGATTGGCGCGGTACCCAAGCGGCTAAGGGAGAGGTCTGCAAAACCTTTATTCGTCGGTTCGAGTCCGACCCGCGCCTCCATCTTCCCCCGTCCTCCCGATCGGCGCTGCCGCCGCATTGACTCACTTCCGCCCCCGGTATATAGTCGGGCCGCAGAAGGGAAGGAGGCCCCCATGGATATCGTCGCGAGAGTTTGGTCGATCATCCTGAACCCCAAAGAGGAGTGGGCCCGGATCAAGGCCGAGCCGGCGACCGTCCGAGGGCTCTTCCGGTCCTACATCATGATCCTCGCGGCCGTGCCGGCCGTCGGCCAGCTCCTCGGGAACATCCTCGTCGGCCGCCGCCTGCCCATGATCGGCCGCTACAGGTGGCCGATCGGCAGCGCCCTGGCCAACGCCATCCTGACCTATGTCCTGGCGCTGGCGGCCGTCTATCTCTTCGCCCTGTTCATCAACGAGCTGGCCCCGAGCTTCGCCTCGACCAAGAACATGACGGCGGCCCTGAAGCTCGCCGCCTACAGCATGACGCCGGTCTGGGTGGCCGGGGTCCTGTACATCGTCCCCGGTCTCGCCAACCTGGTCATCCTGGCGTCCCTGTACGGTCTGTATCTGCTTTACCTGGGATTCGCGACGCCCATGATGGAGACGCCCAAGGACAAGGTCCCGGCCTACCTGGGGATCAGCTTCGTCGTCGCCGTCGTCCTCTTCGGCGTCCTCGGCTGGATTTTGAGGGTGATCTTCGCCGTCCGTTACGGCCGGCTCTGACCGATCTCCTCGGCGATCCTGAGGAAAGCCTCGTTCGGCGACGGCGCGCCGGTGATGGGGCGTCCGATGACGAGATAATCCGCGCCCTTGGCCACGGCCTCGGCCGGGGTCATGATCCGCTTCTGGTCCTGGGCCGCCGCCCAGACGGGCCGTATCCCCGGCGTGACGATGACCAGCTCCCGGCCGTATTCCCTGCGCAGGACCTCGATCTCCTGGGGCGAGCAGACGACGCCGTCCAGGCCTGCCGCCTTGGCCAGGCCCGCGAGGCGCAGGACCTGCGAAGCGACGTCCGAGCCCATCCCGACCTCCTCGAGGTCCGATCCTTTCAGGCTGGTCAGCACGGTGACGCCGAGCAAGATGGGTTTCGGCCCCGCGCCGGCATCGGCCGCCGCTTTGGCCGCCTCGGCGGCCTTGGCCATCATCTCCCGCCCGCCCGAGGTGTGCAGGGTCATCATCTGGACGCCGTGCCTGTGGGCGGAGCGGACGGCCCCGGCCACGGTGTTGGGGATGTCGTGGAGCTTGAGGTCGAGGAAGATATCCTTGCGCAGGGCCTTGAGCTTGCGGAAGAGCGCGGGCCCCTCGGCCGTGAATAGCTCCAGGCCGACCTTGAACGTCCGGGCGTCCGCGAGCCGCCCCACCAGGGCGATGCCTTCCTCCTTCGTCGGCACGTCGAGGGCGATGATGATGCGGTCGGCGGGGGATGGGGTCATGGGAGGTCCTTTCTCTCGTTCAGGATGTCTCGAGCGTCCCCACGAGGTCGTGGACGGCCGCGACGCCGTGGGTCTCGCACCAGCGCTCCATCTCCGCGACGATGCGGACGGCGGCGTCGGGGTCGACGAAATTGGCCGTCCCGACCTCGACCGCCGACGCGCCGGCGACCAGGAACTCCAGGGCGTCCGCCCCGGTCATGATGCCGCCCATGCCGATGACCGGCACTTTCAGCCGCGAGGCCACCTGGTGGACCATGCGCAGGGCGATGGGCTTGATGGCCGGGCCGCTCAGGCCGCCGTACATGTTCCCGAGCTTGGGCCGGCGCGTCTCGAGATCGACGGCCATGGCCAGGAAGGTATTGACGAGCGCGACGGCGTCCGTCCCGGCTTCCTCGGCCGCCTGGGCGATCTCGACGATGCTGGTGACGTTGGGCGAGAGCTTGGTGATGAGGGGGCGCCGGCTCGCGGCCTTGATCCTTTTCACCAGGTCGAAGGTCGTCCGCGGCGCGAGGGCCGGGCAGGCGCCTTCCTTCTTGACGTTGGGGCAGGAGATGTTGAGCTCGTAGGCGGCGATGCCCTCCTGCCGGTCCAGGAACTCGACGACCGCGGCGTACTCGTCGTCGTCCGCGCCGCAGACGTTGACGATGACGGCCGTGTCGAAGCGGCGGAGCTTGGGCAGGACCTTGGCGGCGAAGGCCTCGACGCCGACGCCCTGGAGGCCGATGGCGTTGATGAGGCCGCTCGCCGTCTCGACGAGCCGCGGCGGGGGATTGCCTTCGCGCGGTTTGTAATAGAGGCCTTTCACGACGAACCCGCCGAGCTTCGCGAGATCGAGATAGGGCTCGAACTCGAGGCCGTAGCCGAAGGTGCCGCTGGCCGTGAGGACGGGATTGCGGAGCTTCAGGAAGCCCAGGTCCACCGAGAGGTCGACGCCCTTCGCGGTCACGGCCATAGGATGCGCTCCCCGGGGAAGACAGGGCCTTCCTCGCAGATCTTGATCCAGCCGTCCCCGTTCTCGCCGCGGATGCGGTGGACGCAGCCCCAGCAGGCGCCGACGCCGCAGCCCATGATCGATTCGAGGGAGAACTCGGCCGGGACGCCGTGCTCCGCGGTGATCGCGGCCAGGGCTTTCATCATCGGGTCCGGGCCGCAGGCGTAGACGAACGCCGGCTTTTTCCGGGCGATCTCGCGGCCGGCGAGCCCGGTGACGAAGCCGGCGAAGCCGAAGCTGCCGTCGTCGGTCGACGCCAGGAGCTCGAAGCCGGCGCTTTCGAACTTGTCGCGGAGCGGGATGTCGGCGGCCGGCCGGCCGCCGG
>JBGSUG010000268.1:0-2554 GCA_041736225.1 Candidatus Aminicenantales bacterium | reverse complement strand
CGAGATCACCCTGCGCGGCAACGTCCTGCCGATCGGCGGGGTCAAGGAGAAGGTCCTGGCCGCCCAGAGGGCCGGGGTCAGGAAGATGATCATGCCGGCGGCGAACAAGAAGGACCTCTACGACATCCCCAAGAAGGTCATCCGCGACCTGGAATTCATCTACGTCGAGGACGTCAAGGAAGTCTTTCGGGTAGCCATGGCCGGCCCCTTCCCCGAGGCGCCGAAGTCGGGCGGCGGGAAGGCCGCGAAGAAAAAGCCAAAAAAGGCCTGAGGGGAGGGCGCGATGCGGCTGAAGCACCTGGGCGAGCGGCGCGTGATCGCGAAGATCCGGCGCTCATTCGACCGGGGGCGTAAGGACGTTTTAGTCGGCATAGGCGACGACGCCGCCCTGGTCCGGACGCCCGGTTCGCTCCTCCTCACGACCGACGTCCTCGTCGAGGACGAGGATTTCCGGCTCGCCGATCACCCGCCGCGCCTTCTCGGCCGCAAGGCCCTCAACGTCAACCTCAGCGACATCGCGGCCATGGGGGGGCGGCCCCTCCACGCCCTCGTCGGTTTGGCCCTGCCCGGGACGGTCGAGGCGAAATGGCTCGACGACTTCATGGCCGGGTTCCGGAGCGCTGCCCATCAGGCGGATGTGGCCCTCATCGGAGGCGACCTGTCCGGTGCCGAGAAGGTCATGATCTCGGTCACGGTCACGGGATCAGTCAAATTCCCGGTCAAGCGGAGCGGGGCCCGGCCGGGCGATGCGATCTACGTCTCGGGGACCCTCGGCGACGCCGCCGGAGGCCTGCGCCTGGTCGAAAAGGGCGGGGTCAGCGGGGTCGTCAAGGCCGTCCGGCCTCTCGTCAAGGCCTTCCTCGACCCATCGCCCCGTTTGGAGCTGGGCGTGTGCCTGGCCGAGGGGAGGCTCGCCTCGGCGATGATCGATCTCTCGGACGGCCTGTCGGTCGACCTGGGCCACATCTGCGAGGAAAGCCGGGTAGGGGCGGAGGTCGAAGCGCCGCTCGTCCCGATCTCGGCGGCCCTCGACTGCCTGGCGCGGGACCCGCTGGCGATGGCCCTCAACGGGGGAGAGGATTACGAACTGCTATTCACGGTCCGGCCCGCCAAGAAAGCGGCGGTCGAGGCGCTGGCCCAGCGCTTCGGGCTGACCCGGATCGGCCTCATCACGCCAGGCCGGAGGATCGTCCTCGCCGGCCCGGGCAAAAAGCGCAGGGCGCTGAAGGCCCGGGGGTTCGAGCACTTCTCCGGCTGACCGCGTCAGCGCACTTTCACCGTGACGATGAAGTCCTGGGACCGTCCCTCGGCCTCCTGACGGACGAGCAGGATGACCTCGTCGCCGCCGGCCGTCTTCTTGAGGATATCCTCGAAGTCGCGGACCGCGGTCACGCGCTTGCGGTTGACCTCGACGATGATCATGCCGGCCGCCAGGTTCTCGCGGGCGGCCTCGCTGCCGGGGCGGACCTCGGTGATGAGCAGGCCCTCGGACGTCCGGAGGCCGTAGCGCCGGGCCGAGGTGGGCGTCAGCGCGACCACGGAGACCCCGATGTCCTTGTCGGTGCTGGCGATCTGGCCTTTCTCGGCTTCGGGCTCGAGCTCGTCGGCTATCGCGGTCAGCTTCATCTCCTTGCCGTCGCGAACGATGGTCAGGTCGACCTTCTTGCCGGGCGGGATGTCGGCGATCTTGAAGCGCAGGTCGTCGCCGTTCTTGACCGGCTCGCCGTTGACCGCGACGATGACGTCGTACTGCTTGAGCTTGGCCTGTTCGGCGGGGGAGTCCGGTTCGACGGAGTTGACGATGGCGCCGGACCTGGATTTGAGGCCGAGCTGCTTGACCATGCCTTCGGTCAGATCGCGGATCTGGACGCCGAGGCGGCCGCGGACGACCCGGCCCTTTTCCTTGAGCTGGACGATGACCTTCTTGGCGATGTTCGAGGGGATGGCGAAGCCGATGCCGATGTTGCCGGCGAAGCCCTCGGTCAGGATGTTCGAGTTGATGCCTACGACCTCGCCCTTCATGTCGATGAGCGGACCGCCGCTGTTGCCGCGGTTGATGGCCGCGTCGGTCTGGATGAAGTCCTGGTAGCTCTGGGTGTCGATCTGGCGGCCCTTGTAGCTGACGATGCCGGCCGTGACCGTGTGCTCCATGCCCAGGGGGTTGCCGATGGCCAGGACCCATTCGCCGACCTTGACCTTGGCGGAGTCGCCGAGCTCGGCGTAGGGCATGTCCTTGGCTTGGACCTTGAGCAGGGCCAGGTCCGTGCCGGGGTCGGTGCCGATGATCTTGGCCTCGTATTCCTTGCCGCCGAGCGTGGTGATGACCACCCGGGTCGTCTTGTCCTTCTCGACGAGGTGGTTGTTGGTCAGGATGTAGCCGTCGGGCGTGATGAAGAAGCCCGTGCCGCCGACCTGGACCGTGTTGGACTCCGGTTGGTTCGGCCGGGGCTGGCCGAAGAAACGGTCGAAGAAGTCGTCGCCGAAAGGCCAGTCGCCGCCCATGCCGCGCCCGCGGGACTCCTGGCGGCGGTCGGCCTCGATGCGCACGACGGCC
>JBGSUG010000165.1:0-1582 GCA_041736225.1 Candidatus Aminicenantales bacterium | reverse complement strand
TCATCTGGGCCGGGAACGTCTCGGTGGTCAAGATCGGAATTCGGACCCTGTCCCCCCACGGCTTCAACGCCGTGAGGCTCAGTCTGGGCGCGCTCGCCTATGTCATCGCTTTGGCCCTGAGCCGGGAGAAGTTCAGACTGGCGCGCAAGGGAGATGTCCTGAAAGCGGGCGGCCTGGGACTGCTGGGCATGACCGCCTATCAGCTCTTCTTCATCCAGGCCATTGCCCGGATGGACGCGTCGGCGGTCTCGGTCGTCATGGGAACGAGCCCGCTCTTCATCGCCCTCCTGGCCACCGCGGTCGGAAAGGAGCGGATCTCGCCGGCCGGGTGGACCGGCATCGCCGTCTCCGCGGCCGGCATTCTCCTCGTCGTCTCCGGAGATAACGGAGGCATCCTCCTCAGCTGGGAGGCCGTGGGCGGGGCCGTTCTGATCGTCCTGGCCAACATTAGCTGGGCCGGCTACACGGTCTTTTCGAAGCCGGTCCTCGAACGGAATTCGGCCTTCCGGCTGTCGGCCGTGAGCACCATCCTCGGCACCCTGGCCTATCTGCCGTTCGCGGCCCGGGACGTGGTCGCGGTCGATTGGGCGGGGATCGGCGCCGGGGGCTGGGCGATCATCCTGTACTCCGGACTTCTGTCCATCTTCGTCGGCTTCACGATCTGGTACAAGTCCGTGCGCGCGGTCGGAAGCGCCAAGACGGGAGTCTACAGCAATCTGACCCCGGTCCTGGCCGTCCTCATCGCCGCGGCGGTGCTCGGCGACCGGCTGACCGTGCTCCAGGCCGTCGGCGCCGCGATCACCCTGTCGGGCGTCTACCTGACGCGATCGGGATACCGGTTCTTCGAGAAGAAGGATCAGCGCAATCCGTAGACCTTGTGGAGTTGGACGCTGAGCCGGATCCCGCCGAGCCCCGACCGGCAGGCCCCTTCGAGGATCTTTATCGCTTTCTTCCGGCTCCACGCGGCGTTCGACTGGGGCTGGAGCAGGATCGGCGTCGCCGCGGGGAACGTGGTCCGGACCGCCCGGACGGCGTCGAGCGTGAGCGCGCGGCAGACGACCAGTTTGACCTCCCGGGCCCGCTTGACGAAGCCGGGATGGACGTCGTAATCCGGCGGCTTGGGCGAGACCGTGATCCAGTCGGCCCGCGGCTCGGGCGGGAAGGTCCCATTGGTCTCGACCTGGACCAGGAAGCCTTCTTCGTGGAGGGCGTCGACGAGCGGCCGGACGTCCTGGGCCAGGGGCTCGCCCCCGGTCAGGCAGACCCAGGCCGCCGGCAGGCTGCGCTGGAGCATCGCCACCTCGTCGACGATCCTCGCGACGGGCAGCTCGCGCCCGCCCCGCCCCGCCTTTTTGGTGTCGCAGAAGCCGCAGCGGAGGTTGCATCCGGCGAGGCGGACGAAGACGGTCGGCTCGCCCTGGCGCAGGCCTTCGCCCTGGACCGAGGCGAAGATCTCAGTCGTCTTCAGCGTAGGTGGCCGACGCATCGTCGGATTCCCAGACCGTCACCGATTCGACCGGGTACTTCTTCGCGAGCTCGCCGTGGAGGTGGCGGGCGATGTTCTCCGCGGAGGGATTGAACG
>JBGSUG010000138.1:0-15046 GCA_041736225.1 Candidatus Aminicenantales bacterium | reverse complement strand
CATCGTCGGCGCCTCGGCCGGCCTGGCCGCGGCCTTCAATACCCCGCTCGCGGCCGTCGCCTTCGCCATCGAGGAGGTCATCGGAGATCTCAACAGCCGCTTCCTTGGCCGCGTTGTCCTGGCCTCAGTCCTCGGCGCCTTCGTCGTCTATGCCCTTCTCGGGCGCCAGCCCGCCTTCATCCTGCCCGCCGTCGAGAACGTCAGCTGGATCCACTACGCGGCCGTGCCCGTCATCGCCTTCATTGCCGCCACGCTGGGGCGGATGTTCCAGGTCTCCACGCTGCGGCTGCGGAGCCGGCTCAAGCGAGTGACCCGCCTGCCCCGCTGGCTCTTCCCCGTCTTCGGCGGGGTCCTGGCGTGGCTGCTTGGCGTGTCGGCGTTCCTGGCCACGGGCAAGCTCGGCGTCTTCGGCCTGGGCTACCGCGACCTGTCCAGCGCACTGACGAACGACTTCGACTGGCGCGTCGCCGGGCTCCTCGTCCTGGCCAAGCTCCTCGCCACGATCTTCAGCTACAGCTTCGGAGCGTGCGGCGGGATCTTCGCGCCGTCGCTCTTCCTCGGCGGGATGAGCGGCTACTTCCTCGGGGGCCTGCTGGGCCTGTGGTTGCCGCTGACGCCGGCCGACCGGATAGTTCTCTCGGCCGTTGGCATGAGCGCCTGCCTGGGGGCGATCGTGCGGGCGCCGCTGACTTCGATGCTGATCGTCTTCGAGATGACCCACCAGTTCACTTTCGTGCCGGGTTTGCTCCTCGGAACGATCGTCAGCCAAGCCGTTGCCCGGCTCTCCGGCCGGCTTAACTTCTACGACGCCCTGCTCGTCCAGGACGGCCACGAGCTCCACAAGGTCCGCCCGCCGCTCGATCTCCAGAGCTGGCAGAACCTGCCCGTGTCGGCGATCGCCAATCCGCGCCCGGTCGTCATCACGGATCTGTCGCCGCAGACCCTGAAAAGCGCCGCCGGCCGGCACCCGTTCGCCCACTTCCCCTTTGTCAGCGACGGACGCTTGAAAGGGATCGTCTCCCGCAGCGATATCCTGTCGGCGCTCCTCGCCGGCGGGACACCGGAGGTTCGCCGGGCGGTGACCTGCCATCCCGACCAGTCGGTCCGCGAGATCGGCGACAAGTTCATCGATTCTCCGGCGAACATCCTCGTCGTCGTGAGCCGCGAGGGCGAGGCTGTCGTCGGCATCATCACCCTCCACGACCTCCTCCGGGCCCAGGCCTCCATTCAAGGCTGACGGGCTCGTTTCCCTTCCGTATCGACTTTTTTGCCGGAGCCAGAGTTCTACTCGGAGCAGGGGTGAGAGGCGATCAGGAGGCGCAGCGCGGCCAGGAACGCCCAAACATCGTCGACGCCTCGGAGACGGTGCCGGGCCAGCGTCCGGCGGCCCGACCCGACCCGGATGGTCAGGCCGCGGTCCTGTAAGGACCGGAAAGCGTCCTCGTCGGTCCGGTCGTCGCCTATATAGATCGGGAAAAAAGGGCGCGACGCGCCCGCCCGGCGCAACAGCTCCAGGACGCCCTTGCCCTTGTCCCACCGGATGTTTGGCTTGATCTCAAGGACCTTTTTTCCCCGGGAGAGAACGAGGCCGCCCCGGCTCCGGCGAACCTCTTCGACGATGACGTTCCGAAGCGAGGCATAGTGCCGCGCGTCGGCCTGCCTAAAATGGACGCTCACGGTGAATCTCTTATCTTCGACGAAAGCCCCTGGAAATCCGCAAATCTTAGCTTCGATAGCTGCGGCGGCCCTGCCGATAGCCCGTTCCTGGCGGACAGCCCCGGGATGGACCCACGTCCGCCCCTTCGCCCGGATCTCCAGCCCGTGGTTTCCGATGTAGGCAATTCCGGGGACCCGGACGATGCGCCGAAGCTCGTCGAGGGGGCGCCCGGACACGATGCCGACCAGCGCTTTCCGGCCGAGACGCGCCAATTCGGCCCGCCGCTCCGCACGAAGCGAAGCGAGCTCCGGTCGCTGGCGGATGGGCACGAGGGTCCCATCATAGTCCAGGAAGACGGCCACCGGCGCTCCGGGCCGGACAAGCTCCAGGAGCTTGGTCATAGAAAAACGATGTCCTTCTTCTTCGTCAGCGACAGGAACAGCAGCAAATAGTCCCGGATGTGCCGGGTGATGAGGAAGTTGTTCCGGACATGCTCGCGGCCATTGGCTCCGAGCCGCCGGGCGTATTCGGGCTCGTTGAGGAGCTGCTTGATCCAGTAGGCCGTGCCCTCGATCGAGCGGGTCAGGATGCCCGAATGCTTGTGGGCGATCTGAAGCGGGATGCCGCCGACAGCCGAGGCGATGACAGGCTTGGCTTTCCAAAGGGCCTCGGAGACGGTCAGGCCGAAGCCTTCCCGGAGCGATTTCTGCAGAATTACGGTCGATGCCCGCTGCAGGGCATTGATCTCGAGGTCGCTCGCGGGGGGGAGGAAGAGGACGAAGATGTCCGGGTCCTTGTCCGCCTCTGCGCGGACCTCCTCGAGGACCTTCAGGCCCTCGGGGTCGTCCGTCGCCCCTCCGCCGGCCAGGACGAGCTGGCAGTCGATATATTCTTTGACGAGCTTATAGGCGCCGATGACGCCCAGGGGGTCCTTCAGGTAGTCGAACCTCGAGATCTGAGCGACGATAGGCCGCTTCCGGTCCAGGCCGAAGCGGGCGCATACGGCGCCGACCTCCTCCTCGGAGAGGTCCCTGTTCTTGTCGCTCAAGGGATCGATCGACGGCGAAACCAGGACCTGCTGGATCGCGAGCGGCCGGGAGAAGGCCGGAGCCGAGAATACGACCGCATCGTAGGCTCCGATGAACTCCCTGAGGAACGACCAGACCGCCGGAAGCGGGGCGGTGAAATCGATGTGGCAGCGCCAGATCCACGATCCTCCGTTCGCTTTCTTGTTCTCGACGAGGGCGATGGGCTGGGGATCATGGATGAATACGATGTCCGCCTTGTCCGCCAGGACCTCGACGTTCTGCCTGTTGACCTCGAGGAAGAATTCCCAGTCCTCCGGTGAGAACTGTTCTGGGACCCCGTGGAGGGCATTATGCATCTTCTTGGTTATGAGGAAGAACCGCTCATTCCCCTTGATGACATCCCAGCGGGCCCGAACCCCGAGGTCCTGAAGGAGCGGGAGCATGCGCAGGAGGATCTCGGCGACGCCGCCGCCAACGGAGGTCGAATTGATGTTTTGGACGGAGCGTCCTTCGAGACGCTCGGCGAGGAGCCGGAGCTCGTCGACGTAGCTGTCGCCCACAATCGGCGCGTAATCGCTAACTCTGGACATGGCGCTCCACTTTCTGGATGAGTGTTTTCCTCAGGCCTTCGAGGGTCATGGTGTAAGGGTCGAGCCGGGCGATCTCGGTGGCTAGATCCTTGTAGCCGATGCCTTCCAACCAGTTCGAGAAGTCGTTCTCGCCTCTCTCGAGCCTCAACCGGGCCTCGAACATGTGGAAATAAATCGAGTTGATGCTCACGGTTCGCAGGACCGCCAGGAACTCGGCAAGATCGCGGGCTTTGAGCCGGGTCGGCAGGATGAACGTCCGGCAGGACAGGAAGTGGAACTCCTCCCCCTCGGGGCATTCGGGGAAAGGGGACTTGCCGTTGCGGATGAACGCCTCGACGACCTCGACGAATCTCTGCTGGAGGGCGGTGATGGTCCTAAACTTGACCGTGTCGATGCTGGCCAGCCGCTCACCGAGCGCGTCGAGGCCGAGGGAGCCCGTGACCCAGAAGGCAAAGTCGTTGGGGGGCTCCGGCGACATGTAGTGATGTTGCTGAAGGAAGCGGTGGGTGTGGTAATAGATCGAGGCCCCCGGGGCGGCCTTGAGGCCGGCCAGAAGCTCGGGGATCGTACGCACCCTCACCCCCAGGAGCAGGGGCAGGTTGAGCCGTGTGTAGAATTCGAATTCAGGTCCCATGATGTCAGGCCAGCCTCCTCATTTCGTTGATGATGCGTACCGCCCAGCGATAGATGTTGTTCTCCCGGACAACCTCGCGCATTCGGCTCATCCTCTCGGCCTGTTCCTCCTCCGGCATCTCGAGCGCCTGGCAGAGCGCATCGGCGAATTGCTCCGTGGCCATGGGATTGACGAGAATGGCCCGTTCGAGCTCGCGGGCCGCGCCGGTGAACTGACTGAGCACGAGAACGCCCCGCTCGTCGGAGCGGGCCGCGACGAATTCTTTGGCCACGAGGTTCATCCCGTCGTGGATGGAGCTGACCAGGACGACGTTCGCGGCCCTGTAATGGGCCAGGACATCGTCGAACGGGAGGTGGGACTTCTCGAGGATGACGGGCTGCCAATCCTTCGTCTTCCACTTCTCGTTGATATCGACGACGCGGCGGTAGATCTCGTCGTTATAGTCCCTGTACTTGCGGATGTGGATGCGGGAGATGGGGCCGTGTTGGAGAAAGACGAACCGGCCGATGAAGCGGGGACATTTCTCGAACAAGCGGTCCAAGGCGTCGAGGCGTTCGATGATGCCCTTGGTGTATTCCATCCGGTCGATGCCCACGGCGATCAGCTTGTTCCGGAGCCTGTGGTCCGACAGGATGGCCGCCCGCTTCCTCTCGATCTCCGGCGACATGGCCCGGGCCTCGACGCTGTCGAAGTCGATGCTGATGGGGAAGTCGCGAACCAAGGTCTCGCGGCCGAGGCGGGTGATGGACGAGGTCTCGGGATTGATGCGAGACTCGAGGAAGCGGTCGACCGCTTCCATGAAATTCAGGCAGTGATAGCGGATATGAAAGCCGAGGATGTCGTTGCCGAGCAGCCCCTCCAGGATCTCCGTAGCCTGGGGGCAGACCCGGAAAGCCTCGGGATTGGGCCAGGGGATATGCCAGAACTGGGCCGTCACGACATCGGGGCACTTCTCCCTGATCAGCCGTGACAGGATCGCGAAATGGTAGTCCTGGATAAAGACGAATCCGGGCCGGCCGTCGAGCTCCTCGATGACGGCCTCGGCGAATCGGGCATTGACCTCTTGATAGACCTTCCAGTCCGCCTCGCGAAAGACCGGACGAACATGCACGATATGGCTGAGCGGCCAGAGACCTTCGTTGGCGTAACCGTAATAGAACCTCTCCTCCTCTTCCTTGCTGAGCCAAACCCTCCGGAGGACGTATCTGGGGTCCCCCGGAGGGACGGCGACATGGTCCTTTGCGTCGACGACGTCCCGGTCGGCGTCTCCCAGGCCGGCCGCGATCCAGGTTCCGCCGCAAGCCCGAATGACCGGGTCCAGGGCCACGGTCATGCCGCTGGCGGGGGTGATGCAGCGGATCCCTTCATCGGCGTAGACATGGATGTAGGGCTCGCGGTTCGAGACGATGATGAACTTCTGGTCGCCGATCTTTTCGGCGACAGCTTGTTGCAGGCTTTCGCGATTCCAAGCCATGCTAAACCTCCGTCTTCAGGATCTGTACCGTTCGGATGGGGAAAGGTATTTCTATGCCTTCGCGGTTGAAGCGTTCGTGGAGGTCCTTGACGAATTCGTGTTTGATCATGTACCTGTCGACAAAACGACAGCCGCGGAGGATCACGGTGCATTGGATGGCGAAGTCGCCGAACGTGTGGAAGCGGACAAACGGAGTGAAATCCGTTACCCCGCCCGGAACGCGGGCCATGATCCCTTTGGCGACTTCGACGATGACCTCTTCACACTTACGGAGGTCGGTCTTGTAGGCTACACCGACTTCGACGAGGACGGCCGAATCGCTAGCGGGGAGATCGAAATTGGTCACGATCGCCGAGGCTAGCTTGCTGTTGGGGACAATGACCAGGTTTCCGGCCAAGACCTCGATGGCCGTGTTCCTCCAAGTGATATCGCGGACATAGCCCTCCTCTCCCGACTCGAGCTTGATGTAGTCGCCCGACCGGACCTTCCGCGTGGCTAGGATATGAATACCGGCAAAAAGATTGGAAAGCGTGTCTTGGAGGGCGAGGGCGACGGCCAAGCCACCGACGCCCAAAGCCGTGATGAGGGGGGTTATGGAGATCTTGAGGTAATCCAGAACGACCAGCAAGCCCAGGGCGTAGACCAGCGTGGCTGTCAGGTTGCGAAGAAGGGAGATAGGAAATCCGGATGCCCGGCTTAGCCCGAGCGAAACATACCCCACAATCAGCCGGCTCAGGAAATGGGTAACGGAGAGGATGGCGAGAATAGTCAAAGCTTGGCTGAGGGGCTTGTCGAGTCCGGGCCGGAGCCGGAGGTATTTCTCTGCGGCGGCGGCGCCGGCTAGAAGCGTCCAGAAGAGGATGAGCCCCCTCAGGCTGTTGGTCAAAATGTCGTCCCACGCGGCAGATGATCTTTTGGCGGCGCGGCGCAAGCGCCCAAAAACAGCTATCTGCAGGAACATCCCCAGCGCGCCGGAAGCCAGCATGATCCCGGCAGGGATGATTACGGCGGTGATGGGCCTTCCGGGCATTAATAGAGCCTCCTTGAAAAAAGTTCCCGCCGAAGACTTGATGCTCTCAAGCTGACGCACAGCGGGGCAGCCGTTGCAGACGCGAAAAAAAGCAACGCAACAGGGCAGGCCGCGATTTTGATTGAAGCCGCCGACCGGCCGAAACCACTCACCGATCGAGCAGCGTCAGTACTCAGTGCTTATCTATTTTTATATCACGCGGCGCAGGAGGTGTCAACCAATGGCCGGATTTCTTTGCAGCGTCCTTGTCTATTCTTTCGATCTCCGCGAGCTTTCGCGTTGCGGCCTTGGCCATTTTGAGCCCAGCATAATCCGTGACGACTTTGCTAAAGAAAGGCAGCGCCTGATCATATTGTTTCATTTGGTAATAGCTCTCGGCGAGATAATAGTAGACCTGGCCCAACCCTGAGTATTCCGGATAAATAGTCATGACCTCGGTCAAACGGCTGATGGCGGCTCGATAAGCCTTGCGGTTGTGATAGAAGATCCCGATTTCCGCATTGTGGGACGCCAGCCGTTCTTCGCATTCCCGGATCTTCTCCCTGGATGGTTTGGCCTGGTCGCTCACGGGGTAGTCATCGATAATCTTCTTGAATTCCGCTAGGGCTTGGATCGTCTTGGCAGGGTCGCGGCCGGGCTTCGGCATCTTCTTAAAGAACGTCATGGCGATCTGGTATTGACAGTAGGCTGCCGACGGGGAATAAGGGTAACTGCGGATGAATTCCCGATACTCGGCGGCGGCTAAGATCATATGGTTCTCGTCACCCTTGCGGAAGTAGATGTCGGCGATGAGGAGTTTAGCCCGTTGGGCATAGAAGCTCTTGGGGAAGGAGTCGATGACCTGTCGGAGGTAAAGAACGGCCTTCTCCGCGTCTTTCTTCGAAGCGATCTCTCCCAACCTGTAAAGGGCTTCGTCGGACGAGGCTATATCTGGCGTGAGCTCGAGCGCCTCTTTATGACATCCTGGCGCGAGGATGGTCAAGACGAGGCTGAGCAGAAAGCAGAGGCGGCTCCCCTTCATCACCCGGACGTCTTCCCATCGGACTAACGATTCCCTGCCGAGAGCTTCTGACCGACCGCCTGCCCCAACGCTGATAGGCCAGCCTCCATTTCGTCTCTAATAGCCGGCCAGAGGACATCGACGGCAGTGCGCATCTCGTGGAGCTTCTTCTCAAGGTCTTGCACTTGAAAGCGAAGGTTCGCGATCTCGCGATATTCGTCCGCGCCGGGATCCCACGGGACATTCTCGGAACTGTACTCGAGCTCATCGAGTTCGGCCTTGATCTCATTGATCCTTGCCGCACACTTATCCTCAAAGTATTCGCGCGGTTCTTTTGACATAGTCTCACTCCTTATAAACGTTTGCCCCGATGGAGGCAAGAATACTCCACCGGATCCCCATGATCATTGTTCTAAGAGGCCACCGGAGTGGGGCGAGCCTCATAACCCCTATGATGTTAACATTTTACCGGAGATCGGCGGAAATTTCAAGACAGCGCGCTTCAGTCTTTGATCTTTGCCCTATGGCCAAGGCTCATCAAGGAAGAGCGCTAGGTCAGCTTTTGCCTCGGTCTTTAACCTTACCTAGTTCCTGCGCCATAGATCGTCCGTTCCATTTTCAGGGGTCTAAGGATGTGACCCTGGATGAAACGTTCGTAAGGCATCCCGGAGACGCGCTCGATGACGAGGCCGAGGAGGATTAATCCGGCGTTGCTGTAACGGGATCTTGTTCCCGGCGGGAAGTCGAGGGGCCTATCCTTGATCAAGCTGAGGAGACCGGCCGAGGAGTTGGGCTGGGAAAGATCCCCGAGAGCTCTGGTGTCCAGCCCGGCGTCCGGCACGCCTGACGTGTGAGAGAGAAGATGACGGAGCGTCACCTTCGCCTCTCCAGGCGGCGAATATTCGGGGATATATATAGTTACTGGATCATCGAGATCCACGCGGCCCTCATCCCTGAGCAGGAGAATGGCCGCGGCCGTCAATGTTTTCGTGACCGATCCGATCGAGAATTGTGTTGATGGAGTAATTCTGCGGGTCCCTGCCTCGTCGGCGAATCCGAACCCCGCTAAAACACGACCTTTTCCCTACGGGCGACGAGGACGGCGCCCTGGAAATTCCAGGCGTTATGTGCGGCGAGGAGGCATTTTTCCAAGGAGGCGATCAAGTCGCTATCTTGAGCCCGGCAAGCGCAGATTGACAGCGCCATCGCCGCGACTGCGAGCAACGGGCCGCTTCTCGGTGCACTCATGATCGATTTCCACCCGCTGTGGCGTCCGTCGAAACGGCACTCTTCCTGGGGAACTGGTAGTACGCTCGATAAAGCCCCTCAAAAAAACGTCTCGTGTTCAATCCGAGATTGCGCGTGTTATATCCGCCTTCTTGGACGACGAGGGTCGGGAGCCTCAGGGATCCGATCATCCACCCGATATCGGCGAAATCCTTGCCCTTCAGCGCCCAAGTCCCTGTAGGATCCCCTTTGGCCGTATCCAGGCCAAGGGAGACCACGATGAAAACGGGATTGAAGAGTGAGATCCGACGGAGTGCCCGTCTCAAGACGAGCTTGTAGCGTTGGGGCGATAAGGATTCTGGGAGAGGGAAGTTGAGATTATAGCCCGCTCCCTTTCCCCGGCCTTTCTCATCCGCGAAACCGCTGAAATACGGATAGGTGAATTGAGGATGGCCGTGAAGGGAAATCGTAAGAACATCGGCCCTGTCGAAAAAGATCTCCTGAGTTCCATTCCCATGATGGTAGTCGACGTCCAGAACGGCGACGCGGCCCCAATGGGACAGATGGTCGGCCGCAATGGCCGCCGTGTTGAAATAACAGAAACCGCCGAAAATGCGTTGCTCCGCATGATGGCCCGGTGGCCTGACGAGGGCGTAAGCAAGTCGATAGCCCGTCGTTAAGCATTCGGCTGCTGTCAAGCCGCAGTCAACAGCCGCTTTGGCCGCCGGAAAGACATTCCCATTGAGAGGCGTGAATGTGTCGATCTCATAGTACCCGGCTCTCAACTCCAGATCATCTGGAAGCCGGCCTGCGTTCCGGATCGGAAAAACGTAGGGATAAACGGATTCCTCCGGCGAAAGAGAGGCGCTCATGCGCTTGATATAATCCACGAGCCTCGGATCGTGGATCCTCCGGATATGGCCCTCCGAATACCTTTTTTTCTCAACGGCCACAAAGAGGCCCGTCGGCTCGATCTCACGCAGGATGGCCGGGACCCTGACCGGAGCCTCGACATAACCGCGCTCCCGGATGTGATGGATGATGTGCTCACGACTGACGACCAACCGAACCTTGCAGTCCTCCGGGACACGGGCGAGCTCCTGATATATGACCGCCGGCCTCCGATAGCGTGGCGTGCGGACGTGAACAGGGTCATCACGGAACGAGGCGACAACCATGTCCACGTATTCAGGGGAGCAATATTTCGGATATTTCGTCTCGAGGATCTTCCGGACAACCCTCCGGGCCGCATCCCGTCGGAGAGGGACGTCCTTTCCGAGGTCATCAAAAACAAGATATGGCGGATTATCGTCCCCAGAAATGACCGGCGTCTCATAGGCCGTTCGAGAGATGGGTCTGGCTCCAAACTCCTCATAGAACTTGAGGCGTGCGCTATTTTCCTTCCGGATCTCGGGATCACGGCTCAGAGTCGGGTCATCGGGTAGGCACTCGAAAAAAACGCCGATGTCCCCGGCCTGAAGGGCTTCTTCGCGAACCCGCTGGTAGAGGGCCCCGCCAACCCCGCGTCCGGTCATGCCCCTGGGGGCCGCGAGGTAATCAAGGAACAAGAATCTCAGATCGGGATCACGGAGGGCGTAGGCGAAGCCCTTGACACGTTTCGTTTGGATGTCGTCAGCCACGAACAGCATGGCCAACAAGCCCTGCCGATGGGATCGGACGATCTGGCCCAGGATCTTGTGGACATCGTCTTCTTTGACCAAAGGAAACTGGGCGCGCAGGATGGACATGGCTTGGGCGATCTGGCCTTTGTCGATCGGCAGAACATCGTCATAAATGCGGCGGATGCGGAATGTCATATGGTCATGTTAGCGGAGATTCAAGGAACAGGTCAAGGCATCAAGGCAATCTGCCGCGGAACGAGAGCGGCTTAACGGGAACTGAGCTTGTTGAGTTTGGTTTCATCTCCCATGACGATAAGGATGTCGCTTTCCTTGACCACGAAATCCGCTTTAGGGACATAGGTCAGACGCTCAGGCACGACCTCTCTGACGGCAAGCACCTGGATGCCGTAGCGATTGATCAGGTCGAGCTCACGAAGACTCTGGCCGAGGAAGGCCTCCGGGGCCGCGATTTCCTGGATGTGGACGCCGGCCGAGACCTCGACATATTCTAAAACGTTTGGATAGGAAAGCCTATGCGCCGTCTTGACAGCCATATCGCGCTCTGGATAGACGACTTCGGATGCACCGACCGCCTCGAGGATCCGGGCGTGGTCATCGCTGAGGGCTTTGGCGACGATCCGGCGCACCCCCAACTCCTTGAGATAGTGAACCGTAAGGATGGACGCCTCCATGCCCGGACCGATGCTGACCACAACGATATCCATGTCCTGCGTGCCCATCGCCTTGAGGGATTCCTTATCGGCGGCATTCATGACCACCGCAAAGGGCACGTTCGCTTTGGCCTCGTCGATCCGGGATTTATCGATATCAATGGCCGTTACATCATGCCCATTTTCCGCCAGCGTTTTTGCGATCTGGATCCCGAAGCTGCCAAGCCCGATGACGGCGATCTTCATGGCTATCCTCCCTTGAAGAGTCAGTCCTGATCCGGCCGATGCTCTTTGCCGCTTCAGCCAACAAGCACGGACTCCTCGGCGTATTCGAATCGTCCTCGGGGCCTCCGCCGGCTCAAGGCATAAAGGAGGGTCAGGGGACCAACTCTCCCGATGAACATCGTCAGGATAATGACAACCTTGCCAAGCGGAGTCAATTCGGACGTGACCCCCATAGACAGTCCGACAGTTCCGAACGCCGAGAAGACCTCAAAAAGAGCGCTCTTCATGCCGATCGCGGGCTGGCTGGCCAGGAGCACTCCGGTTGCCAGAAAGATCACGGCCAACGCCAAGACGATAAGTGTGAAGGCTTTCGTCATAAGGTCGGCCGCGAGCGATCGGCGGAAGGCCGATACCGTTTGTCTACTACTTACGCGCGACCGTATGAGCAGAACAAGGAGGCTGGCCGTGCTCGTTTTCACCCCGCCCCCCGTGGAAGCCGGAGAAGCCCCGACGAACATCAGCAAGAACATCAGAAGAATCGACGCAGGCCCCAGGGCCGCGATGCTCATTGTATGGAAACCAGCCGTCCGCGCAGTGACCGATAGAAAGAAAGACGAAAGGGCCCGCTCCCGAATGGAGTAGGAGGCCATCGAGAAAGACCCCTCCATGACATAGAGAAGAGCGAAAGCGGCCAGAACGAGGATCAAGGTCGTCGTTACGATGAGTTTCAAATGAAGGGAAGGCCTGACCGGGCGCCTTGTCAGCCTGGAAACGGAAAGCTGCCGCATCTCCCGTAGCACGGGAAAGCCGATGCCGCCAAGCACGATAAGCCCGGCGACGGTTAAGACAATACCCGCGTGGCCGCGATAGCCCGTTAAGCTATCTGAAAAAAGCGAGAAACCTGCGTTGCAGAAGGCTGATATGGCATGGAATATGGCCAGCCCTGCGGCACGCCAGAACCCGAAGTCGGCAGAGAACCACGCAAACAACAGGACTGCGCCGGCGGATTCGATCGCTAGGGTGTAAGCGAAAATGCTTCGCACGAGAGAAGGCAGGTCTTTGGGAATGCCCGGATGGAACGAGGACTGGATCAACAGTCGTTCCCGTACGGAAATCCTGCCCCGGGCCGCCAGGATGATCAGAGTTGAAAATGTCATGATCCCTAGACCGCCGAGTTGGATGAGGGCCAGGATAATGGCCAGACCCGCCGGCGAATAATGGGCCGGAGTGTCCTTGACGATGAGTCCTGTGACACAAACGGCCGATGTGGCGGTGAAGAAGGCATCGAGGACTGGCGTCTGTCCCTGGCGAGTACTGAAAGGCAAGCTGAGAAGGAGCGTGCCCACAAGAATCGCGGCCAGAAAGCTTGCCGCAAGCACACGGGCGGGATGGAATTCAATATCCTTCACGGGACATCCTGTTTAATCCTTATAGCCGATGGTCTCCAGTCTGTCAAAGCGACGTCAGGCAAAAGCGCCCTACGGAGATTCAAGTCGGGCCCGAAGATCTTCGACCGGGACCGCGTCTCCATAAACCGTAACCCAATCGCCTGCGCGAAGTCGTGTCTCGCCGTGCGGGATGATAGTCTCGCGTCCTCTCCTGATAGAGAGTATGAGGATATCACCGCCGAGGCTCAGTTCCTTCAACGATTTGCCGTTGAACGTCCGGTCGAGGACGAGGATTTCGCCGACCTGATGGGCCGTCCGGCCAGAAGTCATGAGACTGAATAGATTGGGATGTCGGGCCATGAGCGCTAGCAAGGCCGCTCGATAAATAGCCGGAGTATAGGTCTGTACACCTAGCGCCGCAATGGAGGAAAGACGGGCCGGCTCATTGACCAAGGCGATCACGTGAGGTAGACCAAGCTCCCGCGCCTGTCGGCAGATTTCGGCATTCAGATCGTCATCGCTCTCCAAAACGAGAAGACTCTTCAACGGGGGAAGATTGACCTCGCCAAGGTCGAGTAAAGGCGTAGGAGGCACAATTACTAAAAATCCTGCGGCCCGGGCCTTTTCGGCGAGTGCCGGCTCGGCTTCGAGGAACAAGACTCTTTCCTTTTGAGCGGCCAGCTCGTGGGCGGCTTGCAGGGATAAATCGTTGACGCCAAACACGGCGATCGCACTGTGGTCTCGCGCCCGCCCCTCCGGCACGAGGCTGTTGAACAGGACGGGGGAGAGAGTTGCGGTCACCGCCGCGATGAGTATGAAAGCCGCATTCGTCGGCTCGTCAATGACGCCCAGGCGGAGGCCGATCCCCGAAGCCGCGATGATCAAGGACAATCGAGAAGACAGCAGGACGCCTCCGGCGAGGCTCTCCCTCCAGGTGAATCGGAGCCTCAATAGAAGAGCCGGCAAGACCTTGATGAGATAAGCTACGACGAGGAGCAAAGGGGCCAGAACCCAGGTTCGCCGGCTGCGAAGAAGCGCCGGCAGATCGAATTTGACTCCGACCATCAAGAAAAAGACTGGGATGAAAAAGCCGAAGCCAATGGCGTCCAAGCTCTCTTTCAAGGCCTTTTGACGGGGGCCGCTGAGAAGGGAGAGCACGGCTCCAGCCAGAAAAGCGCCCAGGATCATCTCCGCGCCGAGCAGACCGGCCAGGATGACGAAGGCGAGAAGGAGGGCTATGGAGGCATGTAGGCGCGTCTTGGACGAGACCGGGATAGCTTCATCGAATGCGATTTTTTCAGCAGATTTGGCGAGAATTGCCCGCCCCACCCGAAGGGCAACCATGGCCGCGATAAATAAAAGACCGACAAGTAGGATGTCCAGCGTCAAACCCTTTGCCTTGAGTGTGACGTAGATCGTTATGAGCAACATCGTGGCAAAATCGGCGAGGAGGGCCGCAAGCAACAGCGTTTGCCCGAAGGGTCCCGCGCTAAGACCCCGCTCCTTGAGGACAGGGAGGACGACGCCGAGGGACGTCGTCGATAGGATGAGGCCGACCATCAAGGCGTCGTTCGTCAAACCGCGAGAGACGAGTTCTCTCGAGATAGCCCCCGCGAGCAGCACGGTAAGAATGAAAGATAGCCCCGCGAGAAAGAGTGGGCTAGCCCGGCTTTTCTTTCCGGAGCGTCGCGAGAGCATCAAGGAGAAATCGATTTCTAACCCGGACAGGAACATCAGAATGGCCAGCCCTATTTCGGCTAGGAACTCAAGCGTCGGGTCGGGACGGACAAGGTTAAAACCTGACCGCCCGACGACCATGCCGACGACGATCTCGCCGACCACAACGGGCAGCCAACGGAATCGGGACAACAGAGGAGGGACGAGAAAAGCGAGGAAGAGGATCAGAAGGAGCGGAAGGAACTCCAGTCGCGGATCCATTGAGATCAGAGATTAAGTATAGACAAAACCCCGAGGGTCTGTCAAAGAGGAGAAGGAATCGATCCCGAGAAGCAGCTTGGCGGAGAATGCCCAGCACCGGTTTGGCGCCCAAATCGGGGGGAAGACGACTTTCCTCACGCTGGGGACGACTCACGGAAGGTCGTGCTGGGGGAATCCAGGCATTGACACGGCCCCGGGAGGTTAGATCTTTGGATCCGGAGAACGAGCGAGTCCCGATTTATGTAGTTGATATTACAGGCAATACGGCCAAGAGAAGTTGGGTCTGAGCCACAATTGGGTAACGGTTTTGCTAACCGTTGGGCTCTTTAGCACCAACAGAGCCACGCAAGCCCGTCGTCAAATTATCGACTTTATCGCCAATAACTATGCCTTCTTAGGAACGGCACGGAAACCGTAGAGAAGGCCGTGTCAACTGACGTTCGCAACTTCGGGGCCATATAAACCTCTTCAGTTAGCCGCTTGAGCCGTTAGCTCACGAAGCCTGTCCAAGGATCCAAGGGCCTTGTCCTCCCGGATGTAACTGCGTTCACTCGCCCAGTCC
>JBGSUG010000074.1:0-2223 GCA_041736225.1 Candidatus Aminicenantales bacterium | reverse complement strand
GCGGGGCGGCAGGCGCGCGGCGTGTCCCTCGCGGCGCCCGCGGCCCGTCAGGCCCTCAACGCTAAAAATGCGAGCGTGACACTTCCTTTCGTCCTGACCAACGAGGGCGGAGCCGCCGCGGCGGACGCGGCCCCGGGATTCGACGCCGACATCTACCGTCTCTCCGTGTCCGTCGACGGTGCAGGCTGGAGCGCGCATCTGCAGAACGGCCTCGCGGTCGCGAAGCCCGGCGCGTCCGCGCCCGTGACCGTATTCGTCTCGCGCGACGACGCCGCCTCGCGGTCGGCGAAAGTCACGTTGCGCGCGACGTCCGAATGCGATCCGACGAAGACCGCTACGGCGACCGTGAAGATCGCCCGCTGAAAAGATTTTTTAATTTTCGCTTTTTTTCTTGGAACCGCGCGCGCTGTGTGTGTTAATCTATGTTCGGATCATGGTTGAAAGCCGACGGCACGACCTTCCGGTTCTCCTCCTCCACAACGTCAGTACCGATTGGACCGCGGCGGAAGCGCTCGAAGCGCAACAGGACGTCGCGGCTCTGGGCGACGCGCTCGCCGCGCTCGGCCATACCGTCGAGCTCCTCCCCCTCGAAGACGAACGCCTCGCCTCGCGGCTCGACCGGTACGATCCCCGCGACCACATCGTCTTCAACTGGTGCGAGGAGATCCCCGGCGTCCCCCACAGCGAGCCCGAGGTCGCGGCCGTCCTGGAGCGGCTCGGTTTCGTCTTCACGGGCGCGTCGTCGGGCGTTCTCGCCCTGTCCCACGACAAGCCCCGGGTCAAGCGCATCCTCGATATGCTGGGCCTGCCCACGCCTCCGTGGGCGGTCTTCGACGCGCCGAAGGCCGGCGGCTGGGACATCTTCCCGGCCATCGTCAAGACGGCCCACGAGCACTGCAGCATCGGCATCTCCCCCGAGTCCGTCGTCACGTCGCCGGCCGAGCTCGAGCGGCGCGTCGCCCACGTCCTCGAGGTCCACAGACAACCTGCCCTCGTCGAAGAGTTCATCAACGGCCGGGAGTTCCACGTCGCGGCCTGGGGCAACGGCACGGTCACCATGCTGCCCGTGGCCGAGATGGACTACGGCGCGCTGACGGACATCCACGACCGCCTCTTCACATACGAGGGCAAGTACGTTCCGGGCACCCGCATCTACGAGGGGATCGAGCTGCGCGTGCCGGTGACGCTGGAGGACGAAGCCCTCGCCGCGCTCGAGCGGATCGTCCTGGCCACCTACCGGGCCACGGGCTGCCGCGACTACGGCCGCATCGACCTGCGCGCACGCGACGGGATCTTCTACGTCATCGACGTCAATCCGAATCCCGACATCAATCCGGAGACATCCCTGACCTGCGCCGCGGCCGAAGTGGGGTATTCCTACGGTGAGATGGGCAGCCGCATCGTCAACTTGGCGGCCGCCCGCCACCCGGTCTTCCGGATGGCGGGCCGATATCCGTCCTGACGGACGGTCGAAACGCCCGGCTAGCGCTGGTAGCGGATGGCGATCCCGACGATGTGGCGGTCGTAGACGGCCCGGGGTCCGCGCCAGTAGCTGAAAACGACGCCCTCGCGGTAATAGCGGTCCCGCACGATCACCAGCGCGTCGGCCCCCATGGCTGCGGCCTTCTCCCGGAGCAGGCCTTCGACGTAGTAACGGTCCATGTGATAGCCCGGCCTGATCCAGACTTCGCCCAGGGTGATGTGGTCGCGGCGAGGTTCGCGCCTCAGGAGGTCGACCGACGGCGGGGGGGTCGGCGAGAATCGGGGAACGTTGGGATAATACCTGGCGCCAAACGGGCGGTAGCAGGCCAACCCGCTCACCAGGACGGCAGCCAGAAGCGCCATCGAAAGGCTTTTCGTTTTCATCTCATTCCTCCCGGCGTCCGTTCTCCCGGACGCTCCAACTCCATAAAAAGCAAGAACCGTGCCAGGATCCCAACACCTATAACGGGGATCGCCATCTGAAGTTATTTCCGGCCCCGAGAGCAGGCCTGTCCGCTTCCGAGGACAGCCTGGAGCGTGTACGAATTGCGGGCTCAATCCCCTTAGCACAAGGGGCGGGGTCAGCCGACCGAGCCCTCCGACTAATAATAGAGCTTAGGGTCTTTCTTCCAGTCCTTGTTCCGGTCGTGGGCGTATTCCGCCACCCGCGGCCGCCGCTCGAGCAGACGGACGGACTCGACGCCGCACGCGTGGCCGAAGCTCGACGCGCTCCTCCCGACG
>JBGSUG010000057.1:0-9594 GCA_041736225.1 Candidatus Aminicenantales bacterium | reverse complement strand
GGCGCTGTCCTCGTCTTCGCGCGCGACGGACGGGCCGCCCTCGCAGGCGGTCCTCACGGCCGCCTCGGGCGGGGCGAAAAAGCCGACGGCCAGCTCCCGGTCGGCGTTCATCAGGACGCGCAGGACCTTGCCGCCGGTCGCCTCGGGGATGTCGATGACCCGGACGACGTCGGCGACCCCGGCGCACTCGGGACAGTGCCCGGCCAGCGAGTTCGGGGCCTCGAGCAGGAAGCGCTCGTTGAACTTCGCCCCCTCGTTGTCCGGATAGAGGGGCAGGTAGCGGATGCCGGACTCGACCAGGTCCTGGAAGAAGTGGGTCCCGAAGGACACGTCGGGAACGTAGCCGCCCTTCTTGCGGGCGATCTCGATGAGCATGGCCGAATTGTTGATCTCGGAGTAGGTGACGCGGACGCCGAGCTTGATGTCGCCGCGGCTGCCCCACCGTCCCGGGCCCATGAGGATGAACTGGCGGCGCGGCAGGAGCTTGTTGAGCTTGCCCACGGCTTCGCCGACGGCGACGAGTTCGGCGTATTCGGCGAGCTCGCCGTAGCGGTCCGGGTCGACGTAGACGATGTGGGTGATGTCGGCGACGCGGCCGTTCGAAACGTACTTGTTGGCCGAGAAGAGGACTGAGGCCTCGGGCAGGTTGGACGGGATCTCCATGGCCACGTCCTCGGCGGTCTGGCTCTGGGGGCGGCACTGGAGGAGGTAGAAGTCCGTGCCCGTCGAGGCGAACTCGATGTCGACCGGGACGCCCATGGCCGACGAGAGCGTCTTGAGGATGGCCTCGATCTGGAGCATGAACGGGGTCGCCGCGATGAGCCCGTCGAAGGTGACGACGGCGTCGGCTTTGGCGATGTCCGTGGCCAGGCCCATCGGCCGCTGCAGCAGCCCGTCCCGGTAGACGGAGAAGACCTTGGTCAGGGCCGGGTACTCGTGGCCGACCTCGTCGAGGAGGTCCTTGATATTCTTGGTGACGAAGGAGTTCTCCTCGAGGTCGATGACGTCGATCTTCTTGGGCGCGTAGCGGACGGCTTCTTCGGTCGAGACGTTGACCCGGAGGTTCGGCTGGCTCGGGGCGACGAGAACGGGATAGTCGTCGCTGACCCGGTCGACGGCCCGCGTTCCCAGGCCCGGCACGAGGCGGAGGAGGCCGTCCTCGCGCTTGATCCGGGGCGACCAGCGGAACTCGTTCCGGCTGAAGGCGACGCCGGCGAAAGCCGGGAAGAAGTACTTGCCGGCGCGGGTCCCGACGACCTCTTGGATCATGACGCCCATCTCCTCGTAGAAGTCGAGGAGGCCCCGCTCGGCCCGGTACTGGATGGGATCGGGGCTGAAGATGGAGGCGTAGACCTCGGCCACGGCGTCGAGCAGGGCCTCGAGGCGCTGCTGCTTGTCGCCCTGGTTGGCCAGGAAAAGGCTCTTGTATTTCCCGGCGAAGGCCGTCCCCAAGCGGTCCTCGAGGAGACTGGAGCTGCGGACGATGAGCGGCACCTCGCCGAAGTCGTCCAGGGCGACCGACAGGCCCTTGACGATCTCGGGCGGGAAGGTCGAGTTCTTGAAGACCTGGACGAGATGGGGGTATTCCTGGCGGACGACCTCGATGTCCTTGTATTTCTGCTCGTGGATGTCGTCGAGGCTGTTGTAATTCGTGAAGGCGATCAGGCCGTCCGACGTGATGTACCAGGTCTTGGGCTTCTTGACCGCGCCGATGATCTTGTTGCGCCGGGCCGCCTGCTTGAGGATCCGGCTGGCCAGGAACAGGCCGGCGCTCTTGCCGCCGAGCTTGCCGTGGCTGCCGGGCGGGAAGACGATCCGCTCGGTGAGACCGAAGAAGTCCTCGAGGTCGACGTATTTCTTGGCGACGTTGATGAATTCGAGCTGCTCGGTGAAGAAGCGGCGGATCAGGGCGACGCGCACGCTGTTGGCCGTCGAGCGGGGCAGCTGGATGCCCTCCGGGGCCAGGATCCTGATCCGGCGCATGCCGTCGAGGACCTCGGCCAGGTCGGAGTAGATGTTCTCCAGGCTCTGGACGGCGGAGCTCGAGCGGTCCTCGTTGATCCAGCGGTGGATGCGGTCGAGGATCTCCTCGTCGTTCAGGTTGGCCGAGGCGACCACGAAGGTCTCCTCGGTCAGCTCGAAGAACCGGTCCATGGATTCCTTGCTCTGAGGCAGGTTGGTTTCGCCGAAGACCCCGTCCGTCATGCGGTCGCCGCTGAAGCGCTGGAGGAGGTCGCGGGCCTCGGTGACGCCGCGCCAGCCGAGATAGTTCATCATCTTGCGCGAGATCCGGATGAGCAGGTTGGGGTTGGTGTTGCGGAGGAGGTCGAGGGCGATCCGCCAGCCCTGCTTCGCGCCGGCCGCTTCCCGGCGATCGTCGCTCATCTTCTCGTACATGCCGCGCAGGCGCTGGTGGAGGATGAAGTGCCCCAGCCGCTCAGCGACCGTGTGAATGAGTTTGACCTCGCCCTTCATGAACGGGCCGCAGTCGCTCTCCGGCATGGGCTTCTTGTAGGACACGCAGAGGCGGCCGACCGAGGCGTCCTGGACCCGGATCTCGGCGCACTCGGTGTGCGGGGTCTCCTCATAATCGGGGGACTCGAAGACCTCCGAACCGTGGGTGATCTGGGCCTGGCAG
This sequence comes from Candidatus Aminicenantales bacterium, assembly GCA_041736225.1. Taxonomy (GTDB): domain Bacteria; phylum Acidobacteriota; class Aminicenantia; order Aminicenantales; family Saccharicenantaceae; genus RBG-16-66-30. The sequence continues at coordinate 6,956 of JBGSUG010000057.1, read as the reverse complement.
CACTCGGGGTACTGCCAGCCGGGGGGGATGGCCTCGATGACTTGGCGGAACACGTCCTCGAGGGCGACGTCGTAGAGGCTCAGGATCTCCTCGATGCGGTAGAGGCAGCTGAGCTCCTTGGCCCGCTCGTTGAGGGTGGAGAACAGGGTGGTGACGGCCGTCGGGGTGCGTGGATTGGACATGTTGCCGCGTCCCTCCTCGGGGCCGTCGGGGCGGCCCGGTCCTCTCATCCGGCCCGGGGCCGGGGGGTTAAAGAACGCCCGCCCCTCCCGGCGTCGCCGGGAGGGACGGGACGGGCAAACGCAGCGCTAAAAAAGGCTCAGACCCAGCCGCGATCCTTGCAGGCGTTGGCGACGCGGCTGACGGAGATGACGTAGGCGGCATCGCGCATGTAGAGCTTGCGCGTCCGGGCCAGCTCGCTGACGGCCTTGAAGGCGGCCGTCATCTTGTCGTCGAGCTTGATCAGGACCTCGTCCTTGGTCCAGAAGTAGTTCATGTTGCACTGGACCTGTTCGAAGTAGCTGCAGGTGACCCCGCCGGCGTTGGCCAGGAAGTCGGGGATGACGAAGATGCCGCGGCTCTTGATGACCTCGTCGGCCTCGGGGGTTGTCGGGCCGTTGGCGCCCTCGGCGATGACCCGGACCTTCTTGGCGATCTTCTTGACGGTCTCGCCGTTGATCTGGTTCTCCAGGGCGCAGGGCAGGAGGATGTCGACGTCCTGCTCGATCCAGGCGTCGCCGGGCAGGCGCTCGTAGTCGAGGGCTTCGGCCTTGGCCTTGTCGATGCCGCCGAAGCGGTCGGTGATGGCCAGGAGCTCCTCGAGGATGACGCCGCTTTTCTTGCGGTAGGTGTAGGAGGCCTGGTCGTTCTGGTCCCAGCAGGCGACGGCGACGACCTTGCCGCCGAGCTTGGTGTAAAGCTGAATGGCATATTGGGCGACGTTGCCGAAGCCCTGGACGGCGGCCGTGGTCAGCTCGACCTTGAGGCCCAGCTCCTTGAGGGCCTCGCGGAGGGTGTAGATGAGGCCGTAGCCCGTCGCTTCCGTCCGGCCGAGCGAGCCGCCCATGCCCACCGGCTTGCCGGTGATGAAGCCGGGGTACTTGGCGCCGTGGATGGCCTCGAATTCATCGAGCATCCAGAGCATGTGCTGGGGACTGGTCATGACGTCGGGCGCGGGGACGTCGCGGAGGTGGCCGACGTCGTTGGCGAGGACCCGGATCCAGCCGCGGCAGAGGCGTTCCTGCTCGCGCTGGCTGAGGTCGTGCGGGTCGCAGATGACGCCGCCCTTGCCCCCGCCGAGGGGGATGTCGACGACTGAGCACTTCCAGGTCATCCACATCGACAGGGCGCGGACCGTGTCGATCGTCTCCTGGGGGTGGAACCGGATGCCGCCCTTGCAGGGACCGCGGGCGTCGTTGTGCTGGCAGCGGAAGCCGCGGAACACGCGGACGCTGCCGTCGTCCATGCGGACGGGGATGGAGAAATGGTACTCCCGCAGAGGCGTCCGCAGGAGATCCCGGGTCGGTTGGTCGAGTTCGAGAAGGTCGGCGACAGCGTCGAACTGTTTCTGGGCCATCTCGAAGGCGTTGAACCCTTTTACGGCCATTGATACGCTCCTATCGAAGATGAAGTGATGATGGCATGCGAGGATGCATCATTATCGCGGTTATCGCGACAGAAAATGATAGCCCAACACCGGGGAAATAGCAAGCCGCGCGAAGACGAGAACGGGGGTGCGACGGGCCGTGTCGGCCGGCGTCCCGCAGGTCGATGGGTGAAGCGCGATCCGGGCGCCGTGGCGAAGCTTCGGTCCGGCGGGGAAAAGGCGGCCAACGGGTCCGATTCGGCCGGTTGCCGGATCTTCGTTCAAGGGGTCTTGACATAATTAGATGACCAGAATACTATAATAGTCAAGGGTCATAATATGGGAAAAATAGCCAAGAGAGAAGACATTAGGGACCTCATTCTCAATGCCGTCGATGGCCTTCTGGCCAAGTTCGGATACAAAAAGATGACCATGGAGGACGTAGCCAAGCAGGTCGGCATCGGCAAGGGGACGATCTACCTCCATTTCCCGTCCAAGGAGGAGCTCGTATTGGCCCATATCGACCGGATCGGCGAGACCGTCGTCCGGAAGCTCCAGGAGTTGGCCGGCTCGCCCGATTCCGCCGAGAGAAAGCTCCGGCGCATGCTCGTTCTCCGCGTCCTCCACAGGTTCGACAGCGTGGCCCACTACACCCAGGCCCTCGGCGACCTGCTCTCCTCCGTCCGGGCGCCTTTGCTCGTCCGCCGGCAGGCCGCCTTCGAGAAGGAGGCGGCCGTCTTGGAGGACGTTCTCCGGGACGGGGCAAGGCTCGGCGGCCTCGACTGCCCGGATCCCCGGACGGCCTCGTTCGTCCTCATCCAGAGCACGAATTCGCTCCTGCCCTTCAGCCTCTCGCCCCGGGAGCTCGGCCGCCGGGAAGAGCTGGAGGACCAGGTCGGCCGCATCGCCGACTTGTTGATCAAAGGACTTCTCTCATCGCGTCCGGCCAGCTGGACGCACTGACCGGGAGGCCCAAAAGTCCGTTCAGGAGGTTCGACATGTCAAAGATATCCCGTTCTCTCGTCCTCGTCTTCGCGATCCTCACCCTGGGGATCTGGCCGGCCCTCGGCCAGGCGCCGTCCGCCCCGCCTTCGCTCGACGCGGCCAAGAAGCAGGCCGTCGTCGACGAGATCGCGACGCTGTTCAACAAGAACTACATTTTCGCCGACAAGGCCAAGAAGGTCGAGGAGGCCCTCCGGGCCAAGCTCAAGGCCGGCGAATTCGACAAGCTCGACGCCGCTCCGGCTTTCGCCCAGGCCGTCGCCGCGGTCATTCTCGACGTCACCGGGGACCGGCACACCGGGTTCGCCTACAATCCGGCCAGGGCCGAGGATATCCGCCGGCTCGAAGGTCAAGGCGAGGCGGAGGCCCGGAAGGTCCGGGAGCGTGCGCTCGAAGAAGCCCGACGGGAGAACTTCGGCTTCCGCAAGGTCGAGCGCCTGCGCGGGAACATCGGCTATCTCGACTTCCGCGCCTTCTATTCGCCCGCCGACGCGGGCCCGACGGCCGTCGCGGCCATGAACTTCCTGGCCCACTGCGACGCCATCATCGTCGACCTGCGCCAGAACGGCGGCGGCGACCCGGCCCAGATCCAGCTCATCAGCTCCTACTTCTTCGAGGAGCCCGTCCACCTCAACGACCTCTACGCCCGGGCCTCGGACAGGACCGAGAACTACTGGACCCTGCCTTATGTCCCCGGGGCTCGTGCGTCCAAGGCCGACGTATATGTCCTGACAAGCGCCCGGACCTTTTCCGGGGCCGAAGAGTTCTCCTACAATCTACAGAACCTCAAGCGGGCGACCATCATCGGAGAGACGACGGGCGGCGGCGCGCACCCGACCGACACGATGATCGTCCAGCGCGATTTCCTCCTGCGCGTTCCTTACGCCCGGGCCATCAATCCCGTGTCCAAGACGAACTGGGAGGGGACCGGCGTCACTCCGGATATCGCTGTTCCCGCCGCGGAAGCTTTTGATAAGGCCTATGCCCTGGCCCTCGAAAAACTTGCGGCCAAGGCGAGCGATCCTCAGCTCAAGGCCGGATACGACTGGATCCTCACGGGCGAGAAGGCCAAGAAGAACCCGCTGCGCGTCGATGCCAAGACGCTGCAAACCTACGCCGGCGAATACGGCGAGCGCAAGGTCACCTTCGAGAACGGCACCCTCTTCTATCAGAGGACCGGGCCGAAGTACCGGCTCGTCCCGATGACCCCGACGCTCTTCACCCTCGATGGCCTCGATAATTTCCGGATCGAGTTCGTGGTCAAGGACGGGAAGGCGGTCGAGCTTATCGGTTTTTACGACAACGGGGAGCGCCAGCCGTCGTCCCGGACAAAATAGGCAGGCTACCGGTCGGTCCCGGGCGCCGTGGTTTCGGTCACCCGAGGAGCGGGCCCCGGCGCAAAGAGCTCGAGGCCGGCGAAGACGACGGCCGCGGCGGCCGAGAGCAGGGCGCTGTAGCGGTGGAATTCGAACATGAACTTCTGGCCCGCGGTCCGCAGGAGCGGCAGCATGGGCAGGAGGGCGGAAACGATCAGGAGGAACCCCGCCAGGACGAAGAGCCAGAAGGCCCAGAGCTTCACCCGGGCGGCCGTGATGCCCATCTTCCGTGGGTCGAGGAGCATCAGGCTCAGGCTGGCCGGCTTCGGGACCGAGATGAAGTCCCGTCCCTTGAAGACGACCAGGACGGTCAGGCTGACGGCGAAGAGTGCGCCGGCCATGACGTGGCCGATGAGGGGAAAGCCGAAGAGGCCTCGGGGGATGAAGATCCCGAAGAAGAACCCGCTTGCGGCGAGGTAGAGGAAGCTCGCGTAGAAACCGATATGGAGCCATTTCTCCAGGACGGGCCAGCGCCAGAGAGGCAGGGCCTTCGCGTATTCCCACCAGGCCCGGGGCGAGGCCTTCCGGGACATCTGGACCGTGCGCAGGGCCAGCCAGGCCAGGTATTTTTTGAAGATCTCGGCGTAGAGGATGGTCGACTTGGCCTCGTCCCGGGTCGTCCTGAAACGGTGGAAGGCGATGCCTAAGAAGGTCCCGCCGAGGACGAGGATGGAGACGATCGCGAACAGCATGGCGCTCACCTTTTCTCGAGGAAGCCGGCGACCCGGCCGAGGGCGACCAGGCCGGCCAGGAGGAGGAGGGCCCCGGCGACGGCCGCGCAGACGCCCAGGACGAGCTTGAAGACCGGCCGGACGATGAACGACAGTCCGAAGACGCGCTGGAAGAGCCCGCCGAGGCCCATGAACGACGCCGCCGAACGCTTTGCGACGGACCCGGTCAGGAGCGGGCCTGCCCCCTTGATCTTGCCGAAGAAGAAGTCGGAGCCGCCGCTGTGGCAGTCGGTGCAGGCCGCGTGCCAGCCGAGCGACTGCTGGGCCGGCCGGACGTCGTGGGCGAGCGGCCAGGTGACGGGTTCGGCCGCCTCGTCTTCACGGCTCACGAGTTTGCCCCGCTTGTCGAGGCGGAACAGCCGGCCGCCCGAGACGTAGACGAACTCCGCCTTCTCCTCCCGCGCAGACAGGGCGGCGAGGACGAGCGTGACCTGTTCCTCGGTCAGGGTTTGCCCGGTCCCCGCCTTGGTCGTGACCGTGCGGATATCGAAGTCGGCGGCGAGGGGGACGAGCTTGCCTTCGACGAGCCAGCCCGGACCGGGTGTCCCATCCAGTTCGGCCGGCGCCTCCGCGACATCGAGAAAGCCCCCGACGATTCGGTAGAGCGTCTTCCCGACGAGGATCGCGGGCTCGCCCGGGCGGCCGGCCGTCGTCCCGAGCGCCTGCAGGAACTCCTCGAACCGGGTCTCTATCGCCGGGTCCTTGTCCGCCGCAGCCGGATCGAATTCGGGGACGAGAGGCAGCACCTCCTCGCCCTTGCCGATGCCCCAGAACGCCGAGTCTGCCGGGACGGCCTTCGGCCTCGCGGATGCGTCGAGCCCGGCGTCGATGTTCGGGGTGAAGACGGACCCGCCCGAAACCAGGACCGGCGTCTCGTCCTCGGCCAGGACCTGGCTGAGGGCGATGAGCGTTTGCGCGATCTTCTCTTCGGGCTTGAGGACGTCTCCCGCCGCAGTCTCGACGGCCTGCGGCTGGAGAGGGACGAGGTCCTTGCCGGTTCTTTTCGCCCAGAAGGCGGGCCAGACCAGGCGTTGCGGCGAGATCTTGTGGCGCGCGTCCTTTTTGTAGACGGGCTCGACGACCGCGGGCGCGTCCGTCGACCAGGTCGCGACTCCGTAGATGCCGAGCCGGTTCGCCCGGGATGTCCGGACCCGGGTGAATCCCGACTTCGGCTTGGGCCCGGAGTGGCACACGGTGCAGGAAAGCCTCTTGAAATGGACGAGCGGGATGCCGGTATGCTTGGGGTAGGGAGCGCCGAGGCGCCCGGGGACGACCGTTTTTTCGCCTTCGGCGTTCTCGCCGAGGTGACAGCCGCGGCAGGTGAAGGCTTCGGCGGCCGGATTCCCCGTCTCGGCCGCCTCGCCCTCGTAGCCGCGGACCATGGCGTGGCCGAGGTCGTTCCTGTGGCAGTCGACGCACTTCAGGCCGGCCGCCGAGTGGACGTCGGCGTCGGTCGTCCACATCGTTCCGTCCTTGGGCGAGACGGAGTGACAGGCCAGGCAGCGGTCGTCGGAGGGTTTGTAATCGAGATCGAACGAGTAGCGGTGTTTTGAATCGAAGTCGGCCGCCCTGTATCTGACCGAGGGAACGACGGCCCACTCGTGGTCGTCGAGGTTGGGCCCGTCGTAGACGTCCCAGGTCTCCTTGAGCCGGGAGGCCATCCCGCCGACCTCGCCGAGGCCGCCGGCCGCCGTGGCCGCCCAGCGGAGGTTCTCGCGAAGGATCTGCTTGGCCCATTCGCTGTGGTCCTGACGCCCCGACCGGTTGTGACAGGCGAGGCAGTTCGCCTCGGCTTGTCCGGAGACGCTCCAGCGGGCCCCGAGATGGGCCAGGACCTCGGCCTCGGAGGGCTCGGCCGGGCCGCCCCCGGGCATGTGCCGGCCGAAGAGGAGGGTGAAGTCCCAGGCCGTCAGGCCGGCGGCCGCGGGGTCGTAGCTTCCGGGCCATTTTCTGTAGGACAGCGGCAGGACCGTGCCGGTCTTCGGGTCGACCTGGATCCAGGGCTCGCCGGGCCTTCCGTCCCCGCCGGCGGGCGTCCCCCCGAAGTGCCAGCCGCTTCGGACGGTCGCGTAGTCGTGACACGGTCCGCAGGTGAAGCGGGCCGAGTACGGCAGGGGATCCGTCTCGGTCGGCACGATGAGCTCGTCGTTCTCGTCCCGCAGCGGAATGAGGTGGGCCGGCGTCGTCCGGTTGCCGTCCCAGACGACTTGCTTCGGGTCCTGCGCCGGGGCCGTCGTTCGAGGCGCAGCGGCGGCGGCGAGG
>JBGSUG010000048.1:0-9385 GCA_041736225.1 Candidatus Aminicenantales bacterium | reverse complement strand
CGACCCGGTCCACCTCCGGGTCTTTCTCTGCGCCTCGCGGCCGGCCGACCTGGCCTTCGCAGCCCGCATCGCCCGGTCCGTCGAGGCGGCGGCCAATCCCGTCTTCTCGGCCGAGTTCGTCGGCGTTGCCGCGGACCTCTCCGAGCCGGCCGGCCTTCTCTCCGAGAACGCCGTCACGGCGGTCCCCGAGATCGTCGTCTACTGGATGGGCTCCGAGATCGTCCGGATGCGCCCCGGGGCCGATGCCGCGGCCGAAGAGGAGCTGGCCGGCCTCGTCTTCCAGGCCCGCAACCAGGTTGCCGAGGAGATGATCCTCGACAACGACTTCTTCCGCAACGTCTTCCACTCCGACCTGACGGCGCTGGATTGCAAGCGCTGCCATTTTTGGCCGGGAGAGGGTTCCCGAGGGCCGCGCCAGGCCCGCTAACTTAACTTCTTTCCGAACAGCCCGCGCGCCTCCCGGGCCTTCTCCGCGCCCCAGGCCCGGAGCCCGTCCCCGTGGTAGTAGAGGACGGGTATGACGAACAGGATGAGCAGGGTCGAGGTCGCCAGGCCGCCGACCGTGCAGAGGGCCAGCGACGACCAGATCTGCCGCTTGTTGGCTTCCGCCCCGATGAGGAGGAGCGGCAGCATGCCGAAGACCGTCGTCGCCGTGGTCATGAGGATCGGCCGGACCCGGTCCTTCGTGCCGCGGACCACGGCCTCGAGGAGTCCCAGCCCCTGCCGCCGTCTCAGGTTGATGTGGTCGACGAGCAGGATGGCGTTATTGACGACGATCCCCGAGAGCAGGATGACCCCGATGTAGGCCGTCGGGTCGAAGGGCGCCTTGGCCACGATGAAGGCGACGAAGACGCCGATGAGCGCGAGAGGCACGGCCAGCAGGATGAAGAACGGCAGGACGAACGATTCGTAGAGCGCCGCCAGGATCATGAAGATGATGATCAGGGCGACGGCGATGGCGAAGTTGATCTGCTTCTGCTCCTCCTCGGTGACGTACCACTGCTCGTCGAGGCTCGCCGAGAATCCCGGCGCTAGGTGGAGCGAGTCGAAGACGGCCTTCCGGTAGCGCTCTTCGGCCTTGGAGGGGCCGCGGAACTCCCACATGATCGTCTGCTGGAACTGCTGGTCTTCGCGGTCGATCGAGCCGGGGATGGCGGCCTCCGTGAAGGCGGCGATCTCGCCGAGCCGGAGGTACTCGCCGCCGCGCGTCCGGATGAGCGCCTCGTTGAGGCCGCGCATGTCGAGGGTCGCCGCGTCGGGGTACTTGACCGAGACGACGATGTCCTTGCCGCCCGTCCGGATCCTGGCCGGCTGGCCGAACGTCCCCTGGATCATCGTCTGGAGGGCGAAGTAGAGGTAGGCCGGATCGACGTCGTAGCGCTTGAGCGCGGACTTGTCGATCTTGAGGACGTCCTCGACCGTGTCTCCCCGCCACCAGCCGAAACGGCTGGAGACGGTCCGGACCTCCTTGATGCGCGGGTTGCGGCGCAGGGTCTTTTCGAGATCTCCCGTGATCTCCTTCAATTTCCTGAGATTGTAGCCGAAGAATTTGATCCGCGAGCTGTAATAGGTCTCCGCACCCATGCTCGAGGCGTAGTATTGCGGGTCGAATCCGGAGACGCTGATGTCGATGCCGGCGAATTGGGTCGCCAGCTGGATGAGCTCCTCCTTCAGGGCGTAGGGCCGGTAGGACTTCTCGAGCTCCGGCGGGAAACCGATGATGGCCTGGGCGTTCTCGGGGACGATGTAGACCTTCATCTCCTTCTCGTAATCCAGGGCCATGACCTTCTCTTCGAAGGCCCGGATCGTTTCGTCGGTCCGGGCGATGTCGGTCCCGGGGGGCATGCCGACGCGGACGTAGAGATATTCCTTCGAATACCAGGGATACCACCGGCCCAGGGTGACCTCGGCCCGGAACCATTTGTAGGATCCGAAGAGGAGGGCGGCGACGATGAGCAGGACCTCGACGGGGTGGCGGACGAGAAAGCCGAGGGCCTTCTCGAACCGGGACTCCTTCTTCTCCCGCGCCGGGGCGGCGTTCCCCCGGGCCGAGAGCAGGCGTGGGCTGAGGGCGGGGACGAGCGTGAACGAGACGAGGAGCGAGGCGGCCATGGCCGAGGCGATGACGATGGCCAGGGGCAGGTAATAGATCTTGAGCTTGCCCTGGAAGAAGGGGAAGCTGAAAAAGACGGCCATGGTGGTCAGGGTCGAGGCCAGGACGGCGGTGAAGACCTCCCGGGGGCCCTGGATGGACGCCTCGCGGGCCTCCATCCCGCCCTCGCGCAGGCGGAGGATGTTCTCGAAGACCACGATGGAGTTGTCGACGAACATGCCGAAGCCGAGGGCCAGGGCGCCCAGGGTCAGCATGTTGAGCGAGATCCCGAAGGCGTAGATGAGGTTGAAGGTGATGACGATGGAGAAGGCGATGGAGGACAGGATGAGGAGCGACGGCTTGACGCGCCGCAGGACGACGAAGACCATGACGAAGACGATGGCCGTGATCAGCCCGGCCAGGAGGTACAGGTCGTTGAGGTTCTTGCGGATCTCCACGCTCTCGTCGTCGCCGGCCTTGAAGACGAGGTCGGGCGGGAGACCCCGCTTGACCTCCTCGAGCTTCGCCTTGACGTCGCGGGCGACGCGGAGGGTGTTCGCCCCGCGCTCCTTGGACACGGTCAGGTTGACCGTCGGCTGGCCGTTGATGCGATGGATGGTGCGGATGTCGGCGTAGGTCACTTCGACCTTGGCCACGTCCCTGACCAGGATGGGGTTGTCGCCCGAATGGGCGACGATCGTGTCGCGGAGCTCGGCGAGGCTGTCGATGCGGTCGGCGAACTTGAACAGGAACTCCTGGTTGCCGCGGCGGACCCGGCCCGTGGGATAGGTCCCCAGCCGGGCGCCGATGGCCGCGTTGACCGTGTAGGGGTGGAGGCCGTAGGCTTTGATCCGGTCCTCGTCGAGGACGACCCGGATCTCGGGCTCCGAGCCGCCGGCGACCTCGACCCCAGAGACGCCCCGGACCGAGCCCAGTCCGATCTCGAGCTTCTCCTTGACCAGCTCCTGGAGCTCCTGGAGGCCGTAATCGCCCGAGACCGTGTATTCGAGGAAGGGCCGGACGCGGAAATCCTCGGGGATGTAGGGCTGGAGCAGGGGCCTGACCCGGGGCGGCAGGAGAGCCCGCGTCTTGGTCAGCTCTTCCCGCAGGGCGAGCTGGGCGAACTCCATGTTCGTCTTCGGATCGAACTCCAGGGTGATCCGGGAAAGCCCGATCTGCGAGGTCGAGGTCATCTTGGTGACGCCCTTGACCGTGGCGCAGGCCTCCTCGAGCGGGGCCGTCACCTGCGTTTGGACGACCTCGGGCGGCACCCCGTACCAGCTCGTGACGATGTCGACCATCGGGTAGCTTTCCTTCGGGGCCAGCTCGATCGGCGTGTTCAGGAATGAATAGACGCCGGTGGCGAGGAGGGCCAGGAAGACCATGGCCGTCGCGACGGGCCGGTCGATGAAGAGCTTCATCCCTTCCGGCTCTCCACCCACTCGTAGATCACGGGGATCAGGATGAGCGTCAGGAAAGTCGAGAAGAAGAGGCCGCCGATGACCACGATGGCCAGGGGCTGCATCAGCTCGGCCCCGCGCTCGAGGGCCAGGGCCATCGGGACGAGCCCGACGAGCGTGCTGCCCGTGGACATGAGGATGGGCCGCAGGCGGACGTGACTGCCCTCCTCGACGGCCTCGCGGAGCGGCATGCCGCCGCGCCGGAGCTGGTTGGTGTAGTCGATCTTGACCGTGGCGTTGTCGACGACGATGCCGACGAGGACGACCATGCCGATGATGGAGATGACGTTGAAGGTCTGGCCCGTGAGGAGCAGGGCGACGATGGCCCCGGCCGCGCCCATGGGCAGGGTGAACATGACGATGAAGGGGTGGACGAGGGACTCGAACTGGGCGGCCATGATCATGTAGGTCAGGAGCGTCGCCAGGAGCAGGGCCAGGACGAGCGAGCGGAACGACCGCGACATCTCCTCGCGCTCGCCGCTCCAGGCGACCCGGTAGTCGGCCGGCAGCCCGAGGACGGCGATGGCCCGGTCGATGGCCGGCGTGACCTGGCTGATCTTGCGGCCCTTGAGGTTGGCCGTCACCAGGACCTCGCGCTCCTGGTTCTCGCGGCGGATCTCGCGGGGCCCGCGGACGACCTCGTAGGAGACCAGGTCGCGTAGCGGGACGGCCCGGCCCTCGAAGGGCAGGGTCTCGCCGAGGAGCGCCTCGATGTTCTCCCGCGAGGCGTCCTCGAGGCGGACCAGGACCTCGTACTTCTTCTCCATCTCCCGGAACTCGGTGGCCACCCGGCCGCGGACGGCGCTGACCAGGAAGTCGCCGATCGTCTGGGGAGAGAGGCCGGGATAGCGCTTGAGCGCCTCCTTGTCGACGGTGACCTTGAACTCGGGCTTGCCTTCGCCGACGTTGGTGGCGATGTCGGCGACGCCGGGGATCCGGCCGAGGCGGGCGACGAGATCGCCGGCGATGTCCTTGAGGCGGTCGAGCTCCCGGCCCTTGATCTGAAGGCCGATCTCGGCCGTCGACAGGGCCAGGAACTGGCTGACCGTCGACTGCTCGCGGACGATCGTGTAGGCGACGTCGGGGAACTGGGCGAGGCGGCGGCGGGCGGTGTCGAGGACCGGTTCGAGCTCTTTGGGCTTCCCGACCTCGACGAAGAGGCGCGCCGAGTTGACCGAGATCGTGGGATCGGCGCTCTCCATGCCGCTGACGATGCCGACCTGGGAGAGCACGGTCTTGACGGGCGGAAGGGCGCGAATGTGCGACTCGAGCATGACGGCCATCTCGGTCGTCTGCTCGAAAGAGAAATCGACCGGCATCTTCAGGTCGAGCTCGAAAGCCGTGGTTTCCATCCGGGGCATGAGCTCGCGGCGGACGAGGCCGCCGAGGGCGAAGACGACGGCGAAGAAGACCAGGGTCCAGGCCATGACCCGGCCCTTGTGGTCGAGGCTCCAGCGCAGGAAGCGCTGGTACCCGTCGATGAACCGGCCGTAGATCCGGTTGAAACCCGAGAAGACGATCTTGAGGAGGGGCCGGAACGGCAGGGCCAGATAATGGGTGACGAACGCGAAGAGCTGGACGACGAAGCTGGCCAGGAAGTTCAGGACGAAGCCGACGCCCTTGAACACGGCGTAGAGCGGCCGTTCCGCGACGGGGAACTTCCCGAGCCCCCATTTCCAATGCCAGCGCTCCTCCTCCCCTATGCCGAAGTCGAACTCCCGCGACTGGAGCGTGGCGATGAGGGTCAGCGAGACGAGGAGCGAGGCCAGCAGGGCGAAGGTGACGGTCAGGGCCGTGTCTTTGAAGAGCTGGCCGGCGACGCCGTGGACGTAGATGACCGGAAGAAAGACGACGATGGTCGTCAGGGCCGTGGACACGACGGCCGGGCCGACCTCCTTCGTCCCGATGTAGGCCGCTTCCTTCAGGCCTTTGCCGAGCGAGCGGTGGCGGAAGATGTTCTCCGAGACGACCACGGCGCAGTCGTCGAGCATGCCCACCCCCAGGGCCAGGCCGCCGAGCGACATGATGTTGAGGGTGATGTTGCCGAAGAAGAGCAGACTGAACGTGCCGATGATGGAGATGGGGATGACCGTGCCGATGATGAGCGGCGTCTTCCACTCCTGGAGGAAGATGAGCAGGGTCAGGAAGGCCAGGACCGCGCCCTGGATGAGCTCGTCCTTGACCGCGCCGATGGCGTCCTCGATCGTTTTCGCCTGCTCGTTGACGACGCTCAAGGTGATGCCGGGGTTCTCGCGCCGGATCTCGCCGATGACCTCGCGGACGAGCTTGGTGACCTTGACCGTGTTGGCCCCGGACTCCTTGCGGACGAGGAGGCCGATCGACTCCGCGCCGTCCAGGCGGGTCATGCCCTGGCGCTCCTCGATCCCGTCGCGGACCGTGGCCACGTCGCGGAGGCGGACGACGCCGCCCTCCGGGGTGACGAGCAGGCCGATCTCGGAGATCTCGTCGAGCGACTCGAACTCGCCGACGACGCGGAGGGCGTACTTGAACGTCCCCTTGCGGATGGTCCCGCCCTGGAGGTTGCGGTTGAAGGCATCGACGCGGGCGGCGACGGCGTCGACGGTCAGCCCGTAGAGGGCCAGCTTCTGAGGGTCGGCCTCGATCTGGATCTGGCGCTCGACGCCGCCGGTGATCTCGGCCGAGCCGACGCCCTCGATCTGCTCGAGGCGCGGCTTGATGAGCTCCTCGGAGAGCTCTTTGAGCTCGAGGAGGGTGCGGTCGCCCGAGAGGGCCAGGGTCATGATCGGCCGGCTCTGCGGATCGAGGGGGATTATGGTCGGGCTGTCGGCGTCTTCGGGGAAGCGGTCCTTGGCGTTGTCGAGCTGCTCCCGGGTGTGGAGCATGGTGAAATCCATGTCCGTGCCCCAGTCGAACTCGAGGGTCAGGAGCGAGACACCCTCCTTGGAGACGGACTCGACGCGGCGCAGGCCGGGAACGCGGCTGACGGCCGACTCGAGCGGGGCGGTGATGAGCGTCTCGATCTCCTCGGGCGCGACGCCGGGGTAGTTGGTGATGACCGACAGGCGTGGGTAGCTGATGTCGGGCAGGAGGTCGACGGAGAGCTCCCGGAGGGAGACGGCGCCGAGGAGGATGACCGCGAAGTAGAACATGTACATCGTCACCGGCCGGTCGACGGCGAGTCGGGCGAGCTTCATGACGGCCTCCTCGGGCTCGATCTCATGTCGTCCTCCTCTTCCTCGCGCATCCGTCCGGCCGCCCCGCTAGAGGACGACCCTGAATTTCTTTATGGAAAACGTTTCCCCAAGAACACCCTCGGTCACCCAGAGGGTTTCGCCCTCGAGGGCGCACTGTCCCGGCGACTGGAGGCTCCGGATCGCCGTTTCCGAAAGCCGGAGCCAGAAACAGTCCCGATAGACGCCCTCGCCGTCGAAGACGTCGATGAGGATGCCCTTGGACTTGTCCTTCGTCGACGTGACGGCCCAGATCTCGCCGTTGCGGACGAGAAGGTTCTTGACGTCGTTCTCGAATTTCCGCTCGGGGCGGGTGTAGTGCTTGTCGTTGATAATGATGCCGCCCCTTTTTTCCGCTTCTGTCAGCGGTTCGCCTTTGACCCGGCTGTAGGGGCGGCGGAATTCACTGACAACCTTGTTCGCCGCCGGGTCGAAGAGCTTGATCAAGTAGTCCTCGGTGTGGGTTAGGACCAGGAACCTGTTCTGGAATGGGGCGGCGATGAGGCTCGTGACGTTGAACATACCGCTGCCGCCGCCGGCCGTAACGGCGAAAGCCCTCGTCACGAACGTCTCCAGCGTCGTGAACGAGCCGTCGGTTTCGCTCACGGCGTAGATCGTCCGGGGATTGTCCACGAAGTCCGGGTCGCCCGATACGCGGGGGAACTCGTACCCCTCGAAAAAGAACCGGCCCGGCAGGTAGCCGATCAGGCTCAGCCCGCTCCGCCCCTCCACCCGGGCGGCGATCTCTTTTTCGTACCTTCCCGCGGCGTCGAAATAGACCAGCTTGCCCGGGGACACGGAGTAGACCACAACGGCTTTCCCCGCCGCGACGGGAGTCCCCGTCCACGGCATCTCGCCGGGCCCCTGCCCCTTCTTGAAGAGGTTGCCGAGGAACCGGCCGTCCCCGCCGAACCACAGGACCTGGTCCACATCGGTCAGCAGGAGCCCTCCGTCGGGCCCCGCCGCCAGGGCGTGCGGCCATTTGAAGTAATAATCGCTCGCCCCTTCGTCGGAAATGGCCAGGATCTCCTGGGGCGCGATGACCCGTCCGGCGTTCGCGGCTTTCGGCTTGGCTGGGTTTTCGACGACGCTCTGCGCTCCGGCGGTCGCTGCCAATGACAGGAGCGCCGCCCCAACGGCGAACCAAGACAAGGGCTTTATTCTCATTTCTCGAGGATCCTGTACTCGTAGACCGTGACGCCGCGCTCGCGGTCGATGAGGAAAAGGCCGTCCCCGGAGATGCGGAGGACGTCGGCGAAGTGCGTGAGCGGGATGCTGCCGAGGAAGACGCCCTCCGGATCGAAGACGTCCAGCCGGAGGGCGTCGGTCGTGCGCAGGTCCGTGTTCCCCTCCGTCTTGATGGAAACGTTGCTGACGCCGGCCTGACCGCCGACGCTCGTCATCGAGGTCCGGACCTGCTCTTCCTTTCTCAGCTGGCGGGCATAGGTCAGGACCCAGCTCCGGCCCTTGGCGTCGACGGCGATGCCGGCCGAGCACTTGTTCATCTCGGGCGCCCTCATCGACGCGCCGCCCCCCGAAGTGTCGAACTTGCCCTTCTTTATGACCTCCGTGCCGTAGCCGAGAGGCCGGTCGGCCCGCCAGAGGGGACGGCCGTCGGGGCCGTACTTCTCGACGCGGTTCTGGGCGGTGTAGGTCACGAGCAGGGCGTCCCCGGGGCCGACGGCGGTCTCGGTGGTGTTGCCGGCGGCGTTGGTCATGGTCTCACCGAAATCGGTCAGTACCCCGAACGAGCCCGTGGTCCGCCCGTCCGGCGCCAGGTGCCGGAACAGGCGCATGTCGGCGATCTTCGGGGTGTCCTGGCCGGGCATCGGGTAGACCCAGGTCGAGGCCCGGCCGACGTAGCCGCCGGCGGCCAGGCATCGGACGCCGTATAGGCGCTCGCCCTTGAGGACGATGGACCGCGTGTCTTTTCCGTCGCCGATGATGACGTGGAGCCGCGACTGGGCCGTATCGCCGACGACGAGGTTTCCGTCCCGGTCGATGTCGAGGCCGTCCGGCAGGATGAACTCGCCCGGCCCCTGGCCCTTGCGGCCGACGGTGGCCAGGTAGCGCCCGTCAGGACCGAACTTCTGGATCCGGGTGTTGCCGGTGTCGAGGATGTAGATGTGGCCCGCGGCGTCCATCGCGACGTCGGACGGAAAGTTGAAGGCAATGTGCTCGTCCTCGGTGTCGATGTCGCCGATCTTGCGGATGAGTTCGAGGGCGAGCCGCGGGGCCTTGCCCCACAGGCCGCCCGCCATGTTGTGGACGACGCGGACGCCGTCGACGGTCTCGACATTTTGCGGAGCGGGAACCGCCGCCAGAAAAAGGGGGATGATCGCGATGACGACGAGGGACGGGACGATGGCCAGGGCACCGAGCCGAATGGGAGATTTCATGGCAGCCTCCGGGTCCGCCGCTACTGGACGATGCTGACCTTGGTGTCGTGGGCCAGGGTGATGTGGCCCTCGACGATGACGGTGTCGCCGGCCTGGACGCCCCAGCCGGGCTCCTTGCCGGGCAGGACCTCGGCGAAGCGCTCGTTCTCCAGGCCGACCTCGATGTAGCGCCACTTGGCGATGTCCCCTTCGACGGCGAAGACGAGCTTGCGCCCGCCCCGG
>JBGSUG010000247.1:0-23845 GCA_041736225.1 Candidatus Aminicenantales bacterium | reverse complement strand
TGCGCCTGTCCGGCCTGCGGCGGAACGGGCCAGACCCCGGGGGAAGCCTGCCGGGCCTGCGGCGGGCAGGGCACGGTCCCGAAGTCCGACCTCATCAACGTCCGCATCCCGGCCGGGGTCGACAACGGTTCGAAGGTGCGGGTACCGGGCCGGGGCAACGCCGGCCGGAACGGGGGCCCTCCGGGTGACCTCTACATCGTCATCGAGGTCGCCCCGCACGCCTTCTTCCGCCGGGAGGGGGCCGACATCTCGGTCAAGGTGCCGATCACGGTGCCCGAGGCCACCCTCGGGGCCAAGGTCGAGGTGCCGACCCTCTGGGGCCGGACCACCATCCGTATCCCGCCGGGGACGAAGTCGGGCCAGAAGTTCCGGATCAGGCAGCAGGGCGCGCCCTCCGCCGGCGGCAGGGGCCGCGGCGACGAGTTCGCCGAAGTGACGATCGTTCCGCCCCCGCACGACGACGAGCGCGTCCGGGAGCTGATGAAGGAATTGCAGAAGGTCTCGGGGCCCAACCCGAGGGAAACGACGGGGATGAACTGAAATGAAAAAGCCGCGTCCCGAAAAGAAGAAGGGCCCCAGCAAGTACTACCACATCTCCAGCGTCTCCGAGATGTACAGCATCCACCCGCAGACCCTCCGGCTCTACGAGCGGGAAGGCCTGCTCACGCCCTCCCGGAGCGAGGGCAACACCCGGCTCTATTCGGCCGATGACCTCAAGAGGCTCGAGCTCATCCTCAACCTGATCCGGGAGCTCGGGGTGAATCTGGCCGGCGTCGAGGTCATCCTCAACATGAGGGCCAAGATCGAGCGCATCGAGGGCGAGGTCAACGAGTTCCTCGAGTACGTCCAGCGCGAATTCTTCGTGGGCAAAGAGCAGGAGTTCGAGGCCCGGAAGAGGGCCCTGGTCAGCGTCCGGCCGGGCGGCGTGGTCAAAGTTCGGTCCGGCGACGAGTGAGGCATGGACTCCCGGGATTTCGTCGATTCGAGGAATCTCAGGCACTACCTGGAGGAGATCTCCAAGTTCCCGGCCCTGACCGACGAGGAGGAGAAGAGGCTCGGCGAGAAGATCCGCGCGGGGGACATGGACGCCGTCCAAGCCCTGGTCAAGTCCAACCTCAAGTTCGTCGTCTCGTACGTCAAGAAGTACCGGGGCATGGGTCTGGGATTGCTCGACCTCATCGACGAGGGCAACGTCGGGCTTATCGAGGCGGCCAAGCGCTTCGACCCGACCAGGGGCGTCCGCTTCGTCTCCTACGCCGTCTGGTGGATCCGCCAGGCCCTCATCCACGCCCTGACGCTCTATTCGCGCGCCTACGCCATCCCCCAGAAGCTGGCCGACCAGATCTCGCTCATGAGACGGAAGACCGCCGAGCTCAAGAGCGCCCTGGGCCGCGAACCCAACCGGGAAGAGATCGGCCGGGCCATGGGCATCTCCGAGGCCGACGTCGAGGACCTCGAGATCCTGGCCGAGAGGAACCTGTCCCTGAGCGACAGGGCCAACGACGACGACCTCGAAGTCGAGGACAGGATCAGCGACGCCGCGACACCCTCGATAGAATATCAGATCATCAAGGCCTCCGTTCAAGCGCAGATCAGGGGGATCCTCGGCGAATTGGATGAAAAAGAGGCACTTGTGCTAAAATTGAGGTTCGGGCTGGACGACGACAGGCCCCGGACCCTCCAGGAGATCGGGGCCCAGCTCAAGCTGACCCGGGAGAGGATCCGCCAGATCGAACAGAAGGCCATGAGGAAGCTCAGCCGGTCGACGAAGCTCCAACAGCTCAAGGGATACCTGAATTGAGCGACAAGGCGGTCTGCGGCAAGTGCCAGGGGACGGGCTGGCTCCTCGAGGACGCCGGCGGCTCCCAGGTGGCCAAGAGGTGCGTCTGCTTCGGCGAGCGCTTCAAGCAGGCCCTGTTCGACCAGGCCAACATCCCGCGCCGCTACCAGGGCTGCAGCTTGGACAATTTCGAGGTCCACAACGACTCCCACCGGGACGCTCTCAAGATCTCGCGCCAGTTCGTCAAAAACTTCCCGGCCCAGGACGTCGGTCTCGTCTTCATCGGCCCCTGCGGGGTGGGGAAGACCCACCTGGCCGTGGCCATCCTCCAGGAGCTTCTCAGGACCAAGGACGCCTCCTGCATCTTCTACGATTTCCGGGACCTCATCCGGGAGATCCAGAGCACCTTCACCCCCGAATCCACGCTCTCGGAGTCGGACATCCTCGCCCCGGTCTTCTCGTCCGAGGTCCTGGTCCTCGACGAGCTCGGAGCCAAGCGGACGACGGCCTGGGTCGAGGAAACCGTCTTCTACATCATCAACCACCGCTACAACCACAAGAAACTGACCATCTTCACGACGAACTATCCGGACATCGACGAGGAAGAGGACAAAAGGGACTCGTTTTACAAAAAGGGCGGGGACAACCTGATCGACCGCATCGGCGTCCGGCTCCGCTCGCGCATCTACGAGATGTGCAAGGTCGTCGAGATCGGCGGCGACGACTACCGCAAGATGGCCAAGCAGGCCAGCTACCGGTTCTGAGATCCGCGGCAGCCTCAATGGCTATCGGCCTTGATTTTTTATAATCCCCGTGTTATATTGCGCCAGCCTGCTCCTCGGTAGCTCAATCGGCAGAGCGGGTGGCTGTGTTATCGCAGCTTCCACGAGTAATCGTGGTTGAAAAACCGGGTGAATTCAGGGAAGCCTTCCCTTCGCGTAAGCGGAGAAAGGTAATCCTGAGCCAAGCCTTATCCCGGCGGGATGAGGAAGGTGCAGAGACTAGAGCATCGCTCGTACCGCGGCCTTGGGTCGTGGGAAGCGCCCGGCACCCTCAGCCCTTATTCGGGACGGGTGAAGAGATAGTCCAAGCCCAGAAGAAATTTTGGGGCTCTTGTAACCACTAGGTTGCAGGTTCGAGTCCTGCCCGAGGAGCCATTGTTTTCCTGCCCCTTCCCCCTTGCATTCGCGCCCTGCTTTCCTGTAGCATAGGCCCAATTCCGTCAAGGGGGAAGCCGTCCATGATCGGTCCTCGTGGTCGCATTCCGATCCTAATGGCCGTGGGCTCGCTGCTCCTGATCGGCCTGTCCGGCTGCGGAGCGAAGGAAGAGCCCGAAGACGATACTCCCGAGATCTACACCTGCGCCGGCACGCCGGCCACCTGCCTCAGGATCGCCGGCGGCTGGACTTACGAAGGTGTTGTCCTGAGCATGAGCCAGACCGGGAACGGCGGTCCCGATCCCGTCGTGATCCGCTTGGACGACGGCCGCTACCGGATTTACTACGCGGTCGCCGACACGCCGGGCGATCCCGACTGGTGGGGGATGGTCAGCTGGATATCGGAGGACGGACTGAATTTCACGAAGGAAGCCGGCTACCGATTCGAGGGCTATACTCTCTTCGGGCATTGGATCGTCCGCAATCCCGACGGTTCGTTCCGGATGTACTGGCTCGACCAGAAACAGGGCCAAGTCGACAACAAAGGTTACAAGGCCATCAGGAGCGCCCTGTCCACGGACGGCGGCTGGACTTTTATCGGGGAGCCGGGAGAGAGGCTGACATATTCGGGCGCCGGGTATGAGACGAACGGTATTGGGGGGGGCCGGGTCATTCTCCTCGATGACGGCCGATTCCGAATGTACTATGGAGGTACGGGCGACTATAGCCGGGTCTTGAGCGCCGTATCGACCGACGGCCTGAGTTTCACCCGGGAGGACGGCGTCCGGCTCGACAAGCTCTGCCCTGCGGAGAGCGGAGCCCCGGGAGTGACCCCGGTCCTGGACGCGTTGGGCACGGTCCATACTCTTCTTTGGGGAACGCGATGCACGGGGAATTATGAGAACTCCAAATCCGGCCTCTTCGACGGCACGACGGCCGACGGCTTGACTCTCACTATCGCCGCTTCGCCCTTCGTCCAAGGCTATTCCAAGGACGGGACCATGAATACCTGGATCGGGCCCCAGGACCACACCGTCGTCCAGACGCCCCAGGGCCTGCGGGTCTACTTCATCCTCTACGGGCCCGGCGGAGTGGTGACCGAGACGGCGCTCTACAGCGTCATCAACACGTCGATCAAGTAGGCCGCGTCGACGGACCCGCAACGGGACTCCGCCCGTCCTTCGTCGGCAGGACCAGGGCGTCGGCCACGACTTCGATGACCGTCCTGACCTGGGTCCCCAGCTTGTATTCGCGGTTGAGCTCGCTCAGTTGGTCGATGCAGTTGTGGCAGGGCGCGACGACGACCTCCGCCTCCGTCTTCCGGATCTGGTCGGCCTTGATCCGGCCCGCGGCTAGGCGACGTTTGGCGTAGCGGGTCATCGAGAGCTGCCCGCCGCCGCCGCCGCAGCAGTAGTTCTTCTGCCGGTTGGGCGTCATTTCCCGGAAGTCCGTGACGGCGCGCTTCAGCAGATAGCGCTGTTCCTCGACGACCCCGCCCAGGCGGACGAGGTTGCAGGGATCGTGGAGAGTGAGCGGCTTCTTGTTCTTCGACGGGTCGAGCCGGATCCGGCCCGCCCGGAGGTATCCGGCGGCCACTTCGAGGATGCTCCGGACCGGGAACGGGAAGCGCTTGTTCAGCCACTGCGGCGCTTCCCAGCGGGTCGAGGCGAAGCCGTGCCCGCACTCGCCCAGGACGAGGATCTCGGCCCCGAGGTCCTCCCTGGCCTTGGCCAGCCTTTCGGACAGGAGTCCGGCGTGCGCGTCGTCGCCCGAGTAGAGCCCGTAGTTCGTGACGTCATAATGGTCGGAGGAAAAGGTCCAGCTCTCGCCCGCCGCGTAGAACAACTTGGCCGCGGCGAGGAGCGAGAGAGGGAAGAACTTGGGTTCGCGGGGGTTGACGGTGTAGAGCAGGCGGGCACCCTTCGCGTCGACGGGGATGCGCGCCCCGGGGTCGCCTGTTTCGGCCTGGAGCTCCTCTTCGATCCAGGCGAGGGTTTCCAGCCACTCGTCGCGGGGGATGCCCATGTTGTTCCCCCGCTCGACGGCCATCATGACCGTGGATTGGAGCTCGGGCGGGACCAGCCCGGCCGCGGCCAGAGCGCCGCGGGCGGCCCGGATGAGGCCGTGGATATTGATGCCGGAAGTGCAGTTGACCGTGCATCGCCCGCAGCCGGAGCAGCGGCCGAAAAGAGCGTCGACCCATTCCCGGACGAGCGCCTTGTCGAGCTTTTTCCCTCCGACCCACCCCCCGGCCAGGCGGCCGACCGGCGTGAAATGGTACTTGATGACCCCCAGGATCAGGTTCAGCTTGTGGGCCGGCACGTCCTCGAGCTCGCCGTTGGTCAGGTAGTAGTGGCAGGCGTCGGCGCACAGCCCGCACCTGATGCAGGTGTGGGCCGCGGCGATCTCCGGGGCTTTCAGACGGCGGCGCAATTCGGCCAGGATCCTGGCGATGTCCGCGTCCGTCAGGTTGTCGAGCTTCTCTTCGTAGGGATCGCGTTTCGAGGTCAGGTTCTCCACGGTCAAGCCTCGCGGCCGGAGCCCGGCAGGGCGCCCCGACGGCCGAAGTGCAGGCCGAAGACGATTCGAGTGTAGATGAAGAAGAAACAGTGGCGGATCTTGCCCAGGGGAATGTAGACGAAGAGCAGGACCGAGAAGCCCAGGAGGACGGGCTCGAGAGCGGGGATGAACGAATGCAGAAGGGCCAGCAGGAGGAAGGAATCGACGAACAGGTTGGCGAAGAAGTCATCGGGACAGCTGAGCCGCCTCAAGTGGGATTTGGCGGTCCTCTTCACGAACAGGCTCAAGCCCACGACGGCTCCGACAAGAAGCAGCGGCCGGAACGCCCACAGTGGAGGGGAGATCCGGAGGGGGAGAGCCGTCCAGAGGACATAAGCGAGCCCGGCGAATATGGCCATGTGGTAGAGCGCCCCGCCGGCCATGGTCGGCCGATGCAGGCTGACGCTCTCCTTGTCGAGCATCCCGCGGCCGAAAGCGTAGACCAATCCCCGACCCCCGTAGCCCCGGGGGGCGGAGAGATATTCGCGATGGCCGAACGAGAAGGTCCGGAAGACCATCAGGACCAGGACGCCGAGGCTGGCCGCGGCCGTGGCCAGCGTGAATGCGCGGAGGAAGCCCACGACCGTCATGGCCGGTCAGACGCAGCCGTCGGGTTTGGGGAGCCCCGCGAGCTTGCAGGCGCCCTTGGCGGGGCCGGAGGGGAAGAGCTCGTAGATCTGGCGGAGCTGCAGATTCGTCGTCTTGCAAATGGCCCGGACCATCGGGGCGAGCTTCTTTTCCTGGTAATAGCCGCGGATGAAGCGGATCACGGCCCAGTGCTCGGGCGAAAGGGCGTCGAGGTTCTCCTGGTCCTTGGCCAGGACGAGAGCGATGTCCTCGGTCCATTCCTCCGGATCGGCCAGGAAGCCCTCCTCGTTCAATTCCAGGGTTCTTCCCTGATATTCGACTGTCGGCATGGCGGAATCTCCTAGTGGATTCGGAAGAGGCAATATATCATATTCCTTCCGGCGGGGCCAGAGTACCGGAGCGTTTGCGGCCGCACAATTTACGGAATTTTGTCCCAACCTTAATCGTTCCTTAACCCGGTCT
This sequence comes from Candidatus Aminicenantales bacterium, assembly GCA_041736225.1. Taxonomy (GTDB): domain Bacteria; phylum Acidobacteriota; class Aminicenantia; order Aminicenantales; family Saccharicenantaceae; genus RBG-16-66-30. The sequence goes on along the minus strand of JBGSUG010000247.1, from coordinate 17,299 downwards.
CCTTATCATGCGGGTGTACGAAACCTCTATAAGGAGACTGGAGAATGCGCCGAACACTTAGAAAGATCACCGACCTCGTCTTGGGCCTGCTTATGTTACCGATGGTAGGCCTCATGAGCCTGATGGGCCAGACGACGACGCCTCCCCCCCAGACATTTTCCGCCACCGTCTACTTCGACTACAGGGCTTTCCTGACGAACGACGGCCCCCTCACCCTTAAGCCGACGTCCCCGACCACCGCCTACAAGAGCAACGCGTTCGTGTTCCGCCGGGCCTACTTCACCTACGAGAACAAGATCAGCGACAACCTCAAGTTCCGCTTCCGCATCGATGCCGACAACACCTCCAACGTCACCGGCGTCACCCTGACGGGCTCGCCCGTGACCGGCGTCACCACGAGCACGGACGGCAAGCTTCGCCCCTACATGAAGCACCTCTACCTCGAGTACTCGAACTTCCTCGTCCCGAAGATGGTCCTCAACGTCGGCATGATCGAGACCCTGACCTTCAAGCCGGCCGAGGAGCGCTGGGGCTACCGCAGCGTCGCCAAGACCCTGCTCGACGGGTACCGGGACATCACCAAGAAGGACATCCTGACTTCGAGCGCCGACATCGGCGTCACCCTCAAGTATTCCTTCACCAAGTTCTTCCGCGTGGCCGCGGGCGTCTACAACGGCTCCCACTACAGCAAGGAGGAGACCGACCAGTTCAAAGAGATCGAGCTCCAGGCCCAGTTCACGCCCATCGCCGGCGTCTCGATCGTCGGCTACATGGACCGCGAGCGGAAGCTCCCCGTGGCCTCCCTGCCCGACGAGACCGAACCCGCCCAGTCCATCTACAAGATCGACGCCTTTTTCGAGCGGATCAAGGACCTCGTCCTCGGCTTCGAATGGTTCACCTTCAAGAACGACCTCTACCAGACGGCCGGCGAGAAGTACGACGTCGGCGGCTGGTCCGCGTTCGGCCGCTACACGATCGCGCCGGATAAGATGGCCCTCTTCGCCCGCTATGACGACTACATGCCGAACAGCCTCGACCGGGACCTCGATATGAGCCTGGTCATCGTCGGCCTCGACTGGGCCCCCTACAACAAGAGCTGGAAGCTCCAGCCGAACGTCTGGTTCACCAGCTATCAGGACGGCACCCGCTACAACGCCTCCGCCACGAAGAACAGCGACGTCACATTCAACCTGACGTTCTTCCTGTCCTTCTGACGCGGCCCGGATGCGCCTCCAAAGAGACCACAATACCGCAAAGGAGATATGAGATGAAAAGAACGAAGATCTTCACCGCCCTGGCCCTGGCCCTCCTCGGGCTGGCCGGCCTCGCCGCCGCCCAGCGGGCCAAGATGATCCAGATCAAGGGCTCCGACACCATGGTCAATCTCGTCCAGATCCTGGCCGAGGAGTACATGGGCAAGAACCCCGGCGCTGCCATCGCCGTTCTCGGCGGCGGATCCGGCACCGGCATCACCGGCCTGATCAACCAGACCTGCGACATCGCCAACAGCTCCCGCGAGTGGAAGCCCAAGGAGATCGATCAGGCCTGGGACAAGGGCGTCACGCCCCGTCCCTTCGTCATCGCCGTCGACGGCCTGAGCATCATCGTCAACGAGAAGAACCCCATCGGCCGGCTGACAGTGGCCCAGGTCGGGGCCCTCTACCGCGGCGAGATCAAGAATTGGAAAGCGTTCGGCGAATTCGCCAAGCCCGTCTCCCTCTACGGCCGGCAGTCCAATTCCGGCACCTACGTCTTCATGCAGGAGTTCGTCCTCGGCAACAAGAACTACTCGACCGACATGAAGGAGATGAACGGGAACGCCCAGATCATCGAGGGCGTCATCCAGGACGAGGGGGCCGTGGGCTACGTCGGCGTCGGCTACCTCTTCGACGAGAAGGGCCAGGTCCGCAAGGGCCTCAAGGTCCTCGAAATCTCCAAAGAGCCCGGCGGCCCGGCCTACATGCCGACCGACAAGGCGGCCGTGGACTCCGGCGACTACCCAGTCGCCCGGCCCCTCTACATGGCCACCAACGGCAAGCCCAAGGGCGACGCGGCCAAGCTCCTGGCCTGGATCGTCGGCCCCGAGGGCCAGGCCATCGTCGAGCGCGAGGGTTTCTTCACCGTCGGCGAAGGCAAGTACAAAACCGCCAACGACAAGAACTTCAAGTGAGTTGACGGCCCGGCCCGGATGACATAGAGTCCGCAGAGGAAGAAGGCTTTGATCGAGCGATGCGAAGCAAGAAGCGCCGAGACATCAAAGAGGCCGCGATCAAGGCCTTCTTCTTCACCTGCGGCATCCTGGCCGTCCTCGTCCTGGCCGGCATCTTCCTGACCCTCCTCGCCACGGCCGTGCCGGCCTTCCGGGAGATCCGGCTCTCCGAGTTCCTAGGGAATACCCGGTGGGACCCCACCTCTCCCGAAAAGGCCGAGTACGGCCTGCTGTCCATGATCGTGAGCACCCTCTTGGTCACGGTCGGGGCCCTGCTCCTGGCCGTTCCCATCGGCATCGGCGTCGCGGCCTACCTCTCGGACGTCGCCCATTGGCGGGTCCGGGAGATCCTCAAACCGGTCGTCGAGATCCTGGCCGGCATCCCGTCCGTCGTCGTCGGCTTCCTGGGTATCGTCCTCTTCGGGCCGTTCCTAGCCAAGGTCTTCCATACCGGAAACGGCCTGAACGCCCTCAACGGCAGCATCCTCCTGGCCATCATGGCCCTGCCGACGATCATCAGCATCTCCGAGGATTCCCTCAACGCCGTGCCCCGCACCTACGCCGAGGCCTCGTTGGCCCTCGGCGGCTCCCGCTGGCAGACCCTCGTCCGGGTCAAGCTGCCCGCCGCTCTGTCCGGCATCGTCGCCGCGACCATGCTCGGCATGGGCCGGGCCATCGGCGAGACCATGACCGTTCTCATGGCCACGGGGAACGCCCGGTCTTTCCCGCACGGGCTCCTCGACTCGGTCCGGACCATGACCGCGAACATCGCCATCGAGCTCGGGGAAGTGCCCTATTACACGACCCATTACTACGCGCTCTTCGCCATCGGCCTGGTCCTGTTCGTCATGACCTTCGCCGTCAACCTCGTCGCCGACGTCTTCCTCCGCAAATACCAGGAGAGGGAGCAATGAAGCGCTCGACCCGCAAGTCGATCGTGCAGGCGATCGGATTCCTGGCCTTGCGGACGGCCATGGCCCTCGTCCTGGCGGTGCTCCTGCTCTTCCTCTACGACATCGGCAAGAAGGGCGGCGGGGCTATCAGCTGGGAGTTCCTGTCCCAGGCGCCGCGCAAGGGCATGACCGAAGGCGGTATCTTCCCGGCCCTGTTCGGGACGTTCCTCGTGACACTGATAACCGGCGTCCTGGCCGTCCCGCTCGGCATGGGCGCCGCGATCTACCTCAACGAATACGCCCGGCAGTCCCGCCTGACGAGGCTCATCCGGCTGTCCATCCGCAACCTCTCCGGCGTCCCGTCGATCGTCTACGGGCTCTTCGGCGTCATTCTCTTCGTCAACGTCATGAGGTTCGGCACTTCCGTCCTCTCGGCCGGACTGACCCTGGGCCTCATGACCCTGCCCTGGACGATCACGGCCAGCGAGGAGGCCCTGAAGACCATCCCCAACTCCTACCGCGAGGGCGCTCTGGCCCTCGGGGCGACCAGGTGGCAGGCGATCCGGACCAACGTCCTGCCCTACGCCGTTCCCGGCATGCTGACGGGGACCGTGCTCGGCCTGGCCCGGGCAGCCGGGGAGACCGCGCCGATCCTGTTCACCGGCGCGGCCTTCTACCTGCCGTTCCTGCCGAAGTCGCTCGGCGACCAGTTCATGGCTCTGCCGTACCACCTCTACATCATGGCCACCCAGCACCACGCCACCCTCCAGGTCCGGCCTCTGGCCTATGGAACAGCCCTGGTCCTGATCGTCTTCGTTTTGGGCCTGAACATGACCGCCGTCGTCGTCCGCTACCGGCTGAGAAGGAAGCAGAGATGAGCAGCGCACCTCGCGAGGCCAAGATCCAGGCCAGGAACCTCGACTTCTATTACGGACCCGTCCGGGCCCTGAAGAACGTCACCATCGACTGCCACGACCGCAAGGTCACGGCCATCATCGGACCCTCGGGCTGCGGCAAATCGACCTTCATCCGGACCCTCAACCGCATGAACGACGTCATCCCCGGGGCCCGGGTCGAAGGGTTGATCCTCCTCGACGGGAACGACATCCACGCTCCTGACGTCGACGTCGTCGAGCTGAGGCGCCGGGTGGGCATGGTCTTCCAGAAGCCGAATCCGTTCCCCAAGTCGATCTTCGACAACATCGCCTACGGTCTGCGGATCAACGGGCTGAAGGACAAGCGGAAGCTCGAAGAGACCGTCGAGCGGAGCCTCCGCGGCGCCGCCCTCTGGGACGAGGTCAAGGACCGGCTCGACGCGAACGCCTTCGCCCTGTCCGGTGGCCAGCAACAGCGCCTCTGTATCGCCCGGGCCCTGGCCGTCGAGCCCGAGGTCATCCTCTTCGACGAGCCCTGCTCGGCCATCGATCCCATCGCCACGGCCAAGGTCGAGGACTTGATTGAGAAGCTCAAGACACGGTACACTGTCGTCATCGTGACCCACAATATGCAACAGGCGGCCCGCGTGTCCGACTACACGGCCTTCATGATGCTCGGGGAGATGGTCGAGTTCGACGTCACGGAGAAGATCTTCACCAACCCGGCCAACAAGCTCACCGAGGACTACATCACGGGGCGGTTCGGATAGGGCCGGGCCCGAGACCGGAGGAGAAGCCATGTCCAAGATGGAACGCCCGTTCGACGAAGAACTGAAGCTGCTCAAGGAGAAGCTCCTGGAGATGGCCGCCCGGTCCGAAGAGCAGATCGCCCTGGCCGTCCGCGGCCTCAAGGACCGGGAAGAGAAGCTGGCCTGCCAGGTCCTCGAGCGGGAAGAGGCCATCAACCGGCTCGACATCGAGATCGACGAGATGGCCATGCGCCTCCTGGCCCTGCGCCAGCCCATGGCGACCGACCTGCGATTCATCACGTCGGCCATGAAGATCGGCAGCGACCTCGAGCGCATCGGCGACCTGGCCGTCAACATCGCCGAGCGGACGATGGACTTGCTCAAGGCTCCCCAGCTCAAGCCGCTCATCGACATCCCCCGGATGGCTCTGATGGCCCAGGAGATGGTCCGGGACGCCCTGAACGCCTTCATCGACGGCGACGACAAGCTGGCCAAAGACGTCTGCGAGCGCGACGACCGCGTGGACGGGCTCAACGACCAGGTCTTCCGGGAGCTCCTGACGTACATGATGCAGGACGCCGGGACCATTTCGCGGGCCGTCGATCTCATCCTCGTCGGACGACACCTCGAGCGCATCGCCGATCACGCGACGAACATCGCCGAGGACGTCATCTACATGGTCCGGGGCAAGACCATCAAGCACCACGTCGAAGAGGCCCGGCCGAAGACCTGCGACGGAGGGGAATGACGCCCTGTTCCGGGTCCTAGCTCAGCTTCCGAATCCGGACCTCGATGCCTTTTTCGTTCTCGAGCAATTTCACCAGCCGGGAGGTGTCGGTATCCCCGAAATGGTAGGGATAGAGGACCTTGGGCCGTAAGGCCCGTGCCGCGTCGGCGACCATTTCGGGCGTCATGGTGTAGGGGATGTTCATCGGCAGGAAGGCCACGTCGATGCCCTTCAAGGCCTTCATCTCCGGCGTGTTCTCGGTGTCTCCGGCGATGTAGACCCGCTTGTCGCCGAACGCGACGATGTAACCGTTGCCCGCTCCCTTGGGGTGGAACGGGTTCCCCTTGGACCGCTCGTGGACGATGTTGTAGGCCGGGACGGCTTCGATGACGAGTTCCAGGACCGCCCGGGACTCGCCGTTGGCCAGGATGACGGCTCCGGGGAGCTTCGCCGCGCAGGCCGTCGCCGCGACGATCGCCGTGTCCGGCTTGAGGATAGCCTTGAGGGCCGCCGGGTCGAGGTGGTCGGAGTGTTCGTGGGTGACGAGGACGAGGTCGGCCTTGGGGAGCGCGCCGTAATCGGCGACAGCGCCGTAGGGGTCGATGTGGATGGTCTTACCGCCGAAGGTCATCATCAGCGTGCCGTGGCCGAGGAAAGTGATCTCCAGGTCGCCCTGCGATGTGGCGATGACGTCCTTTTCGTACTTCGACGTAGCGGCGGCGAAGCCGGCCAAGCCGAAGGCGAGGATGCAGACCGTCCAAACGAGCTTGTCCATGGTGACCTCCTCGGAGTGTTCCGGGCTCATTATAGGCCCGCGACGGGTCCGGCGCAACGGGGATGGGAACCTCGGACAGCTGGGATCAGGAGGCGAGGAGGGCCCGCAAAGCGAACAAGGCCGCCGTCGCAGCGGCGGCGAAGCCGAGCGAAGGAAGCCAGGGAAAGCCAGGGGCCTTGCGGTAGCCGAGCACGATGCCCCGGAAGCTCCAGACGGACAAGGCCAGGGAGGCGATGAAAAAGAGGCTGGCAACCGCCGTTGTCATGGATATCTGTCCGCAGGCTGTATTTCAGCAGAGAATTGTTAAGAAATGATAAAAAAACAATGCCCAACGGAAATGATTTTGATTATAATACCGCATCATGACAGGCGCGAGGTGAGGTCATGGCTCCCGTGATCGCCGCTCTCGACGACGAGGCCGATATCCTCGAGCTTCTGAAGGTCACCCTGGAGAAGGCTGGCTACCGGTTCGAAGGCTTCCGGGAGGCGGACGGCTTGTTCCGCTATCTCGGCCGCGAGACGCCGGCCCTGCTCCTCCTCGACCTGATGCTTCCCGAGACCGACGGTCTCGAGGTCTGCCGGCAGATCCGGAGGTCCGAGCGCCTGGCCGGGATCCCGGTCATCATGCTGACCGCGAAAGGGGACGAGTCGGACAAGGTCGTCGGGCTCGAGCTCGGCGCCGACGACTACGTGACCAAGCCCTTCTCGGTCAAGGAGCTCATCGCCCGGATCCACGCCGTCCTCCGCCGGCCCGCCGGGGGAGAAGCCGTCCGGAAGATCGCGCTGGGGCCCCTGGCCGTCGACCTCGACAAGTTCGAAGTGACCGTCGAGGGAGAGAAGGTCGAGCTGACCGCGACGGAATTCAAGATCCTGCAGCTGTTGGCGTCGAAGCCGGGGCGCGTCTTCACCCGCGACCAGATCCTCGACCACCTCTGGGGCGACGAGAAGGCCGTCGTCGACAGGACCGTCGACGTCCACATCCGGAACCTGAGGGAAAAAATGGGCCCGGCGGCCTCCCTGATCAAAAACGTCCGCGGCGTGGGGTACAAGGTCGAAGAATGAAGAAAACAATGTTCCTCAGGATCCTCATCGGCTACACGGCCGTGATCGCCCTGCTCGCCCTGGCGGTGACGCTGTTCGCCCCGCCGTTGATGCGGAAGCACCACATCGCGGAGCGGGCGACAAGCCTCGAGCGCATGGCCCTGCTTCTCGAGGGCCAGGTCGCGCCCTTTCTGATGACGGGAAACACGGGCGGGGACCTCGAGGGCCTCGTGACCTCCTACGGCCGCAGGACGGGAACGAGGATCACGGTCATCGACGCCGCCGGGGTCGTCCTCGCGGATTCGGATAAAGAGCCGCGGGACATGGAGAACCATCTCTTCCGCCCGGAGATCCAAGCTTCCCTCCGGGGCGAGAAACAGATGTCGATCCGAGCCAGCTCGACGCTCAAGACCGACATGATGTACATGAGCATCCCCGTCGCCGTCGACGGCCAAGTCAAGGGTGCCCTGCGCCTGAGCTATTTCATGAAGGATTTCGAGGCGCTCATGGAGTCCCTGCGCGGCGACCTGCTCAAGGTCGTCGGACTGGTCACGCTTCTGGCCCTCGTCCTGGCCGTTTTCCTGACCCGGTCCGTGACCGGCCCGCTTCGCGAGGTCATCGACGCGTCTTCGAAGGTCGCGGCGGGCGATTTCGATGTCACCGTCTCGACCCGCCGGAGCGGCGAGTTCCGGGGGCTGGCTCGGAGCTTCAACGGCATGACGGGTAAGCTCAAGGACATGTTCGGGGAGATCCGCCTCCAGAACGAGGAGATCGGGAGCATCCTGGCCTCCATTCGCGAGGGGCTCTGCGTCCTGGACGGGGACGCCCGGATCGTCCTCTGCAACGCCGGCTTCCGCCGCATCGCCGGGAACGACGCGCCCGAAGGCCGGTACTTCTGGGAGGTCGTCCGGAGCTCGGCGGCCGCCGAGGTCTTGCGCAAGGTCCGCGAGACAGGGACGGAGGCGACCGCGGAGGCCGCGATCGGCGACCGGGCTTACCATTGCAGCGCCGCGCGCCTGGCTGCGGGCGACCGCATTGTCGTGACCCTGTACGACGTCACGGAGTTCCGGGCCCTGGAGAAGACCAAGCGGGACTTCGCCGTCAACGTCTCACACGAGCTCAAGACTCCGCTGACGGCGATCAAGGGCTTCGTCGAGACGATGGAGCCTCGCGCCGAGGAGGAGAACAAGCCCTACCTCGAGATCATCCGCAGGAACACCGACCGGATGATCGCCATCGTCGAGGACCTCCTCGTCCTGTCCCAGCTCGAAAACCGGGGACAGAAGCTCGAGAAGAGCGAGGTCCTGGTGAGGCCGCTCGCCGAGAACATCCTCAGGATTTTCGAAAAACGGGCGGGGGAGAAGGGCCTGATCCTTTCCCTCGAAGCCGCCCCGGACCTTCCGGCCATCCAGGCCGATCCACTCCAGGTCGAAGGCCTCCTCCTCAACCTCATCGACAACGCCGTCAAGTACACGGAGAAGGGGACGGTGACCGTCCGCTTGAAAGCCGGGCAGGGGTGCCTCGTCATCGAGGTCGCAGACACGGGCATCGGCATCGACGCCGCGCACGTGCCCCACATCTTCGAGCGCTTCTACGTCGTCGACAAGTCCCGGTCCAAGAAGCTCGGCGGAACGGGGCTCGGCCTGTCCATCGTCAAGCACATGGTCCTGGCCCACGACGGAACCGTCTCGGTCGCCAGCCGGGTCGGAGAAGGGACGACATTCCGCATCAGCCTTCCCGTGGCCTGACGCGGCGCGACGGGCTCCCGGGCCTCAGCGCCGTTTCACAGGCAGCGCGGCGATCTTCCCGACGGCTTCGACGGCCGCCCGGACGTGCTCTTCCGTGTTGAACGGCCCGATGCCGAAGCGCACCGCGCCGTGGATCCTATCGGTCCCCATCTGTTCGTGGACGAGTGGGGCGCAGTGCAGCCCGGTGCGGCAGGCGATGCCGAAGTCGACGTCGAGCATGGTGCCGACATCGGCCGCGTCCAACCCCTCCACGTTGAAGGCCAGAACTGCGATGTGGTCCTCGAGGCTGTCGAGGCAGTAGGTGACGACGCGAGGGATGGCCTTGAGCCCGTCGAGGAGGATCCCGGCGAGGCGCATCTCCTCGCGGTGAATGGCTTCGACGCCCTTGGCGTTGACCCATGTCAGCCCGGCCTTGAGGCCGGCGATGCCCATGACGTTGGGAGTGCCGTATTCGAGACGGTAGGGGTATTCGTCGAGGTGGGCTTTGACGGCCGAGCGCACGCCCGTGCCGCCGGCCCGGGTGTGCCGGATCTCGACGCCCTCCCGGACATAAAGCCCGCCGATGCCCGTGGGGCCGAGGAGGGACTTGTGGCCGGTGAAGGCCACGACGTCGAGGCCCTGGGCTTCCATATCGATGGGCACCTTGCCCGCCGATTGGGACGCGTCGATGGCGAAGGGGATGCCCGCCTCGCGGCAGAGGCGGCCGATCGCGGCGATGGGCTGGACCGTGCCGATGACGTTCGACGCGTGATTGACGACGACCAAGCGGGTGTTGGGGCGGAACCTTTTTCGGATCTCCTGCGGATCGACGAAGCCGGCCCCGTCGAAGGGCACGAAGTCGACCTCGACGCCGTCGCGGCGCAGATGGTAGAGGGGCCTGAGGACGGAGTTATGCTCGATCGTCGTCGAGATGGCGTGGTCTCCCGGCCGAAGCATGCCCGCGATGATGAGGTTGAGGGCGTCGGTCGAGTTGTAGCCGAAGCAGAGACGGTTCGGATCGGTCCCGTGGAAGAACTGCGTCAGCAGCTTGCGGGTTTCCTCGACGACGAGCCCGGCTTCCATGCACAGGTCGTAGCCGGAGCGCCCGGGATTGACGCCGAAATTGCGGTAGAAGTGGTCCATGTACGTATAGACCTCTTCGGGCTTGGGAAAGGACGTCGCCCCGTTGTCGAGGAAGATCAGCTTGCTCATGCTCTCGCTCCGCCACGGATTGCCGGGAGGCGTCCCGGGAGGAGGTATACTAAACAAAGCCCGTCCGAATTGCAACCGGGCGCAGGGATTGCTTACAATGGAGGAGAGGACACGGGCGCATGGTATATTACCTGGGACTCGGGAGCAATCTGGGCCGGCGGTCCGCGAACCTGGCCCGGGCCCGGCGGCTCCTCGAAAAGGCCGGGGTCGAGGTCGTCAAGGCCTCGTCGGTCTACGAGACCGAGCCCGTCGACCTCCCCGGCCAGCCCCTCTTTCTGAACCAGGTCCTCGAGGTTCGCACCGCGCTCGATCCGCCGGCGCTGCTGCGCCTCGCGAAATCCGTCGAGTCGGCCTTGAAGCGGGTGCCGACGGTGGCCAAAGGGCCGCGCACGCTCGACCTCGACATCCTCCTCGCCGGGGACGCGGTCCTCGAAGCGCCCGACCTGGTCGTGCCTCACCCGCGCCTCCATCTGCGGAATTTCGTACTTGTTCCCCTGGCCGAGATCGCGGCGGAGGCCCGGCACCCGGTCCTGGGGAAGGCGGTCCGGGAGCTCGCCGCGGCCTCGCCCGACCGGGCCCGGGTCGTGAAGCTCGAGCGGTGCCGCAATTGACCGTCGGAGTCACCGGCGGCGGAAGAAATACGGCCTCCGTGCGTCAAAACCGAAGAAGGTGATTTCTATGAGTATCAAGCCGTCGTTGTCGACCTTTTCGCTCCTCCTGCTTCTCGCCGCAGCCGCCGGGGCCGCGGAGGTCCGGGGCAAGGTGATGAGCACGGGGCTGAATCCTGTCGCCGGGGCGGTCGTCCTCCACCGTCCGAGCGGGATCAAGACGGAGACCGGGGCCGACGGTGGATTCGTCCTCGACCTGCCGGACGCCGACCGGTACGAGCTCGAGGTCATCCATCCCGACTTCTACGAACGGGCGTTCCTGGTCGGGCGGAGGAAGCCGGGTCAGACGCTCGTCCTCGCGCTCGTTCCGCTCATCAAGCAGAGCGAGGAGGTCGTGGTCACGGCCCTGCGCTATCCCGAGTCCTCGATCGACGTCCCGGCGGCGAGCTCCATTGTCTCAGGCGAAACGCTCTCCGAAAAGCTCGCCCCGAACATCAACGAGGCCCTCCAGGACGTCCCGGGCGTGGGCGCGCTCGGCTCGGCGGGCTTCGCCCTCGTCCCGTCCATCCGGGGACTGGCCCGGCGCCGCGTGCTCTACCTTGTCGACGGCGCCCGGCTCGAAAGCGACCGCCGGACGGGCCCCAACGCGTCCTTCGTCAATCCCGAGGACATCGAGCGGATCGAGGTGCTGAGGAGCGCGTCGTCGGTCTTCTACGGGTCCGACGCGATCGGGGGCGTCATCCACCTCCTGACCCGCATCCCCCGGTTCGACGGCGGCCTGCACGGCCGTGTCCAGACGGGTTACGCCGCGGCCAACGGGGAGAAGCGCATCGGGCTGGGCCTCGAAGGATCGGCCGGGACCTGGGCGTTCTCTCTCTCGTTCCAGTATGCCGACGCGGGCCTATACCGGATCCCGGGCGGGACGAAGGTGCTGCAGTCCCAGTACACCCAGGGGAGCTTCCTGGCCAAGGCCGCCCACCGCACGGACCGGCGGGAGATCGACGTGAGCCTGCTCGCCGCCCGCGGTACAGACATCGGCAAGCCGAGCACGAACGCGTCGACCAAGCCGACCTGGTACCCCCGGGAGAACCAGAACCTCGTCCAGATCCACTGGAAGGAAATCAACGTCGGGAAAGACGGAGAGGTCCTCTGCCATGTTTTCATCAATCCCAATTTCCTCGAGACCCTGACCGACACCTATGACGGATTCTTGACCAAAGAATCCTACGCCAAGACCGACAGCACCGAATACGGCGCCCAGATCGCCTATTCTAAGAAGCTCGCGCCATCGTTCCGCCTGGAGGGCGGCGTCGATTACTTCGGCCGGGCCGGGGCCGACGCCTTCAATACCTACACGTCCTACGACGGGTTCGGGGCCGTGACGGAGGTCGTCCATGAGCGGCCTTACGCCGGCGGCCGCCGCGGTGATCTCGGGCTCTTCGTGTCGGCCGATTACGCCGGCATCCCGCGCCTGGATATCCTCGGTGGCGCCCGCTACGACTTGCTACGCATGAAGGCCCTGCCGCTCGACGCCGCAAGTGCGGTCCGGACGACGGACGGGCAGCCGAACGGGTTCCTGGCCGTGTCCTACAAGCTGGCGCAGGCCCTCACGGCCTTCGTCAACATGTCGCGCGCCTACCGGATGCCCAGCATCAACGAGCTGTACTACACGGGCATCTCCGGCCGCGGCTTCATCATCGGGCAGCCGGACCTGAGGTCGGAATCGAGCTTCAATCTCGACGGCGGGCTCAAGCTCCTCGGCCGCCGTTCCTTTTTCGCCTTGTACGTCTTCCGCACCCGCATCGACGACATGATCGAGCGCTATAAGCTCGATGCGACGACCTACACTTACGGGAACATCGAGAGGGGACTCCTGCGGGGGATCGAGTTCGAGGCCGAGGCCTTCCCGCGGCCCGGCTGGAAGGTCTTCGGCAACCTGGCCCTGATCCGCGGCCGGAGCCTGGCCACGGACGAGCCGCTCAACGACGTCCCGCCGCTGCGCTTCTTCACCGGCACGCGTTACTGGAAGGGCCGGTTCTCGGCGGAGGTCAACGCGACCTTCAGCCTGGTCAAGGACGATCCGGGTCCGGCCGAGATCGCCGTCGCCCCGTCCGAGCTCGTCAACCTCAAGGCGACGTACCTCTGGCGGGGCCTGAATCTCTATGTCTCGCTGGGGAACGTCTTCAACGCGGCCTACGTCGCCCGGGCCGACGCCGATGCCCAGATCGAGCCGGGGCGGAACCTGAGAGTCGGCGTATCCTGCGCGTTCTGAAGATCAGAACGCGTCCTTGAAGTGCTCGAGACGGCAGTCGTCAGGGCCGCGGAGGAGGATGGCGACGACATCGAAGCGGCAGGGGACCTCGCCCAGAGAGTACTTGAGGAGGTAGCCCCGGGCGATCCTCCGGATCTGCCGCTGCTTGCCCGGCGTGACGGACTCCTCGGGCCGGCCGTGGGATTCGTCGGCCCGGGTCTTGACCTCCACGAAGACGAGCGTGTCGCCGTCGCGGGCGACGACGTCGATCTCGCCGCGGAACAGCCGGAAGCCCCTCTCGACGATCTCGTAGCCTTTTTTGCGGAGATGCTCGCAGGCGATGTCCTCGCCGGTCCGGCCCAGCTCCCGGGTCCTGTTCGGGGAGGGGACAGGAGGCATGATTTAGGGCGCTCCCGCGAACTCAGGCTTTCGGAGGGCCGGCCTTTTTCCAGCGGACCCCGTCCTTGGTGTCCTCGAGGACGATGCCGGCTTCGAGGAGCTCGTCGCGGATCGCGTCGGCGCGCTTGAAGTCCCGGCCGGTCCGGGCCTTCTGCCGGGCCTCGATCTTGGCCAGGATGTCGGCTTCCATGACGGTCCCCGCACCCGATAAATCGGCCGCCGCGCCGATCTTCCCGGATTCTGAGACGACCGGTGACGGCCGCACGCCCAGGACTTCGTCCGCTTCGGCCATGAAGGCGGAGACATGCGCGGCGTCCGTCTTCGTCATCTCGCTCCGGGTGAGCAGGGGATAGGCGCCCTTGATGAGGGTGAAGACGGCGGCCAGGGCCTCGGAGATGTTGAGGTCGTCCTCGAGCCCGGCGACGAATCCGGCCCGCGCCTCCTCGACCATCCGGACGACGGCCGGGTCCGACGGGCCGTCCTTCGTCGCGGCCCGGACCTCGCCCAGGAAATTCCCGATCCGCCCGCGGGCGGTCCGGGCCTGGTCCAGGGCCTCGAAGGTGAAGTTGAGCATCTTGCGGTAATGCGTGGCGAGCAGCAGATAGCGGACGTCGAGGGGATCGTATCCCCGGGACAGGATGTCCGTCAGCGTGTAGAAGTTGCCTTTGGACTTGGACATTTTCTCGCCGTCGACGACCAGGTGATGGCCGTGGATCCAATAGTTGACGAACTTGACGCCGTTGGCCGCCTCGGACTGGGCGATCTCGTTCTCGTGGTGGGGGAAGATGTTGTCGACGCCCCCGCAGTGGATGTCGAAGGTCCGGCCGAGGTACTTGGAGCTCATGGCCGAACATTCGATGTGCCAGCCCGGCCGGCCCGGACCGATCCGGGTCTCCCAGACGGGCTCGCCCTCTTTCGGCGCCTTCCAGAGGGCGAAGTCGTGGACGCTCTCCTTCGCGTATTCGTCGGCGTCGGCATGGCTGCCGGGCCGCAGGTCCTCCCGGTTGATCTTGGACAGGCGCCCGTACGCGGGGAACTTGTCGATGGCGAAGTAGATCGAGCCGTCTTTCCGGTAGGCGAAACCCTTTTCCAGGAGGATTTCGATGAGCCCGACCATCTCCTCGATGTGCGCCGTCGCCCGGGGATAGACGTCGGCGGGCAGGATGGCGAGGACATCGCGGTCCCGGGCGAAGGCCTCGATGAACGGCTTCGTGTAGTCCTCGAGCCCGACGCCCTTCGCGTTGGCCCCGCGGATCGTCTTGTCGTCGACGTCCGTGATGTTCATGACGTGGAGGACCCGGAATCCCCGGTACAGGAACAGCCGTTTGAGCAGGTCTTCGAAGACGTAGGACCGCCAGTTGCCGATATGGGGGAAGTCGTAGACCGTCGGGCCGCACGTGTAGAGCTTGACGGACCCGGGTTCGATCGGGACGAAATCCTCGAGCCGGCCGCCGAGAGTGTTGTGGAGGCGGATCATCGCCGCCATATTAGCCGTTCCTCCCCCCGCCCGTCAACCCTCCCGGCGGGGTTGAACGAAGGGGATGCTTGTGACATAATCGGCTTTCATCATAACATCCGAAAAGGCACTCATCATGAACATCAAGATCGGCATCCGCAGAGAGGACATCAACAAGTGGGAGAAGCGGGTCCCGCTGATCCCGTCCCACGTTCGGGAGCTCGCCGACCGGTACCCGATGGAGTTCCGGATCCAGCCGTCGACCATCCGGATCTTTAACGACGCGGATTACTGCCTGGCCGGGATCCCCGTC
The DNA here is from genome assembly GCA_041736225.1 of Candidatus Aminicenantales bacterium. Classification (GTDB taxonomy): domain Bacteria; phylum Acidobacteriota; class Aminicenantia; order Aminicenantales; family Saccharicenantaceae; genus RBG-16-66-30. The sequence goes on along the minus strand of JBGSUG010000247.1, from coordinate 2,064 downwards.
GAGGAGAGCCTGTCCCCCTGCCCCGTCGTCCTGGCCCTCAAGGAGATCCCCGTCGAGCTCATCGAGAAAGGCAAGACCTATCTGTTCTTCTCGCACACGGCCAAGGGCCAAAGCCAGAACATGCCCATGCTCCGGCGGATGATGGAGCTCGGCTGCACCGTCATCGATTACGAGAAGATGGTCGACGAGAAGGGACGGCGCGTGCTCTATTTCGGCAATTACGCCGGACACGCGGGCATCATCGACACGATCTGGACCCTCGGCCGCCGTCTCGAGACCGAGGGGATCGCAAACCCGTTCTCGATGCTCCGTCCCGCGCACGCCTACTCCAGTTTGGTCGAAGCCCGGGAGGCCGTCGGTAAGCTGGGAGAGAAGATCGCCAAAGAAGGCCTGCCCGACGCCCTGGACCCCGTCGTCTTCGGCTTTTTCGGCTACGGCCATGTCTCCCAGGGGGCCCAGGAGACGTTCGACCTCCTGCCCGTCGAGACCGTCCCGCCGGCCGAAGTCCCCGCCCTCTTCGCCCGCGGCGCGAAGGCCGGCCGGCGCCTCTACAAGACCGTGCTCCACGAGGAGGACATGGTCCGGCCCGTCGATCCGGCCAAGCGCTTCGACCTCCAGGATTACTACGATCATCCGGAGGAGTACCGGGCGGTGACCGAGGACCTGGTGCCCTATCTGACGGCCGTGGTCAACGGGATCTACTGGACGCCGAAATTCCCGAAGTACATCACCAAGCCCTTCCTGAAGAAGCTCTACGAAGGCGGCTCCCAGCCCAGGCTCCGCGTCGTCGGGGACATCACCTGCGACATCAACGGCTCCATCGAATGCACGGTCATGCCCACAGACTCGGAGAACCCCGTCTACGTCTACGATCCGGTCCGGGACAAGGCCCTGCCGGGATTCGCCGGCCGGGGCCCGGCCGTCCTGGCCGTCTACAACCTGCCGGCGGAGCTGCCTCTCGAATCGTCGACCTATTTCAGCGGCAAGCTGAAGGAACACATGCCGGCCGTCGCCGCGGCCCGTTTCGACCGGCCTTTCGCCCAGTGCGGGCTGCCGGACGTGCTGCGCCGGGCGGTCATCGTCTACCGCGGGGTGCTCGCCCCCGATTTCGCCTATCTCGGCAAGTTCCTCGCCTGACCGAAGTTTTCGCGGGAGAGAAGGACATGAAAAAAGTACTCGTCCTCGGCGCCGGCCTCGTGGCCAGGCCGCTCGTCGATTACCTCCTCGGTCTCGAGGATTTCTCCGTCGTCGTCGCCGACGTGGAATTCGCTCGGGCCGAAAAGCTCGTCGCCGGGCATCCGCGCGGCCGGGCGGAGCACATCGACATCTCCAAGCGCGAAGCCCTGGCCGCGGCCATCGGCCGGGCCGACCTGGTCGTCAGCATGGTCCCCTATACGTTCCACCCGCTCGTCGCGGAGCTGGCGATCGAACAGGGCCGGCACATGGTCACGGCCTCGTACGTCAGCCCGGCCATGCGCGAGTGCGACGCCCGGGCCCGGGCGAAGGGCGTCCTCCTGCTGAACGAGCTCGGGCTCGACCCGGGGATCGACCATATGGAGGCCATGCGCGTCATCCACGAGGTCCACGACGCCGGCGGCCGTGTCCTCGGATTCACCTCCTGGTGCGGAGGCCTGCCGGCCCCCGAGGCCAACACGAACCCCTTCGGATACAAGTTCTCCTGGAGCCCGCGGGGCGTCCTGTTGGCCTCGAAGAACTCGGCCAAGTACCTCAAGGACGGGCGTGTCGTGTCCGTTCCGGCCGCCGATCTGTTCGCCAGCCCCGAAATCATCCGAGTGCCCGGTCTCGGGGAATTCGAGGGCTACCCCAACCGCGACTCGGTCTCCTACCGCGAGACCTACGGCATTCCCGAAGCCCTGACCGTTTTCCGGGGGACGCTCCGCTTCGCCGGCTGGTGTGAGACTTTGCGAAAAATGGTCGAGCTGGGCCTCCTCGACGATTCCCCGAAAGACCGTTCCGGGGCGACCTTCCTCGACATCATGCGGGAGCTCTCCGAGGCCGGCCCGGGCGTCGACGTCCGGCGGGCGGTCGCCGCCCGGCTCGGGC
>JBGSUG010000400.1:0-1657 GCA_041736225.1 Candidatus Aminicenantales bacterium | reverse complement strand
GCCGGCTGATCGCGCGGCGCGAAGACTCCCCTGCGGCGGTCGAGCGCCGCCTGAAGGACGCCCGGGCCGAGGTCCGGGCCTGGAAGGAGTTCGATTTCGTCGTCGTCAACGACGATCTCGCCGCGGCCGCGGCCGAGCTCGAGGCGGTCCTCGTCGCCTCCCGCCGCAGGACCGGCGTCATGGCCCCGGCGGTCAAGCCCATCCTCGAGAGCTTCGGGAAGGGCCGCTCGTGAACAGGAAGATCGCCCTGGGCGTCTCCTCGTCGATCGGGATCTACAAGGCCTGCGAGGTCGTCCGCGGCTTCCAGAAAAACGGCGTCGAGGTCCAAGTGATCATGACCCCGAACGCCGCGCGCCTCGTCTCGCCCCTGCTCTTCAGTTCGCTCGCCGGGTCGAGGACGATCGTCGACCTCTTCGAGGAGCCGGACACGCGGACGATCCGGCACATCGAGCTGGCCAAGGAGATCTCGCTGCTGTGCGTGGCGCCGGCCACGGCCAACGTCATCGGCAAGTTCGCCGGCGGGGTCGCCGACGATTTCCTGTCGACGCTCTACCTGGCCACGCGCGCGGCCGTCCTCATCGCTCCCGCCATGAACGAGGCCATGTATCTCGATCCCCAGACCCAGGCCAACATGGCCCGCCTCCGGTCGCTCGGTGCCGAGTTCGTCGAGCCCGAAAAGGGCTATCTCGCCTGCGGCGACACGGGCTGGGGCCGCCTGGCCGAGCCGGAGGCGATCGTCGCGGAGGGGACGAGGATCCTGGCCCGGACGGCGAGTCTCGAGGGCAAGACTGTCCTGGTCACGGCCGGGCCGACCCGGGAGCATCTCGACCCGGTACGGTTCCTATCCAACCCGTCGACCGGCAAGATGGGCTATGAGCTGGTCAGGGAGGCGGTCGCCCGCGGGGCCAAGACCGTCCTCGTCTCCGGCCCGACCTCTCTCATCCCCCCGGCCGGGGCCAAGACGGAGATGGTCCGGACCGCCGACGAGATGCGCGCGGCCTGCCTCAAGGCCTTCCCCAAGGCGGACGTCGTCGTCATGGCCGCGGCCGTGTCGGACTTCCGCTTCAAGGAGACGAGGGCCAAGAAAGCCGCGAAGAGCGAGATCGGGACGACGCTCGGGATCGAAAGGACCCCGGATATCCTGGCCCTCCTCGGCGCGAAGAAGAAGCCCGGCCAGCTCCTGGTCGGCTTCGCCGCGGAGACGCACGACGTCGTCGCCCGGGCCCGGAAGAAGATGGCCGCGAAGAGGGCCGACCTCATGGTCGCCAACGCCGTCGGGGAAGGCAAGGGATTCGGGACCGACGACAACGCCGTCCGCATCATCGCCCCGTCGGGGCCCGTCGTGGAGTCGGGGCTCCTGAGCAAGCGTGAGATCAGCCGCATCATCTTCGACCGCATCGAGGCCGCCCTTGAAAAAAAGCGCCGCTGAGCTCAAGGCCGATCTCAAGGCCCATGTCGACTTCCTGGCCGAGGCCGGGGCCGGATTCGTCCTCCGCAACGCCGGCGCGCCGCTGCAGACGCCCGCTGAACGAGAGGGCCTGGAGGAGATCGACCGGAAGGTCCTGGTCTGCCGGCTCTGTCCCCTCCACAGCCTCAGGACCAAGGCCGTCCCCGGCGAGGGCGACCGCTCGGCCGAGCTGATGTTCATCGGCGAGGC
>JBGSUG010000245.1:0-2997 GCA_041736225.1 Candidatus Aminicenantales bacterium | reverse complement strand
TCCCGAGCCGTTCGGCGGCGAGCAGGGCGGCGCCCTTCTGCTCGGCGATGGCCTGGCGCTCGGACCGCAGGACGTTGCGGCCCCGCGTCTCGAGGTCGTCCAAGCGCCGGGCCAGGTTGGCGAGCTTGACCGGAAAGTTCTGGAAGATGCGGTTCCGGGCCAGCCCGTCGACCTCGCCGCGGAGGTCCCGGATGCCGTAGCGGAGGAGGTCGCCCAGGCGGCGGGTCGCGGCGTCGATCCTGTCGACGAAGGCCTCCTCCGTCGCGATGACCATCTCCGCGGCCGCCGACGGGGTCGGGGCCCGGAGGTCGGCGACGAAATCGGCGATGGTGAAGTCGACTTCGTGCCCGACGGCCGAGATGACGGGGACGGTCGAGCGGGCGATGGCCCGGGCCACGGGCTCCTCGTTGAAAGCCCAGAGGTCCTCGATCGATCCGCCGCCGCGGCCGACGATGAGCACGTCCATTCCCGGCCGCGCGCCGAGAGCGTCGATGCCCTCGACGATCTCGGCGGCCGCGCCCTCGCCCTGGACACGGGCCGGGTAGATGACGACGTGGAGCCGGGCGTAGCGCCGTTCGAGGACGCGCAGGATGTCGCGGATGGCGGCGCCCGTCGGCGAAGTGACCACCCCGATCGTCCGCGGCCGGAGCGGCAGCTTCCGCTTGCGCTTCTCGTCGAACAGGCCCTCGGCCCGGAGCTTCTCCTTGAGCTGTTCGAAGCGGAGCTGGAGGGCGCCCTTGCCCTTGGGCTCGATCTGGTCGACGTAGAGCTGGTAGTCGCCGCGCGGTTCGTAGACGCTGACCTTGCCCCGGCAGACGACCTGGAGCCCGTCCTTGAGGTCGAAGGCGATCTTGCGGGCCGTCGACTGCCACATGACGGCCTTGACGACGCTCTTCTCGTCCTTGAGGTTGAAGAAGACGTGGCCCGAGGCGGCTTTCTTGTAGCCGGAGACCTCGCCCTCGACCCAGACCTGGGGGAAGGCGACCTCGAGGGCCGTTTTGACGATCTCGGTGACCTCGGAGACCGTGTAGATCCGGTCCCGGATCACCAGGCCATCATTCTTCGTGGGAGCCATCCTCCGCCAGGACCTCTCTTGTGATCGACAGGGCTTTGCCCGTCTTCGCGTCGACCTTGATGAAGACGCCGGACAGGAACAGGCCGTCGCGCGACGGCTCGAAGCGCTGCGGCCGCGAGGTCAGGAACCTCTGGAGGGCCTGCTCGCGGGCGATGCCGATGACGGCGTTCCGCCCGCCGGCCATGCCGGCGTCCGTGATGTAGGCAGTGCCCTTCGGCAGGACGCGCTCGTCCGCCGTGGGGACGTGCGTGTGCGTGCCGACGACGGCCGAGACCCGGCCGTCGAGGTACCAGCCGAGGGCCTGCTTCTCGGAGGTCGCCTCGGCGTGGATGTCGACGAGGATGATGGGCGTTTCGGCGCGCAGGCGCTCGACCTCCTCGTCAGCCCGCTTGAAGGGGCAGTCCAGAGGCTCCATGAACACGCGCCCCTGGAGGCTGAGGACGGCCGCCCGGGTCCCGTCGGCCGCCTGGAAGACGTAGGAGTGGCGGCCCGGGTTGACCGGCGGATAGTTGGCCGGGCGCAGGAGCCGCGGTTCCCGCTCGAGGTAGGGCAGAGCGTCCTTCTTATCCCAAATGTGGTTGCCCGAGGTCAGGACGTCGACGTGCATGAACAGGTCCTTGCCGATCTCCTCGGTGATGCCGCTGCCCCCGGCCGCGTTCTCCCCGTTGGCGACGACCATGGCCGGCCCGTATTTCTTGACGAGGGCGGGCAGGAACTTGTCCATGGCCCGCCGGCCCGTCCGGCCGACGATGTCGCCGAGGAACAGGATGCCGAACTCAGCGGGCATATTCGACCGCTCTCATCTCCCGGATGACGGTGACCTTGATCTGGCCGGGGTAGTCGAGCTCGTTCTTGATCTTCGTCGCGACCTCCTTGGCCAGGAGGGCGGCCTTGTCGTCCGAGATCTTCAGGCTCTCGACGATGATGCGGATCTCGCGGCCGGCCTGGAGGGCGAAGGTCTTGGAGACGCCTTCGAACCCCGCGGCGATCTCCTCGAGCTTCTCCAGCCGCTGGATGTAGGTCTCGAGAAGCTCGCGCCGGGCGCCCGGCCGGGCGGCCGAGAGCGTGTCGGCGGCCTGGACGAGGACGGCCTCGATCGACGGGAAGTCGATGTCGCGGTGGTGCGAGGCGATGGCCTGGCAGACCTTCTCCGACTCGCCGTACTTCTTGGCCAGCTCGACGCCGAGCTCGGTGTGCGTCCCTTCCGTGTCCCGGTCGACGGCCTTGCCGATGTCGTGGAGCAGGCCGGCCCGCAGGGCGACGTTGGTGTCGAGGCCGATCTCGCGGGCCATCATGGCCGCGAGCATGGCCACTTCCTTGGTGTGCTGGAGGACGTTCTGGCCGTAGCTCGTCCGGTACTTGAGCTTGCCCAGGAGCTTGATCAGCTCGGGGTGGATGTCGCGGACCTTGAGCTCCAGGACGACCGATTCGCCCTCCTGCTTGATCTTCTGCTCGAGGTCGGCCTTGACCGACTCCACGATGTCCTCGATCCGGGCCGGGTGGATGCGCCCGTCGGTGACGAGCTTCTGGATGGACAGGCGGGCCAGCTCCCGGCGGATGGGGTCGAAGCTCGACAGGATGACCGCCTCGGGCGTGTCGTCGACGATGATGTCGACGCCCGTGGCCATCTCCAGGGCCCGGATGTTCCGGCCCTCGCGGCCGATGATCCGGCCCTTCATGTCGTCGGAGGGCAGATCGACGACCGAGACCGTCGTCTCGACGACGTGCTCGGCGGCCGTGCGCTGGATGGCGTTGGACATGATCTCCCGGGCCGACGAGACGGCCTTCTCGCGGGCCTCCTCCTCGATGCGCCGGACCGAGGCGATGGCCTCGAGCTTGGCCTCCTCCTCGATCCTCTTGATCAGCATGGCCTTGGCTTCTTCCTGGCTCATGCCGGAGATCCGCTCCAGCTCCTCCATGCC
>JBGSUG010000317.1:0-3497 GCA_041736225.1 Candidatus Aminicenantales bacterium | reverse complement strand
AACGCCTTGTGCTCGACGGCCTCGATGACCCGCCCGTCGCGCGAGCTGGCCGTGGCCACGAGGCCTTTCCCCATCCTCCCGAGGCCCTGGTGATGGGCGCTCAGGATGCGGGGGTGGTCCGCCGACTTGAACCCCATCTCCCTGACGAAGACGCTCAGGTCGCCGAGCTGGAGGCTGTGGAAGCTGTAGCTCATGAGCCTGTCCAGCGGGAACAGGCTTTGGTAGGGATTGGTGTGCCACTGCTCCGGGCCGAGCGCGATGACGTCCTCGAAGGTCGTCTTGCCGTAGAGGTCCTGGCGGATGTCCTGGACGAGGGTCCCGCCGGCCGCGATGTTCATCGTCTGGAGCCCCAGGCAGATGCCCAGGACGGGGAAATCCGGCCTCGAGGCGAGGAGCGGCTTGAAGGCCGGATCCTGCGATCCGCCGAGGAGCTGGAAGAGGGCCGAGGCTTCGAGGTAGTGGCGGAAAGGATCGGTGATCCGAGTCAGAAGACCCGTCTTTTCGCCATAGATCGCGGGTGGAGCGTCCGGCCCGCCGAAGAAGATGATGCCGTCGGCCTTCTTCAGGATGAGCTCGAGCTCGGGCGTGACGGCGTTCTTCTTATAGAGGACCGGCTCGCTGATCTCGGCCGCGATCGCATGGAACTTGAACCAGTCAAGCCCGTTCTCCTCGACGTACTTGCGGCTGCGCTCGAAGCTGTCCGTTTGCTTGACGTGGTAGGCTCCGATGACGACGAGGCCGGGGACGTCTAGGATCCCGAGCTTGCGCAGGGCGGCCAGGCCCTGGATGTTGAAGAGCTCGGGATTGAAGATGACCAGCCGGACGGCGTCGCTTCTGTCGGGCGCGCTGTCGAGATAGCGTTCGGGGGCGGGGGCCGGGTCCGGCCCCTGGCCGGCCAGAGGGAAGGCCGCGGTCAGGGCCAGAGCGAGGGCCAGGAAGGCGAGGACGAGACGGGAGGCTCTCGGGGTCGCGAATATCGTCAAGGGCGCACCTCCAGGAACGATGAATATCGTGAATTATACCCCAAACCGGGGTTTTTGCCGTGGCCCGCCTCGAGAGGGGAACCTTTCCCGGTCCCTCTTCGTCAATTAAGGTGCGCGGAGAGCGAAATTATCCGGGCGCTCCGGCGTAATGCAGGACGAGCCATTTTCGATCGAAGGAAGACGAGCATGAAGAAAACAGCCCTCCGAGGCGCTTTTATCTTTCTCCTGGCGGCCGCTTCGGCCCTGGCCGCTTGGCCCGCCGCCCAGACGCCCGCCCCCAAAGACCCTCTCCGGATCCCGCGCCTCGCGACCGCCCCCAAGATCGACGGCGTCCTCGATAATCCCATCTGGGAGACCGAGGCGCTCAAGATCGAGAATTTCATCCAGCTAGCGCCCAAGGAGAACGGCGCCCCGACCGAGAGGACCGTCGCCTACCTCGGCTTCGACGAGAAGAACCTCTACATCGCCTTCCGGGCCTTCGATTCCCAGCCGTCCAAGGTCCGCTGCTCCATCACCAAGCGCGACGGCTGCATGGAGGACGACTGGGTCTTCGCCATGATCGACACTTTCAACGAGAAGCGCCGGGCCTTCTCCTTCCTCATCAATCCCGCCGGCGTCCAGATGGACATGATACGGGTCGAGGAAGGCGGCAACGACAATATGGACGACAGCTGGGACACGGTCTTCTATTCCGACGGAAAGGCCGACGCCGAGGGCTACACGGTCGAGATGGCCATCCCGTTCAAAAGCCTGCGCTTCCCGGACCAGGAGCTCAAGACCTGGAACATCGTCCTCGGCCGCAACCTGCCCCGGACCGGGGAGATCATCATGTACCCGAACTTCTCCCGCGACATCCCCGGGCTCCTCTCCAACGGCCAGACCTACGTCCTCCAGGGCGCCGTCGAGCGCAGCCGCAACATCGAGGTCATGCCCTTCGTCACATCGCTCGCGCGCGGCGGGGCGACGGTCGACGGGCGGAAGTTCGCCCTCGAGCCGGGCGCCAACTTCAAGCTCGGACTCTCGTCCAACACGACCCTCGACCTGACGGCCAATCCCGACTTCAGTCAGATCGAGGCCGACGAGCCCAAGATCGATTACAACGTCCGCTACGCCCTGCGATACAACGAGAAGCGGCCGTTCTTCCTCGAGGGCATGGAGATCTTCAACTCGCCCGAGATCGAGACCGTCTACACCCGCCAGATCAACGACCCCATCTTCGGGGCCAAGGCCTCCGGCAAGTCCGGCCGCTTCACCTACGGGCTGCTGTCGGCCTACGACATGCACCCGGTCGAAAGCCTCTGGGATATCTCCGGCGGGCAGGGCCTGCCCGAGACCAAGGCCTTCTCCAACGTCTTCCGGACCAAAGCCGACGTCGGCCAGGGCTCCTATGTCGGGTTCACCCTGACCGACAAGGAGCTCGGCGGCGGCACCTGGAGCCGGCTCGGCGGCCTCGACGGCCAGCTGCGCTTCAAGGACCGGGTCTTCTTCAACTTCCAGGCCCTGGCCTCGAGCTCGAGCTTCGAGCGCGACCGGACGGACCTCGCGCCGGGCCTCTACGGCGAGCTCTACTACACGAACAAGCACTGGACTTTCGGCGGGTACTACAAGGCCATCCATCCCGACTTCCAGGCCTCGTTGGGCTTTGTCAACCGGACCGACTATAGCACCGTCGGCGGCTTCGCCTCCTACAGGATCTACGCCGACAAGAAATTCCTCAACCAGGTCCAATTCAGGCTCCAGGCCGGGCGCACCGTAGGCTACGCCGACAGCGTGACCCAGAACACCTGGCTCCGGCCCCAGGTCCAGTTCCGGCTGACCGAGTTCAACCAGGTCTTTGTCAGGTACGAAGCCGGCCTGGAACGCTTTGCCGGCCTGGATTTCCGGAAGCAGGGTTTTTCGATCGAGTCGCAGTTCACCGTCATCAGCTGGATGCCCTTCTTCTTCTACTTCGAGACCGGCGACAGCATCAACTATGATCCGGACAATGCTTATCTCGGTTACAGCAACACTTACGGGGTGTCCCTGACCTTCAAGCCCAGCAAGAGGCTTCAGCTGGGCACGGACTTCAGCAAGCAGACCTTCTGGGACCGGGCCGACGGAGTGGGGAACTGGGACTATAACGTCGTCCGCGAGAAGGCGACCTACCAGGTCAGCAAGACGCTGTCGTTCCGGGCCATCGTCGACTATAACTTCTTCTACAAGGAGGCCTTCGGCAGCCTCCTCGCGAGCTGGGTGCTCCGGCCCGGCACGGTCTTCTTCCTGGGCTTCGACAACAACTATCTCCGCGACGCGTACGGCCACCTGATCCAGGACAACTACAACGTCTTTATCAAGTTCTCCTACTGGTGGCGCCTGTAATCCAGAGGGGACCTAGTTTTCACAAAGGCCGGTTTCTCCCTGAAGATGTGAAGACCTGGCCCCTCTTTGTTTGCGCTTTAGCGAAGGGATCGAGGCGCTCATCCCCGAACGGGTCCTGTCCGGTGGCGTCCCCGTCCGGCTTCGGCTCCACCCATC
>JBGSUG010000267.1:0-2393 GCA_041736225.1 Candidatus Aminicenantales bacterium | reverse complement strand
CTTCATCTTGGCGAACTCGGCTTCGCCCAGGATGGGCTTGGCCTGCTTGGGGACGTGGAGGGTGATGAGGTCGGCCGCGGCCAGGAGGTCGTCGAGCGGGACCTGTTTCACCGCGAGGTCGCCGGTCTTGATCGGGATGATGTCGTAGGCGAGGACGGTCATGCCGAAGGCCAGGGCCCTCTTGGCGACTTCGAGCCCGATCCGGCCGAACCCGATGATGCCCAGGGTCTTGCCGTAGAGCTCCGTGCCCTCGAGCGCCTTCTTGTCCCACTTGTGGGCCTTCATCGACAGGACGGCCTTGGCGTGGTTGCGCACGGCGCCCAGCATGAGCCCGAAGGTGTGCTCGGCGACCGTGATGGACGTCGCGGCCGGCGTGTTGGCCACGAAGATGCCCTTTTCCTTAGCCGCGTCGCGGTCGATGTTGTCGAGGCCGATGCCGGCCCGGACCAGGACCTTGAGGTCTGTGCCCGCCTCGATGACCGGCCGCGTGATGCGCGAGGCGCTCCGGACGACCACGGCGCTCGTGCCGGGGACGGCGGCGATGAGCTCGGCCTCGCTCAGGCCCTTGGCGACGGTGATCTCGAATCCCGGAACGGCCCGGAGCTGCTCCAAGGCCGCCTTGTCCATGCCGTCGGCGATGAGGATCTTTATCATTGCCAGTTCTCCTTGAGCACGGCCTGGGCCGCCTTGATGCCGGCGCCGGCCTCGAACTTATAGCCGAGGTCCATAAGCGTCATTTCGAGCGCGGACAGGGCCGTGATGATGTCGAAGCCGCCCATGTAGCCGAGGTGGGCGATGCGGAAGATCTTGCCCTTGTACGGCTCCTGGCCGCCGGCGATGTAGGCCATGTACTTGTTCTGCATGGTCTTGACGAGCTTGCCGCCCTCGATACCTTCGGGCACCTTGCAGCAGGTCAGGACGTTGCCCGGCCGCTTCGACAGGAGTTCGAGGCCGAGGGCCTTGACGCCGGCCCGCGTCGCGTCGCCCAGGATCCTGTGGTGCTCGAAGAGGCCGTCGAGACCCATCTTGCGGATGATGTCGAGGGCGTGCTTCTGCTGGACGACGAGCGAGATACCGGGGGTCCAGGGCGTCGTCTTGTCGGCCAGGTTCTTCTTGGCCTTCTTGAGGTCGAAGTAGAACTTGGGCAGCTTGGCGTCGGCCGCCAGGGCCCAGGCTTTCTGACTGAGCGCGATGAAGGCCAGTCCGGGCGGGATCATGAACGATTTCTGGGAACCCGACAGGAAGACGTCGACCTTCCAGTCGTCCATGGGACAGGGGGTGACGCCGGCGCCGGAGATGCCGTCGACGACGAGCACGGCCGGCGTCTTGGCCACCACCTCGCCGAAGCCCTGGATATCGAACATGGCCCCGGAGGAGGTTTCGGAGAGGGTCGCGAACACGGCCTTGCAGTCGGGCATGGCCTTGAGCTCGGCTTCCAGCTCCTCCTTGGAATAATCCTTGCCCCACGGGTCGAGGACGATCTCCTTGTAGGCGACGCCGTAGGCCTTGCAGATGTTGCCCCAGCGCTCGCCGAACTTGCCGGCGTTGATGGTCAGGACCTTGTCGCCCGGGCTGAGCAGGTTGACGACGGCGGTCTCCATCGCGCCCGTTCCCGACGAGGTCAGGATGTACGCGTCCTCCTTGGTCCCGAAGACGTACTTGATGCCCTCGGTCACCTCCATGAACAGGGCCGAGAACTCGGGCGTCCGGTGGTGGAAGATGGGCTCGGCCGCCGCCGACAGGGCCCGCTCGGGGACCGGCGTCGGGCCGGGCGAGAGGAGGTAGTACTTTTTTATCATGAGGCACTCCTTATGAAATGAAATAAGCGATCACAGGTCCTTCAGCAGCTCCGTCAGCAACGCCGTGCGCTCGATGAGCGAAGGCAGGAGAAGGTGCTCGTGCTCGGCGTGGAGGCCGTCCCCGTCCGGCCCGAGCCCGTCGAGGGTCGGGACGCCCAGGCCCGCGGCGATCGACGCGTCCGAGCCGCCGCCCGTCTTGCCGCCCTTGAGGGCCATCCCCAGGCCCGCCGCGATCCCCTGAGCCCGTAGAAAGAGCTTCTCGGAGGCCTTGGTCTTCTCCATGGGCGGCGTCGTGCTCTCAACCGTGATCTTGATCCGCGCCCCGCGCAGGGTCGGTACGGCCTCCCGCAGGATCTTCAGCACCCGGTCCCTGTCCGCGGACTTCCAGAACCGGACGTCCAGCGTCGCCCAGGCGCTCTCGGCGACGACGTTGGCCTTATCTCCGCCGCCGATGAGCCCGACGTTGACGGTCGTCTCGCCGGAGCGCAGGCGCTTGAACTTGGCGATCTGGGCGACCAGCTCTTCGACGGCGCTGACGCCTTTCTCTGGCGTGCCGGCGTGCGCCGAGCGGCCGCGCACGTCCATGCGGACCAC
>JBGSUG010000262.1:0-4334 GCA_041736225.1 Candidatus Aminicenantales bacterium | reverse complement strand
GCTCGCGCCCGGCGAAGTCTTCGCCGTGCCCACGGGAGTTCGGGTCGCCGTGCCGCCCGGCCACGTCGGCCTGGTCTGGGACAAGAGCGGCATTTCTCTCAAAGGCGTCCATCGCCTGGCGGGCGTCATCGACGCCGGCTACAGGGGCGAGGTCCAAGTCGTCATGATCAACCTGGGCGGGACGCCCTTCGCGATCAGGAAGGGCATGAAGATCGCCCAGATACTCGTCCAGCCCGTGACCTCCGTGACCGTGGTCGAATCGGACGCATTGGACGACACCTCGCGCGGCCAAGGCGGCTTCGGATCGACCGGCCTCTACTGACATGAAGCGCAGCGCCCTTCTTCTCGGGTTCCTGATCGCGGGCTTGGCGGCAACGCCGGTCGAGGCGCAAGAGGACCCGGAAAAGGCAGAGCCGCGGCTCAAACTCATCTTCGTCGAGCGCTTCCGTTTCGAGGCCTGGGACAACACCGTCAGCCTCGACGACACGGCCGGGGACGGCGCTGCTTACACCCGTAACCGGACGACCCTGGGCCTCGATTGGAAGCCGCTCAAGAACTTCGAGGTCCTGGGCAAGGTCACCAACGAGTTCCGCGTCTACCTGGCTCCCAAGGACCGGGCTTTCAGCTGGCACGAGCTCTTTGTGGACAACATCTACGTCAAGTGGACGCTCCCGGGGAGCGTACCCTTCACGGTCACGGCCGGGCGCCAGGACCTCAACTTCGGCGAGGGCTTCGTCATCGCCGACGGTACGCCGGGCGACGGCTCGCGCTCGTACTACTTCAACGCCCTCCGCGTCGACGCCGGATTGGCCGAGGGCCACACCCTGACCGCCTTCGTCCACACCACGAAAGCGACGGACCGGTACCTGCCGGTCGTTCACCCGAAGCCCCAGGCCCTGGTCGAACAGCCCGAATCCGCTCTGGCCCTCTATTATGCCGGGACGTTCGGCAAGACCAGGCTCGACGCCTACGCTGTCCGGAAGACGACCGACGCGAACGAGGCCTGGCCTATCGCGACGCGGACCGAGACCTTCGGGGCCCGCGCCGTGGCGCCTTTGGCCAAACCGCTCTCCCTGACAGTCGAGGCCGCTTTTCAAAAGGGCAAGGCCGGCGAGGCCGGCCGCTCGGCCACCGGGGCCATCGCTCACCTGGATTATGATCTCAAGGGGACCCTGCCCTGGCTCAAGTCGGCCGTCGTCGGCGGCATTCTTCTCAGCGGGGACGATCCGGCCACGGCCCGGATGGAGGGCTGGGACCCCATCTTCAGCCGCTGGCCCAAGTGGAGCGAGAGCTACATCTACACATACACCCGCGAAAGCCGCTCGTCCTACTGGAGCAACCTCACGGCGGTCTATGCGACCCTGGCCTTCGATTTCGGCCCCCGCTCCGACGGCCACCTCATGGTCATGCCGATGGGGGCCGGCGAGACCCAGCCCGGCGTCTTCCCCGGGGGATCCGGCTTGGGACGCGGCACTCTCGTCAGGGGCCGTCTGAATTACAAGATCAGCAAGTTCCTCAGCGGCCGCTTCGTCTGGGAGCACTTCACCCCAGGAAGCTTCTATCTCCCGGGTGCGTCGAGCTACGACTGGCTGCAGTTCGAAATGATCTTCCGCTACTGACAGCCCCCTTCCGATCAGCCAATAAGGCTTAGAAGAGGGGGGGCGGCGAACGAAACGATCATCCCGATCGATCCCGCTTCGGCCGGACCCAAGCCCGTGAAGGCCAATCCCAGACAGGTCCCCAGGCCCAGGACGGCCGACCCGATGGCGCCGAACTTAGTCACCTTACGGCTGATGAGCCCCCAAACGAAGGGTCCGAGGAAGAACGAGCCGAGCGCGCCCCACGACACCGACAGGATGGCGACGATCGACGCCGGACGGAAATAGGCCAGGACGACGGAGAGAAGGACGAAGGCGGCCGAGACGACGCGCATCAGCCGGGTCAGAGCCCGGTCGGTGACGGCCCGGTTGATGAACCCGGCGTAGAGGTCCTTGACGACCGAGGAGCTCGAGATGAGGACCAGGGCGGCGAGCGTCGACATGGAAGCCGAAAGAATGAGGAGCATCATCAGTACGGAGAGCGACGGCGGGACGACCTTGGCCAGGAATTCGGGCATCAGGACGTCGAAGACGGGCTTGCCGCCGGCGAAGGCCCCGGGGGCGTTTTCGGGGGTCAGGAACAGCCGGGCTGCCGCCCCGGTGAAATAGGCCGCGCAGGCGATGAGGAGGGCGAAGGCCGTCGAGGAGATCATGCCCCTCCGGACGGCCCTTTCATCCCGGATGGCGTAGAACTTCTGGACGAGTTGGGGCATGGCGTACGGGGCGATGCTCGTCAGGAAGACGAGGGCTAAAAGCGGCCAGGCCCCGCCCGGGCCGACGGCGGCCGTGAGCCGCGGGTCGACTGCCGCGAGGCCCGAAACGAGCTTGCCGAAGCCGCCGGCCTTGTCGACCGTGCTCCCGATGAGCACGGCCGAGCCGAGGCACATGATCAGGCCGAAGACGACGTCGATCATCGTCATCGACTTGTAGCCGCCGAGGACGAGATAGAAGGCCGTGAACGATCCCATGACGAGGAGCGCGGAGACGAAGCCGATGCCGAAATTGGCCTTGAAAAGATAGGACAGCCCAATGAAGACGGCCGCCGAGTAGGGGACGAGGAAGAGGAAGACGGCCAGCGAGGCGATGAGCTTCAGGAACGGGCTCCCGTAGCGCTTTTCCAGGAACTCGGGCATGGTCGACACCTGGAGCTCGACCGACATCTTCCGGATGCGGTTCCCGAGCAGGGCCCAGACGCCGAGGACGCCGACCAGCGCGTTGGCCAGGGCGATCCAGAGGCCCGACAGGCCGAAGCCCCAGCCGACCTTGCCGGCGAAGCCGATGAACAGGACGGCCGAGAAATAGGCCGCCGCATAGGTGAAGGCGGACATCAGCGGCCCGACGGAACGCCCCCCGAGGAAGAAATCCGTGAAGGTCCGGGCCTTCTTCAGTCCGAGCCAGCCGATGGCCAGCGTCAACACGGCATACGCGCCGATGACGAGGATCTTGACGAGCATCGTGCCCCTTTCATACCCCGGTTCGCCGTCCCGTGTCAATTACGGCCGGGGCCCCGTGACCGGGGACTTTCGGACCGGCGGTCCGATTTGATATGATAGCGGGCCGGGCGGGCCATGAGCGAGAGTGAAAGCGCGGTCTACGACGTCGCCGTCATCGGCGGAGGCGTCGTCGGCTGTGCGGTCCTCCGCGAGCTTTCCCGCTACGACCTGAAGCTCCTCCTCGTCGAGAGAGAGGCGGACCTCGCCGAAGGCATCAGCAAGGGCAACAGCGGCGTCATCCACGCCGGCTTCAACGTGCCGGCGGGGTCGCTCAAGGCGAAGACCAACGTCGCCGGACTGGGCCTGATCTACGCCTTAGCCGCAGAGCTCGGCGTCCCCCACAAAAAGACCGGTAAGCTCGTTGTCGCCCTCGAGGACGAGGGCCGATCCCGCCTCGAGGAGCTTATGGCCGAGGGGGAAAAGAGCGGCGTCCCCGGCCTCGAGATCGTCGACGCGGCCGCCATCGGCCGTCTCGAGCCCCTGGCCCGCGGCCGCTGGGCCCTGCACTCCCCTAAGACCGGTATCATCTCGCCTTACGAATTCACCTATGCCCTGGCCGAATCGGCCTGGAAGAACGGCGCGACGGTGATGCTCGAGGCGCCGGTCGGGGCGGTCGGCTTCGTGGGCGGACTGTTCCGGCTCTCGACGCCCAAGGGGACCTTCGCCGCCCGGCGGGTCGTCAACAGCGCCGGGCTCTTCTCCGACGAGGTCGCCCACCTGGCCGGGAGCGGCGACTTCCAGATCCTTCCGTATCGGGGCGAATACCTGATCACCGACAAGGATTGCGGACTTGGGCTCCGCATGCCCGTCTATCCCGTTCCGCCCCGCGACGAGCCGGGCCTCGGCATCCACATCACGCCGACCCTAGAAGGGCACATCATCCTCGGGCCGAGCGCCGAACCGGTCGGGGACAAGCGCGATCTGGCTTCGACCCGCGAGGTCGCGGCCCGGCTCAAGGCCGAAGCAGCCCGGCTCATGCCCGGGCTCGCCCGAATCTCTTTCATCCATAGCTATGCCGGGATCCGGCCCAAGCTAGCCGGCCCGGGCGGATTCGGCGATTTCGTCGTCGCAGAGAGCGCCGTGCGGCCCGGCTGGATCGACATCGTCGGCATCGAATCGCCCGGGTTGACCTCGGCCCCGGCCATCGCCGGGATGGTGGCCGGGATGATCGGGGCGGGCCTGGACCTCCGGCCGAAACCGGACTTCGAACCGGGCCGGCCCGTCGAACGGCGATTTGCGGACC
>JBGSUG010000229.1:0-2540 GCA_041736225.1 Candidatus Aminicenantales bacterium | reverse complement strand
GCCTTCGCGGCGCAGATAGGGATGGCGGCGTCCCGTTGCGAGCTCGACGAGGTCGTAGACCCGGGCGCCGGAGGCATCCTCGGCGGCGAGGCTGAGGAAGCCGCGACAAGCGAGGCCGCGCGCCGCCCATTGCGGCAGGGCCTTTTCGAGGAAAGCCGTCTTGCCTCCGCGGACGGGTCCGGCGACGACGAGGACCATGGGGCCTAACGGATGTTGACGCTGGCCTCGCCCGTCTGCAGGAAGATGGCCTGGCCCATCGGGCCGCCCGCCGTCGCGCTGGTGAAGCCCAGCGACGCCTGCCCCTGGCCCACGGACGTGAAGACGAGGACGGCCACAGTGCTGCGGCCCTTGAAGCCGCGTCCCCCGGGCGGGGTGGAGAAGCCGATGGTGCAGGTCCCGCCGCTGATGTACTTGGAGAAGGGGGCCTTGTCGCCCATCTGCCTCAGGCCGCTGCCTTCGAGGACGTCCTTGAGCTTGAGGATCCGGGGGTCGAAGCTCAGGACGAGCGAGGCGTTGCCGATCTCGGCGTCGCTCGAGAGCTCGACGTTCATCCGGAATTCGCGGTCCCGGGGCGCCTCGAAGCTGGCCGGCGAGAGGAACACGATGCTGCCCCCCGTGTCCTCGGGCTCGGCCGGTTCGTCGGTCACGGCCGCGCTCTCGCGCGCTTCCTGGGCCGCCCCGGCCGCGCCCGAACCGGTCACGCCGGAGAGGTTGTCGGGATCGATCCAGAGGGGTTTGCCGTCCTCTTCGCTGATCTCGACGGGCCGGATGATGTGGGGCGTGATGGTCATGACGAGGTCGGTCTGCTCGATCTGCTTCTTGGTCGCGGAGAACAGGTTGCCCAGGAGAGGGATGTCCTTGAGGAAGGTGATGCCGCCGACCGATCGGCGCTCCTCGTCGCGGAGGAGGCCGGCCAGCAGGTTCGTCTCTCCGTCCTTGAGCCGGACGGTGTTCTTGACCGACCGGTTGGCGATGATGGGGATGCCGGCTGTCCCCTCGCCCGCGATCGACGAGACCTCGAGCTCGATCTCCAGCGTCACTTCGCCCTCGAGGTGGATCCGGGGCGTCATCTTGATGGTGATGCCGATGTCTTGGAGGGTGTAATTGACGATGGGCTGGGTCGAGAGCCCGCCGGCGGCGATGGCGGCGAATGTCGAATTGACGATGGGCACTTTCTGGCCGACGATGTATTCCATCTTCTCCCCGCCGAGGCCGCGGATCTTGGGCTGGGCGATGATCTTGGTGTCCGAATCGACCGATAGGATCTTGGCGATGGCCGAGGGAACGGTCATCTGGTAGTTGGCCAGGTCACCGAAGTCGAAGCCCTGGATCGGGAAGAAGCCGTCGGAATCCATCGAGCCGTCCGCGGGGATCAGCGCGGCGCCGAGGGCCCCCTTGCTGAGGTCGATGCCGAGGTTCCTCTCCCGGATCCGGTCGACCTCCATGATCTCGATGTCGATGATCACCTCGCCCTTGGACTTGTCCCACTGGCGGAGGAGCTTCTCGGCCAGGGCCACGGCCTGCGGCGTGTCCCGGATGGTGACCGAATTGAGGTTCTTGTCGACCTGGATGGCCGGGACCTTGTACTGGGTCTTGACCATCTGGGTGAGGCGCATCTGGACGTCGCTGACGTCGATGTTGGACAGGTAGAAGGTCTTGATGGCGTTGAGCTCGTACTGCATCCGCTTCTGGATGTTGTCGGGGACGATGATGACCGTCCGCTCGTCGATGACGCGGGAGAAGTTCTTGCTGGCGACGCAGAGGAAGTTGACGGCCTGCTGGAGGTCCTTGCCGGTCAGGTCGATGGCCAGGTTGGTGTCGCGGAAAGTGTCGTCGTAGAGGAAATTGACGCCGGCCAGGCGGCCGAGCGTCTGGAAGATCGAGCGCAGGGAGACCTCGTTGCGGAAGCTCAGGTTGAGCGGCTCGCCGGAGCCCTTGAGCCGGACCGGGCCCTCGAGCTTTTCCGCGTACTTTTCCTTCGCGACGGGCGGCGCGAGCAGGGCCTGGAGCTCACGGGAGGCCTGGAAGTTCTGGGGATCGAAGAGGAGGGCCTTCCGGTAGTTGACCTCGGCCTCCTTCTTCTTGTTGTGGGCGACCAGCTGCCTGGCCGACTGCAGGAAATACAGCGTGGCCGATGCCCGGGCCCGGAAAAGGGCCAGGCGATAGGCGGAGTCGTTCGGGTGCGACAGGGCCGCCTTCTGGTAGTGCTGGATGGCCTCGTCGTAGTTCCGGTTCATCTCGGCCTTGACGCCCTGCTGGTAGTCGAGGCTGATCGTTTGGCAGGCTCCGGCCGCGAGGGCCAGGGTCAGGATCAGGGCGATTTTCTTCATGGCCGGTCTCCTTGTTTCGTAAACGTTTTTCTCTGCCCGTTCGGCCCCTGGACGACGATCGCCTCGGCCGTGACCCCGACGACCCTGTAGCCCGGCGCGATCTCGTCCCCTTCGCCGACGTCCAGGGTTTGGCCGCCGCGTAGGACGAGGCCGATGATGCGGCCGCCGGACTTGATCGACCCGAGGTAGGTGATGCTCAGCGTGAAGGCC
>JBGSUG010000208.1:0-5650 GCA_041736225.1 Candidatus Aminicenantales bacterium | reverse complement strand
GGCCTCGAGGGCGACGGCGCAGCCGGCGGCCGTGTCGCTCGCGCCGGAGGCGCCGTGCCAGCTGTCGAAATGGGCGCCGAGCATGACGACCTCGCCGGCGAGGTCGGTCCCCGGGATCTCGCCGACGACGTTCGAGGCCTTCTCGACCTTCTCGCCGACGCGGTTGCGGACCTCGACCTCGACCTTGACCGGGATACCTCTCTTGAGGATGCGGTACATCCGGTTGTAGTGCTCGGGCGTCACGGCGATGAGGGGCAAGGTCTTGAGCGTCTTCTCGCGCGACCACTTGTCTTCGTTGGCGCCGGGCCGGGAGAAGGCCCGGACGATCCCGGGCTGGCCGCCCTCGCACTGGAGGACGGCGACGGCCCCCTCGGCCCGGAAGAACTCGAGCCTGTCCTCGGCCTTGAGGAGGTCGGGGTTGGGCACGGGCGGGGGCGGCGGCGTCCGCTGGGGGCGCGGGAGAACGGTCTCTTCCATTTGCTTCAGCTCCGCATCCGTCAGGCGCGATACGCCCTGCGTCAGGGCGGCCATGTCGAGCGCCAGGGACGGCGTCGAGAGCACGACCGCGCCCTTGAGCTTGCCCCGGTAGCGGTCGAGGTCCTTCTTGGTCTGGATGTCGGAGGCGATGACGGCCGGCGCCGCGACCTTGCCCTTCGTGCCCGAGGTGTAGGCCAGCGGGTAGCCCATCATCGGCTGGTAATCCGGTTCGAGCATGTGGAGCGAGAAGTATTCGTTGTCCCAGGCGGCGCCGTAATCCATGAACGGCTCGATCACGACGTTCTCGAGGCCGAGCGCCTCCATCTTCGTCTTGGCCCAGGCCTGGGCCCGCGTCATGCCTTGCGAGAGCGTTAGGCGAGCGCCGAGGACGTCGGTCATGTAGCCCACGATGTCCATGACCTGCGAGCGCTGCAGCCCTTCCTCGCGGATCCTGGCGACCGTGTCCCAATCGACGGCCGGATTCTGGCTGGACGCGGACGCGCCGAGAACGGTCGCGAGCAGGATGGCTGTGATGAGACGGGCGATCGGCTTCATGGAGGACCTCCTGGACGGCGTTGCGCGAAGTCCTATTCTCCACATTCGAGGCCTGCGCCGCAACGGCTAAAATGGGGGACAAAAATGGGGGACATGATACCTATTTCCGAATTAATAAATGGGAAATAGGTATCATGTCCCCCATTTTAGGGCGGGGCGGACGATTGTCCGCCGGCTCCGGCCGTGATAATATCGGCGGGGGAGGCTACCCATCTCCCGCTCCGGGAAAGGAGAGAACGATGAGTCACGTCAACAAGCGCCTCGCGGCGCTCGCCCTCGCTATCCTTTGCGCCGTCGCGCTTCCGGCGGCCCTGTCCGCCGAGGTCAAGCTGCCCGCCGTCATCGGCGATCACATGGTCGTCCAGCAGGACAAGCCCGTCGCGGTCTGGGGCTGGGCCGGAAAGGCCGAGCCCGTCACGGTCGCTTTCAACGGCCAGGAGCGCAAGGCCGTGGCCGACGCGGACGGCAAGTGGCGCGTCGTCTTCGATCCGCTCAAGGCCGGCGGCGGGGCCCTCGAGATGACCGTCCGCGGCGCGAAGGGCCCGGCCGTCGTCGTCAAGGACATCCTCGTCGGCGAGGTCTGGCTATGCTCGGGGCAATCCAACATGGAAATGTCCATGACCTGGCTCCCGTACCCCGCGCCCGACGCCCTGCGGGCGGACAATCCCAGCATGCGGCTCTTCAAGCTCCCGCAGCGCACGTCGGACCGGCCCCAGGACGACGTCGACGCGCACTGGGACATCTGCGCGCCCGATGTCGTGAGGGAGTTCTCGGCCGTCGGTTACTATTTCGGGCTGGAGCTCCACAAGCGGCTAGGCGTTCCCGTCGGCCTGATCATGTCGGCCTGGGGCGGGACGAAAATCGAGCCGTGGACGCCCCCGATCGGGTTCGCTTCCGTCCCCGAGGTCAAGCCTTTGCTCGAGGGTCAGGCGGCGAAGTACGCCGAGTACCGGGACGCTCTCGCCAAGGCCCTGCCGTCGTGGGAGACCTGGATCAAGGACAGCCGGAAGGCCCTGGCCGCCAAGTCGCTGCTGCCGCCCGCACCCGCGCCGCGCCTCCCGGCGAATCCCTACGACAATCCGCAGGCGCCGACGACGCTCTACAACGGCATGATCCACGCCCTGACGCCCTTCGCCATCCGCGGCGCGATCTGGTACCAGGGCGAGGCCAATCGCAACGACGGCCTGTTCTACGAGAAGAAGATGGAAGCCCTCATCGACGGCTGGCGGGCGGTCTGGCAGCTCGGCGACTTCCCCTTCTACTATGTCCAGCTCGCGCCCTTTAATTACGGGTACGACCGCGAGACGCCGGTCGGCGACGTGCCGGACTTCCTGCGCCTGCCCCTGATCTGGGAGGCCCAGGCGAACGCCCTGCGCATCCCCAACACGGGCATGGCCGTTACGACGGATATCACCGATCTCTACGACATCCATCCGGCCAACAAGCGCGACGTGGGCTACCGGCTATCGCTCTGGGCCCGGGCCAACACCTACGGCGAGAAGATCGAATTCTCGGGACCGCTCTACAAGTCCATGACCGTCGAGGCCGGGATCGTTCGCCTCTCCTTCGACCACGTCGGCGGCGGGCTCGTCACGAACGACGGGCAGGGGCTGAAGTGGTTCGAGATCGCCGGCGAGGACCGGATCTTCTACAAGGCCGAGGCCGACATCGCCGGGGACACGGTCGTCGTCTGGAGCCCGCGGGTCGCTGCGCCCAAGGCCGTGAGGTTCGGCTGGAACCAGCTGGCCGTGCCCAACCTGGCCAACAGGGAAGGCCTGCCCGCTTCGCCCTTCCGCACCGACAAGTGGTGATTTAAATGGGGGACATGATACCCATTTCCTATTAATTAAATAGGAAATGGGTATCATGTCCCCCTTTTTCTATTTCTTCCACACAGGGACGCCGCGGCCGGGGGTCCAGGGGGCGCCGGCGGCCTCGAGCTCGCCCTGGAGCTTCTTCAGATCGACGTCGATCGTCTGCCTCATGTCCTCGACGAGCTTCCCGAACGCCTCGGCCGCGATGTCGTAGCCGCGCTTCGCCGTCTCTGTGATCGGCCCTGTGGCGTCGAGCTGGGCCGAGACCCGCTCCATGAGCGACGGCTCGGTCGGCTCCGAGCGCATGGCCCGCGTCATGTCGCCCACGAGGACCGTGAGCTGGTCCTGGATCCTCTTCTCGATCGCCCGGGCGGCCTCGGCCAGCTTCGGGTCGGCCTTGGGCGCGTCGAGCAGCGCTTTGCGAATGTACTTGAGATTGCCTAACGCATCCTCCGCCGCCGCTCCCGCGCCCATCATCGCCCGCTGCAGCGTGCCGGCCTTCTTCTGGAACGCGAGCAGCGCCGCCTTGTCCTTCTCCGGCAGGCTGGCCATCTCGAGCGATTCGACGACGAACGTCCGCGGCCCGGCGATCGTCGTCAGGACGCCGTCGACCTTCTTCTGCAGCGTGACCGTGAACGTGCCCGGGACGACCATCGGCCCGGCCGAATCCCTCTCCCACGACTCGCGCCGCCCGGCCTCGAGCCGCGTCGGTTCGACCGTCGGGTAGCGCAGGTTCCAGGCCACGCGATGGAGGCCCTTGGCCGCCGGCAAAGTCATGCGCCTCACGACCTCGCCGGTCTCGTCCGCGACCGTCAGCACGACGGCCGGCTTCTCCTCGTTCTCTTCCTTCCGCAAGCTGTCCCAGCCCGGGAACGGGACGGGCTTGCCGTCCTTGACGAGCTTCGCCTCCTCCTCGCGGCGCGCCTCCGCGGCCGACTTCACGCCGTCCTTCAAATAATAGGTGAAGACCGCCCCGAAAGGCGGGTTGGGCGCGACGTAGTAGGCGTCGCCCAGGCAGCCCTTGGCGTCCGAGTCGATCGGCCTGAGCGGCACATACCGCAGGGCCTTCTTCGCCGGGAAGAGGACCGCCTCCGTCGCCAAGCCCGCCTCGCTCATCTCCCGCAGCGGCGAATAGTCGTCGAGGACGAAAAAGCCCCGCCCGAACGACGCGCCGACGAGGTCGCTCTCGCGCTCCTGGACCTCGATATCGCGGAACGAGATGGTCGGCACCCCGCCGCCCAGCTTCAGCCACGCCTTGCCCCCGTCGAGCGTCGCGTAGATCCCGAATTCCGTCCCGGCGAAGAGCAGGTCCTTCGCGATGTGGTCCTGGGCGACCGACCAGACGATCGTCCGCTGGGGCAGTCCCCCGGCGATGTTCGTCCAGGTCCGGCCGCGGTCCGCGCTCATCATCAGGTACGGCTTGTAGTCGCCCGTCTTGTGGTTGTCGACCGCCGCGTAGACCGTGTCCTTGTCGTGCTTGGAGGCCATGATCTTGTTGACGAAGAAATAATCGGGGACACCGGCCACCTTGTCGATCTTGCGCCAGCTCTTGCCCCCGTCCTCCGTGACCTGGATGAGGCCGTCGTCCGTTCCGGCGTAAATGAGCCCTTCCGCCAGTCGCGACTCGCTCAGGCTCGTGATCGTCCCGAACTGCGACATGGCCCCGTGGTCCCACAATCCGTCGACGCTCCACTGCCGGCCCATGATCTTCTGTTCGAGCCGGAAGATCCCCCGCGTCAGGTCGGGCGAGATCCGCGTCCACGAATCGCCCCGGTCCTCGCTCCGCCACACGAACTGCCCGGCGTAGTACAGCCGCGTGTTCGCGAACGGGCTGATCGCGACCGGCGAATCCCAGTTGAACCGCAGCGGCGGGTCGCCCGGCTCCGCCCGCGGGCTGATGTAGATCGTCTCGTGGCTCTTCTTGTCGTATCGCAGCAGGTTCCCGATCTGCCACTCCAGGTAGACCGTGTTCGGGTCCGTCGGGTCGATGGCCGTGGCGTACCCGTCGGCGCCGTAGGTGATCGTCCAGTCGGCGTTCGAGATGCCGTGGGCGCTCGCCGTCCGCGACGGCCCGAGCTGGCTGCCGTTGTCCTGCGCCCCGCCGTGGACGTTGTAGAAGGGGAGGGCGTTGTCGAGGGCCAGCTTGTAGAACTGCGTCACCGGCAGGTTCTCGAAGAAGCGCCAGGTCTTGCCCCCGTCGCGCGTCTCGTAGACGCCGCCGTCGCTGCCGTTGAGGATGTAGCCGGGGTCGCCCTTGACGAAGGCCATGGCGTGGTTGTCGCCGTGCTTGTTGGCCTCGTCGACGCGGCGCCAGGTCTTGCCGCCGTCGTCCGTCGCTCTGAGGCCCGGGTCCATCTGGTAGACGCGGTCGAAGACGGTCGGGTCGGCGAAGATCTCCTGATAGTAGTGGGGCCCTGTCCCGCCGCTGATGTAGTCGCTGCGCTTCTCCCAGCTCTCGCCCCGGTCGGCCGACCGGTAGAAGCCCTTCTCCTCCGGCCCGGCCTCGACCGTGGCGTAGACCACGTGCGGGTCGATGGGCGAGACCGCGAGGCCGATCTTGCCGATGTCGCCCTTGGGCAGGCCCACGGTGAGCTTGCGCCAGGTCTTGCCGCCGTCCTCGCTCTTGTGGATGCCCGATTCCGGCCCGCCGCCCATGAACGCCGCGACGCTCCGGCGCCGCTGGTAGGCCGCGGCGTAGAGGATGTCGGGATCCGTGGGATCGAACTCGACCGACGTGATGCCCGTGTCCTTCGATATCTCGAGGACGAGCGCCCAGGTCTTGCCGCCGTCCGCGGTCTTGTAGA
>JBGSUG010000190.1:0-3979 GCA_041736225.1 Candidatus Aminicenantales bacterium | reverse complement strand
GATCGGCGGCGTTCGCGTCGGCGTATCCGCGCGTCCCCCGGTTGAGGTCCCGGGGCGCGACGTAGCCGAGCCCGGCGGAGAAAGCGAACTCCAGGGGTATGCCGCCCGTGCTCAGCTCCGGCATCTCGATCTTCCCGATCCGGATCGGCCGGCCGCGGCGCCGCGCCGGCGCGGCCTCCTGCTCCTTCTCTCTCTCCACCCGGGCGATCGTTCCGGCCTCGACGACCTCGACCAGACTCTCGTGGATCCAGCCGCCGATGACGCCGCCGTCCTCCAGGGTGTAACGGACGAAGTACCATTCGCCGTCCTTCCTGTCGGCCTCGACGACGACGCCCTCGGGGATCTGCTGGACGATGGAGCTGCCGATGTCGGGCTTCTCCCGGAGGTTGGCCTGCTCGGCCGTGATCTTGATCCTCGTCGGCCGGTCCTGCGCGCCCGGCGGCGCGGCGAAGAGCCCCGTGCCGACGGCGAGGATCAAAAGGAAGGGAAGGACGGTTCGGATCGTGCGCATGCTGGGTTCACCCTGAGGCGATTATAGCGGACTCCCCCGGGGCGGACAAGCGCGGGGGAAAGGATGCCCGCCGTGTCGCACGGGGACGCCCGGGGCCGGCGCCCCCGTGCGCTCGCAGGTCCCGGCCGGCGGCCGGGCCGTCAGAACCTGTACCCGGCGCTCAAGCCGATCAAGTTGTACTTGAACAGGCTCTCGGTGTCGGTGAGCAGGTAGGCCGTCAGGTTGAAGTGGTTGCCGCGGTAGCCGAGGTTGATCTTGGGCAGAAGATCGCCGGTATCCGACTCGCCTTCCCAGAAGACGACGGGGAGCACGACGCCGGCGCCGGCGAAGAACCCTCCCCTGGCCGTGTAATTCAGAAGAACACCGGGGTAGAGCAGGAGCGGGTCGAAGCCGAAGCCTTCGTCCGTAATGACCATGACCTCGGGACTGAGCATCAAGGCCGGAGAGAGATGGATGTCGACCTGCGGGGCGAACGTGAACAGCGCCTCCGAGAACGAGCTGTCGGGTCCCAGATCCGTCATCACGCCCAGGTTCAGGCTGAACTCGACCTTCTTGCCCTGGGCGAACGCCTGCCCGGTCCCCAGTGCGACGACCAGGCCCACCGCCAAGACCATCACCATGACCTTTTTCATCGGTTCCCTCCTAAGAGTTTGGGATGTTTGTCCGGTTCCGACCGGACGCCCCCAAGGTAGTCTCCGGAAGAGGGGGAGTTGTCAAAGAATTGTCAATGTGGGGTCAAGATCGGTCTCCCCCGCGCACCGGAGGGGGCTATTCGTACTCGGCCCAGTGCTTGATCTCGAGGTCGGCGGGCTTCTTGGCGGCCAGGGCCTGGACGAAGAGATCGGCGGCCTGGAGGTTGGTCAGGATGGGGATGGAGTAATCGACGGTCAGGCGCCTCAGCTTGTAGGCCGAGTTGAACTCGACCCTCCTGGCCGGATCGGGGATGGAGACGACGAGATCGATCTTGCCGCCGGCGATATAGTCGCGGATGTTCGGCCCGCGGCGCTCGTGGACCTTGAACAGCCGCGTGTTGGCGACGCCGTTCTCCTTGAAGTAGGCGGACGTCTTCTCGGTCGCGAAGATCTTGTAGCCCAACCCGGCCAGGGTCCGGGCCGCGCCGAGGAAACGGTGCTTGGACTCTTCGCCGCCGACCGTCAGGAGGATGTTCTTCTTCGGCAGGGTGAAGCCCGTCGACAGGATGGCCTTGAGGTAGGCCTCGTGGACGTCCTGGCCCAGGCAGGCGACCTCGCCGGTCGAAGCCATCTCGACCCCGAGCACCGGGTCGGCGCCCTTGAGCCGGGAGAACGAGAACTGCGGGGCCTTGACGCCGACGTAGTTGAGGTCGAGGGTCGTCTTCCGGTTGCGGACGGGCTGGCCCATGATCGCGGCCACGGCCAGCTCGACGAAGTTCGTCCGGGCGACTTTGCTGACGAAGGGGAAGGAGCGCGAGGCCCGGAGGTTGCACTCGATGACCTTGATGGCGTTGTCCTTGGCGATGAACTGGATGTTGAACGGGCCGGTGATCTTCAGGGCCCGGGCAATCTCGCGGCCGATCCCCCGGATGCGCCGGATGGTCTCGATGTAGATCTTCTGCGGCGGCAGGACCATGGTCGCGTCGCCGGAGTGGACGCCGGCGTTCTCGACGTGCTCGACGATGGCCGAGGCGACGACCTCGCCGCGGTCGGCCACGGCGTCGAGCTCGATCTCCTTGGCGTTGAGGATGAACTTGGAGATGACCACGGGGTACTCGGGCGAGACGCGCGAGGCCTTGCGGAGGTAGCGGTCGAGGTAATCCTCGCCGAAGACGACGCTCATGGCCGCCCCGCTCAGGACGTAGGACGGCCGGATGAGGACGGGGTAGCCGATCGACCGGGCGAAGCGCCTGGCTTCGCCGACGCTGCGGAGCTCGCGCCATTCGGGCTGGTCGACGCCGATCTCGTCGAGGAGCTTGGAGAACTTGAAGCGGTCCTCGGCCCGGTCGATGCTCGGGGGCGGCGTCCCCAGGACGCGGACCCCGGCCCGGTGGCAGCGGAGGGCGATGTTGTTGGGGATCTGCCCGCCCATGGACAGGAGGACGCCGAGCGGCTTCTCCCGCTCGTAGATGTCGAGGACCCGCTCGAAGCTGAGCTCGTCGAAGTAGAGCCGGTCGCAGATGTCGTAGTCGGTCGAGACGGTCTCGGGATTGTAGTTGACCATGACCGTGGCGTAGCCGAGCTTCTTCAGGGCCAGGGCCGCATTGACGCAGCACCAGTCGAACTCGACCGACGAGCCGATGCTGTAGGACCCCGAGCCGAGGACCATGACCTTGCCCTTTCCGCCCCGGCCATCGCGGAACGGGACGTCGTCCTCGCGGCCGTTGTAGGTGACGTAGAGGTAGTTCGTCCGGGCCGGGTACTCGGCGGCCAGGGTGTCGATCTGCTTCACGGCCGGGAGGAGCCCGGCTCTCTTCCTCCGCCGGCGGACCCCGAGCTCGGACGAGCCGGTCAGGAGCGAGATCTGCTTGTCCGAGAAACCCTTGCGCTTGGCTTCGGAGAGAAGGTCGGGCGGGACGGCGTCGAGGCGCCGCCCGCGAAGCCGCGCCTCGCAGTCGACGATGCTCTTGATCTTCTCCAGGAACCAGCGGTCGATCCGGGTCAGCGCGTGGATGCGGTCGACCGAAAAGCCCTTTTTGAGGGCTTCGGCGAGGCCGAAGAGCCGCTCGTCGGTCGGCTGGCGGAGCTCCTTCTCCAGGCTCCGGAAGGAGTAGTTCTCGTTGGCGACGAGCCCGTAGACCCCGACCTGGAGCATCCGGGCCGCCTTCTGGATGGCTTCTTCGAAGGACCGGCCGACGGCCATGACCTCGCCGACCGACTTCATCTCCGAGCCGATTTTTTTAGAGACGCGGCCGAATTTCTTGAGGTCCCAGCGCGGGATCTTGACGACTAGGTAATCGAGGGCCGGCTCGAAGCAGGCCGAGGTGACCTTGGTGATCGAGTTCGGGAGGTCCGGGAGCGTGTGCCCGAGGGCGAGCTTGGCGGCGACGAAAGCCAGGGGATAGCCCGTGGCCTTGCTGGCCAGGGCGGAGCTGCGCGACAGCCGGGCGTTGACTTCGATGATGCGGTAGTCGCCGTCGCGCGGGTTGAGGGCGTACTGGATGTTGCACTCGCCGACGATGCCCAGACCGCGGATGGCCCGGAGGGCGATCGCCCGGAGCCGATGGTACTCCTCGTTCGTCAGCGTCTGCGACGGGGCGATGACGATGCTCTCCCCGGTGTGGATGCCCATGGGGTCGAAGTTCTCCATATTGCAGACGGCGATGCAGTTGTCGGCCCGGTCGCGGACGACCTCGTACTCGATCTCCTTCCAGCCCTCGAGGTACTCCTCGACGAGGACCTGCGGCGCCGCGGTGAAGGCCTTGCGCAGGGCTTCGCCGAGCTCGTGGGGCGTGGTGGCGATGCCGCTGCCCCGGCCGCCGAGGGCGAAGGCGGC
>JBGSUG010000175.1:0-2713 GCA_041736225.1 Candidatus Aminicenantales bacterium | reverse complement strand
GGCCCGCTGGCGTTCCTTCCAGGTCAGGCTCTTCGCGGCCGCGAGGCGTTCCGCGACGACCTCGCGGAGGCCCCGCGGGAAGAGGTCGTTCGGGAGGTTGGGGACGATGCCGTCGAAGGCGAACTCGCACTTTTCGGCGACCTCGGCCGTCCGGGCCAGGGCGTCCTTCGCCGCGTCGCCGAAGCGGCGCAGAGCCAGGGCCTCCTGGTCCGGTCCGAAGACCCGGACCTTCGCCAGGAGCCGGTCGCGCTCGGGCGGGTACGGGACCTTTTTCTCGATGGCGCGGAGGAGGACGAGGCGCTCGGGGCTCGACAGGTACTTGACCGGGTTGGCCCAGACGACGGGCAGATCGGCGAACGGGGACATGTACCCTTGGTACGTGTCCCCGGGCACGGGCGGATCTTGGGGACACATACCGGAAGGACATGTCCCCGATTCCCGTACGGGTCCCCGAGATTCCCGAATCCGCTGGAAGTTCGCGAATTCCGCCCCGATGTAGAGGTCGCCCGGCGCGACCTTCTCGCGCAGGTCGGCCAGCATCGCCGCTTCGCTCGGCCAAGCCCCGGCCGCACCGGACGGGGACACGTACCGGGGGTACATGTCCCCTTTCGTGTCCCCAAAGGGACAGTCCCGCTTCGGGGACAGTCCCTCCCCAGTGGCTCCCTCGTTCCCTCCCTGCGGGGACAGCACCGCCAGTCCCTCCCTCGCGCCCGGCACGTAGATCACGACGAGTCCCGACGTGTCGCGGATCTCGCGCCGATTGAAGATCTCCATGAGGTTCGAATAACCCGCGCGCGTCTTGACCAGAAAGACGAAGCGCCGGCCGCCGGCTTCGAGCTCGCAGCCGAAGAGCGGCCTGTACCCGCCGGCCGGCGCGACGCGCTTCCACTTGCCCCAGCCGTAGATGTTGCCGATGTCCGCGAGCCCCGCCGCCGGAAGCCTTTGGGCCGCCGCCCAGCCCGACGCCTCCTCGAGCGTGACGCTCCCCCGGCCCCGGTTGTACACGGAATGGATGCGGAGCGGGACGAACATGCCGTTCACTTGGTCAGGGACGCGGTCTTGAGGACGTAGCCCCGCCGCGGGTCGGAGGCGTAGACCGTGTCGAGCATCCTCTCCCGGGCCGTCAGCAGTGAGCCGAAGCCGTACTTGTCGCGGACCTGGTCGAGGGCCCGGCCCAGGTTCTCCGGCCGCTCCGAGTAGGGCTCGAAGAGCGCCAGGGGCCGGACGCGCACCAGCTCCGAGGCCTTGACCCCGACGAGGCGCAGGGCCAGCCGCGTGCCGGTGAAGAGCTCGAGGAAGAGCTCCTCGGCGATCTTGTAGATCTTGCCCGTCTCCTGGAGCGGCGACAGGACGAGACGGCGCTTGATCTCGGTCTTGAAATCGGCGGTGCGGGCCTTGACCTCGATGACGTGGGCGTAGAGCCGGTCCTCGCGCAGGGCCAGGGTCAGCCGGTCGCAGAGGTAGGCCAGATGGGCCAGGAGCAGGCGCTTGTCCCAGAGGTCCTCGAGGAAGGTCGTCTCGCGCGACACGGACTTGGGCAGAGCCGGCGCGACGAGCGGCCGGCTGTCGATGCCGCGCGACTGGAGGTAGATGTCGTCGCCGCCCGTGCCGAAGAGCGTCCGGAGGGTCGCCCGCGGCAGGTCCCACAGCTGGCCGATCTTGTGGACGTTCATCAGGCGCAGGACGACCTGGGCCTTGGGCCCGATGCCGGGCAGGGCCTCGATGCCGAGGTCGCGGAGGTAGGCCGTCTCCTCGCCCTCGCGGATCTCGAAGAAGCCGGCCGGCTTGGCCCGGCCCGTGGCCAACTTGGCCAGGACCTTGTTCGGCGCCGCACCGACCGAGACCGTCACCCCGATCTCGCGCTCGACCTGCCGCTTGAGCTCGCGGGCCGCCTCGGGGAACGACGGATAGAGATGGCCGCAGCGGGTGAACTCGAGGTAGGCCTCGTCGAGCGAGGCCTCCTCGACGTCGGGCGTCGCGGCGTGGAGGACGCGGAAGAAGCGCTCCGAGAAGGCCTGGTAGACCTGGTAGTTGCCGCGGACGAAGGCGCCCTCGGGGCAGAGCTGGTAGCACTTGCGGAGCGGCATGCCGGAGTGGACGCCGAACTTGCGGGCCTCGTAGGAGCAGGTCGAGGCCACGCCGCGCTCGTGGGGCAGGCCGCCGACGATGACCGGCTTGCCCTTGAGCGAAGGGTCGAGCAGGATCTCGACGGAGGCGAAGAAGGCGTCGATGTCGACGTGGACGATGTACCGGCGGCCGTTTTGCGACAGAGACACCCCTGCTCCTTTCTTTTCAGCGATCCGATTCCCTTGTTCTCCCCTTCCGCGAAGGGGTCTGCGATATCGGGGTCTGCCCCGTTCAGTACTTTCTCATGACGCCGATGACCCGGCCCAGGATCTTGGCCGACGGGGCTTCGATCGGCTGGAAAGCCGGGTTCTCCGGGACGAGGAAGATCTGGCCGTTGTCCCGCCTCAGCCGCTTGAGCGTCACCGAGCCGTCCTCGAGCATGGCCACGACCATCTCGCCCGAGTTGGCCAGGTTGGTCCGCTCGAGCAGGACGTGGTCGCCGTCGTCGATGTAGGCGTCGATCATGCTCTTGCCGTCGACCCGGATGCAGAAGACGTTGCCGCGGCGGCGGCCGACCATCCAGCCCGGGACGTCCATGGCCTCCCCGGTCGCGTCGAACGACTCGCGCGGCCCGCCGGCCGGGACG
>JBGSUG010000169.1:0-4630 GCA_041736225.1 Candidatus Aminicenantales bacterium | reverse complement strand
TTGGCCGCCGCGCTTCTGGGCCTCGGCGATGACGTGGAGGGCCAGGGTCGTCTTGCCCGTGGCCTCCGGCCCGTAGATCTCGACGACGCGGCCGCGCGGGAAGCCGCCGATGCCCAGGGCCAGGTCGAAGGCGATCGAGCCGGTGGGGATGGCCTCGATGGGCACCACGGCCCCCTTCTGGCCGAGCTTCATGATCGTCCCCTTGCCGAACTGCTTCTCGATCTGGGAGAGCGCGGCGTCGATGGCCTTGTGGCGGGATGACGATCTTTCTTCGCTCTCGGCGGCCTTGGCCGCTTCCGTTTCGCGGGCGGTGTCTTTCTTGACCATCTCGGTTCGCTCCTTGTCGACGTTCGTTCTTCCCATCCGACCCTCCCTTATCCCATGAGTTTACCCGGATTCGTCCGGGCTTTCAACCCGGCAGTTCTGGTTCTGTGGAGAAACCCGGCGTTTTCATTAATGGTTACCGCGGAAAGCCGTTGAACATGAGGTCGTAATCGTCGATCAGGCCCTGATCGGCGAAGCTGAAATAGCGGTGGCTGCCGACCACGATGTGGTCGAGGACCTTGATCTGGACGACCCGGGCGGCGAAGACGAGGTCCCGGGTGACCTCCCGGTCGCAGAGGGACGGCTCGGGGTCGCCCGAGGGGTGGTTGTGGGCGAAGATCAGGGCCGAGGCCTCGTAGCGCAGGGCGTCCCGGATGACCTCCCGCGGGTAGACCGCGCTCGAGTCGACCGTGCCCTCGAACAGCGTTTTCTCCTCGATGACCTGGTTCTTCGGGTCGAGGAAGATGACCTTGAACCGCTCCTTCTTCAGATCGCGCAGGGCATGACAGAGATAATCGTAGACCTCCTGGGAGGAGTGGCAGACCGGCCGGCTCATCATCCGGTCCTTGAGGAAGCGGCGGGAGACCTCGTGGACGAGCTTCAGGCCGAAGACGTTCCGGGAGCCGATGCCGGGGATGCGCTGGAGGTCTTCCGGCCTGGCCTCGAGGACCCCGCCGAAGGTCTTGAACTCCTTCAGGGCCTCCCGGGCCGGGGCCTTGCAGTCCCGCCGGGGCGTGCCCAGTGTCAGGAGCAGCTCGACGACCTCGTAGTCCAGGAAGGCCGCCAGGCCCCCGTTGAGGAATTTCTGGCGCAGGCGGTCCCTGTGCCCCTCCCCGCCGGGATGTCCCCTGTCCGGTCCGCTGTCGCGTTCGCTCATGGCTTCCGCTTATTAATGACGTCGCGGCGGCCGATTATTCGCATCTTCGATAAAAAAAGAGTGGCCATTCTCCAATTCAGGGGGAAGTCCGAAGGAGGCAGCGATGGATATCACCCCGATGACCCCCGTAGCGGAGGGGGACCCGCCGAAGGCGGGGGGACCGACGGGACTGGTCCCCGGGGGGGCCGGGGCGGCGAGGGGTGATATCCTTCGCAAAGCCGTACGAAGGACTTTCCCCCTTGAGAGAGAGTGGCCCTCCTAATCTTTGTAGAGAAGGTCGATCAGCGGCTTGAAGACCTTTTCGACGATGTGGCGCTTGACCTTGAGCGACGGGGTCAGCTCGGTGTCGGCGTCGAAGTCGCGGTCGAGCAGGACGACCTTCTTGATCCGCTCGTAGGAGGCCAGGTGGGGGGTCGACCGGTCGATCTCGGCCAGCATGAAGCTCACGATCTCTTCCTTCCCGACGAGCTCCTTGCGGCTGCCGAAGGCGATGCCGTTCTTGCGGGCGTAGGCCTCGAGCTTGTCGAAGTCCGGCAGGACGAGGGCCGAGATGAACTTCCGGCCGCTCCCGACGACCACGGCCGTCTGGATGTAGGGATTGGCCTTGAGCAGGTTCTCGATCGGCTGGGGCGCGACGTTCTTGCCCCCGGCCGTGATCAGGATGTCCTTCTTCCGGTCGGTGACGACGAGGAAGCCTTCCCCGTCGATGTGGCCGATGTCGCCCGTCTTGAACCAGCCGTCCTGGAAGACCTCCCGGGTCTCCTGCTCCTTCTTGTAGTAGCCCTTCATGACGTTCGGGCCCTTGGCCAGGATCTCCCCGTCCGGCGCGATCTTGATCTCGACGCCGGGGACGGGGGGGCCGACCGCGCCGAACTTCATCTTCTGGAAGGTGTTGCAGGCCAGGACCGGCGACGTCTCGGTCAGGCCGTAGCCCTCGAGGATGGTGATGCCGATGGCGTAGAAGAACTCGGCCACGTCGGCCGAGAGCGGCGCTCCGCCCGAGACGAAGAAGTGGACCCGCCCGCCCGTCTTCTCGATGATCTTGCCGTAGACGAGCTTGGCCGCGATCTTCCGCTGCAGGACGAGCCCCCAGGGGATGGGCTGGTGGCGGATCTTCTTCGCCCCGTATCTCTTGCCGACGCCGAGGGCCCAGAAGAAGATCTTCCGCTTGACCGGCGGCGCGGCCAGGATGTTGTCCATGACCTTGGCGTAGATCTTGTCGAAGAGCCGGGGCACGCTGATCATGATCGTCGGCCGGACCTCGAGCAGGTTCTCGGCCACGGTCTCGATGCTCTCGGCGTGGTAGATCGAGGCGCCCTTGTAGATCCAGGAGAAGGTCGTCATCCGCTCCAGGACGTGGGACAGCGGCAAAAAGGACAGGATCGTGTCCTTGACCGAGAATTCGGTGACCGCGTCGAGGGCCTTGGAATTGGCGACGAAGTTCGCGTGGGTCAGCATGACGCCCTTGGGAACTCCGGTCGTGCCCGAGGTGTAGATGATGGAGGCCAGGTCGCCGGGCTTGACAGCCAGGGCCCGCTTCTCGAACAGCCCGGGGTCGGCGGCGGCGATGACCTTGCCCCGGCCCATGACCTCGGACAGGCTGACCACGCCCTGCGGGCCGGCCTCTTCGATGAGGACGAAGTGGTGGACGTTCGAAAGCTCGTGGCGGACCGCCTCGACCTTGAGCCAGAGGGTGCGGTTCGAGCAGACGACGATCTTGGCGTCCGAGTCGTTGATGATGTACTTGACCTGCTCGGGCATGAGCGACGTGTAGATGGGCACCGTGACCGCCCCGGCGCAGAGGACGGCGAAATCCGTGATCGTCCACTCGGGCCGGTTCTCGGAGAAGATGACCAGCTTGTCCCCGGCCCCGAGGCCGAGGTCGGCCAGGCCGAGCGACAGGTGCTTGACCCGGCGGGCGAACTCCTCCGTGGAGATGGGCACATAGCGCCCGTCGGCCTTGGCGGCCAGGATGTCGTCCTTGACGTAGGTCTTGACGGTGTTAAGGAAGACCTGGCTGAGAGTTTCGATCATGCGGAGACTCCTTCCCGTCCGGATGGGCCCTATTTAGCCCTTAAAGCGATCGGGTTGTCAAATCTTGAGCAGGTCGTGACCCTCGTGGCGGAGGAGCCAGTCCTTCCGCCACAGGCCCCCGCCGTAGCCGGTCAGCCGGCCGTCGCTGCCGACGACGCGATGGCAGGGGACGACGATCGAGACGGGATTGCGGTGGTTGGCTCCGCCGACGGCCCGCGTCGCGGCGGGCTTCCCGGCGGTCCGGGCCAGGGCCTTGTAGGTCGTCGTCTTGCCGAAGCCGACCGCACGGAGCTTGGTCCAGACCTTCATCTGGAAGGCCGTGCCGCGGAGATCGAGCTTGACCGAGAAGTCCTTGCGGGTGCCCCGGAAATAGCCGTCGAGTTGGGCCAGGCAGTCCTTGACCGGCTTCGGCCGGGGGCCCTTCCCGGCCTTCCGGGCCCGGGTCTCGACGAATTCGATCCCGGAGACGCCGGCCTCGCTGCCCTCGATCTGCAGGATCCCGATGGGAGATTCGTAATAAGCGATGTACGTTTCGGACATGGCGCCCTCCTCGCGGTCAAGATAGTACATCCGGGTTGCTCCTTCAACAAAAAAGGATCTTCTCCCGATTCCGGGAAGGCCCTCTCTCGTGCTTTGCTCGGGGATATCCTCTAGCTCCCCGGCCCCCCGGGGAACCAGTTCGCACGGTTCCCCCCCTCTATGCGGGTCCCCTCCTCCAGCAACGGGGATCTGCGAGGATAATCCCCTCACCGCCTCGAGAGGGTATCCCGGAAATGGGAGAAGAACCACAAAAAAGGGGACCAGGTCTTCGCTGACAATCCCGAAGCGGCTGCAAAGCGAAGACCTGGTCCCATCTGGCCTGGTCCCATCTTGTCCGTCGCGCGTTGACGGCCCGCCCGCCGTGTGCTAAAAGCGGGAAGGACGACGGAGGAGAGATCATGAGCGGAAACATCCCGACCCTGGCCGTGTCCGGAAAGACCCTTCCTGAGGCCTGGGAGAAGGCCGTCCTGGCCTGCTGGCATCAGGGGGTGCCCATCCGGACCGAGTACGACCGGCCGGGCGACCCGCCGAGCCGCGATTGCACCATGCTCTGGACGGTCGAGGATCCCTTCGCCGAGCCGCGGATCCACCGGGCCTTCCCGGGCGGACTCGAGGACCTCGAGGTCTACCGCCAGGAGGTCGTCGAAGGCGTCCACGACCACTGGATCTGCCCGGAAGAGGGCAAGTGGACCTACACCTACCACAAACGGCTCTTCGCCTACGACATCGAGGGCGTGACGGTCGACCAGATCGCCGCGGCCGTCGACCGGCTGGCCCGGACCGGCCACACCCGCCGGGCCCAGGCGATCACGTGGAACCCCAAGCTCGACGCCCCGACCGACGATCCGCCCTGCC
>JBGSUG010000160.1:0-3562 GCA_041736225.1 Candidatus Aminicenantales bacterium | reverse complement strand
GCGACGATCCGGTCCCCGTCGACGGCGAAGCGGTGGACGGGCCGGGCGAGCTCGACGACAGCTCGGAGGCGGCCCGTCCCATCGACGACCGACAGGCGCCTTCCCGGACCGAGGTCCCGGCCATCGACGGCCTCGGGCGCCGCAAGATAGAGCAGGCCCCGGTCCCGGGCCGCCGCCCAACAGAAGCCCAGCAGCCGCTTGACCGGTCCCTTGAACGGTATGTCCATGGGCGTGAACGAGTGACGCCCGTCGACAGGCACCTCCCCGAGGAGCGCGCCGTCGCCGTCGAAACGGAGCAGGGTCCGTTCGCCGCTCCGGTGGACGACAAGGAAGCCGCCCTCCTCTCCCGGACACACCAGGATCATGTTCCGGAAGGAGTCGAAGACGGGATCGGCGGATACCCGGGCCTCGAGCCCCTCCCAGCGGGGACGGCCGTCGGCCTCTAGGAGGCGGAGAAGCTTCTCCCCGGGGCCACGTCCGGTCGGGTTGGTTGTTACGAGGAGGGCCCCCGATGCCAGCGCGAACACTTTATCCGGCGCGAAGGTCAGGGGGAAACCACCGCGCTGCCCGCCGTCGGGGTCGAAGACCTGGATCCGCCGGTTGAGCTTGTCGGCGACATACACCCTGTCGCCGGCGACGGCAACGCCCGAAGGGAACGAAAGCTCGCCGGGGCCGCGCCCTCTTCGCCCGAAAGACAGGACGAACTCTCCGTCCTTCGAAAAGACCTTGATCGCGCAATCCTGGGAGTCGGCGATATAGATCCGGTCCGCTGCGAGGGCCAGTGCGGCCGGACGGCCGAGCACGGCCTCGTCCGCATCCTCCGGCGGCACCGCTATCTCCACCGTCTTCCAGCGCGCGACGTCTTCGCCGCCCGCCCGCGCCAGGGGAGCCGCGAAGGCGACCGCGAGGGCCACAAGGACCGTTCCCGCAGACCGTCCGATCCGGATCATGCTCCTCACCCCTTTCCCGCCTTCCGATCGCCGGGGCCCCCGGCTCCGGGGGCCCCGGCCCTCGTTCTCCTCAGATCCCCAACATGCACTTGCCGAAGGCGACATCGCAGGCGGTGAGCAGGACCATGACCTTGTACCAGGGCTCGTCCAGGTTGAGGGTGTATTCCCGGCAATCCTGGTGGTTCCTGTTGCAGTCGGTCTGCCTGTTGAGATCGGGCGCCGCAGGGAAGGCCAGTGCCGTGGAAACGGCGATGATCCCGGCCAGGGTGAAAACAGCCAGCTTTTTCATCGGGTGTCTCCTTTCGCCCCGATAGGAGCAAGCCACGTGCCACGGGAGGGCCCTCCGGACACTAGCCAATCCCGTCAAAACGAAGGAGATGGAAGCGGCCGCGGAAGCGACGGTAAACCGGAGTTGACAGAAGCGGGGTCCCGGCCGGAGGGACAGTCTCCGCTGGATGACGTTTGACTCCCTGCCCATCCAGAGGAGCAGTCCCGATGACGAAATAGGGCCCGGTCTCTGAAAGGGTCGGGTCCCTATTTCATCATCGGGATCTTGATGCCGTTCTTCCGGGCGCAGGCGACGGCGGCCGGATAGCCGGCGTCGGCGTGGCGCGCGACACCCATCCCCGGATCGACCGTTAGGACCCGTTCCAGCCGGCGTCCCATCCCCGCCGTCCCGTCGGCGACGACGACCATCCCGGCGTGGATCGACAGGCCGATGCCGACGCCGCCGCCGTGATGGACCGAGACCCACGAGGCGCCGCTGACCGCGTTCAGAAGGGCATTGAGGATGGGCCAGTCGGCGATGGCGTCCGAGCCGTCGCGCATGCCCTCGGTCTCGCGGTTGGGCGAGGCGACCGACCCTGTATCGAGGTGATCGCGGCCGATGACGATGGGGGCGGAGATCCGGCCCTTCTTCACCAGGTGATTGATGACGGCGCCGAAGCGGGCCCGCTCGCCGTAGCCGAGCCAGCAGATGCGCGAAGGCAGGCCCTGGAATTTGACCTGGGCCCGGGCCTTGCGGATCCAGCGGGCCAGGGCCTCGTCCTCGGGAAATTCCGCGAGCACGGCCTCGTCGGTGGCGTAGATGTCCTGCGGCTTGCCGGACAGCGCGGCCCAGCGGAACGGCCCCTTGCCGAGGCAGAAGAGCGGCCGGATGTACTCCGGGACGAACCCGGGAATGTCGAAGGCCCCCGCCACCCCGGCTTTGCGGGCCTGGCCGCGGATGTTGTTGCCGTAGTCGAAGGCCCGAGCCCCCCTCTTCCGGAGCTCGAGCATGGCTGCGACGTGGGCGGCCATGGCCGCGTAGGAGCGGGCGATGTATCCGGCCGGATCCTTCTTCCTCAGCGCCAGCGCGTCCCCGTAGGCGAGGCCGTTCGGCACGTAACCGTTGAGCTCGTCGTGGGCCGAAGTCTGATCGGTCAGGACGTCCGGGTTGATGCCCCTACGGACGAATTCCGGCAGGACGTCGGCGGCGTTGCCGAGCAGGGCGATCGACAGCGGCTCGCCTTTCTTCATGGCCGCGCCGGCCAGGCGCAGGGCCTCGTCGAGGCTCTCCGTCATGGTGTCGACGTACTTCGTCTCGAGGCGTCTCTCGATCCTGTGCGGATCGCACTCGACGACGATGGCGACGCCGTCGTTCATGGTCACGGCCAGGGGCTGGGCCCCGCCCATGCCGCCAAGACCGGCGGTCAGGGTCAGCGTGCCCTTGAGCGAGCCGCCGAAGTGCTTCCGGGCCACCGCGGACAGGGTCTCGTAGGTGCCTTGGAGGATGCCCTGGGTCCCGATGTAGATCCAGCTGCCGGCCGTCATTTGCCCGTACATGGTCAGGCCGAGCGCTTCGAGCCGGCGGAACTCGTCCCAGTTGGCCCAGTGGGGCACGATCATGGCGTTGGAGATGAGCACGCGGGGCGCTTCGGCGTGCGACTTGAAGACGGCCACGGGCTTGCCCGATTGGACGATGAGCGTCTCGTCGTTCTCGAGCTTTTTGAGGCTGGCGACGATGGCCCTGTAGGCTTCCCAGCTCCGGGCGGCCTTGCCGGTGCCGCCGTAGACGATGAGCTCGCGGGGGTTCTCGGCCACCTGGGGGTCGAGATTGTTCATCAGCATCCGCAGCGCCGCTTCCTGGGACCAACCCTTGGTGTTCAGGCGGGAGCCCCGCGGGGCCCGGATGTTTGAAACGCTTTCTGTCGAATATTTCGCCATTTTTTGTCTCCTCGACGACGTCCCGGGCAGGAAATATACCATAGCCCCGCCGCCCTAATCAAAAGCCCAAATAATGATTGACGCACGGAGAATTTCTGTTGTACATTTCATTTGGGTTTCATCGGAAAAGACGCGGCGAGGGCTATGATCCAAAGACGCATCCTCGTTATTCATTCTGTGTCGACGGAAGCCGACCGGCTCGCCCGCCTGGCCAAGAAGTACGGCCCGGTCCTGACCGGGACGGACCCCGAAGCCGCCCTGTCCGCGTTCGCCGAGGGCGACATCGTCGCGGCGGTCGTCGATGTCGCGTTCGCCGGCTCGCCCACCCTCAAAGCCATGGTCCGCCCTCCGACCGGGGTCCTGCTCGTCGGCGAGGACGAGGCCCGCATCTCGCGCGCGGCCGAGGA
>JBGSUG010000135.1:0-2237 GCA_041736225.1 Candidatus Aminicenantales bacterium | reverse complement strand
GCTCGCGGCGGAGATCTTCGCCCCGGGCGAGGACGGCCTCGATCGTCCCGCCGTACTTGCG
This sequence comes from Candidatus Aminicenantales bacterium, assembly GCA_041736225.1. GTDB lineage: Bacteria > Acidobacteriota > Aminicenantia > Aminicenantales > Saccharicenantaceae > RBG-16-66-30. Next base: position 2,176 of record JBGSUG010000135.1, on the reverse strand, counting down.
CTTCAGCTTCTCGATGACGCTCAGGCGCTCCTCGACGGCCTCCGGGTCCTCCGGCGCCGCGGCCCGCCGGTCCTTGAATCGGACGAGCGCGTCGGCGGCGTCTTGGAGCAGGATGGACGCCTCTTCGAGGCCGGGCCGGAAATCGCCGAAAGCCGCGTCGTAGGCGGCGAGCTCTCCGAGGAGCGAGCGGAGCCGGGCCAGGCGGGGGACGAGGGAGTCCTCGCCGAGGTAGGCGACGTCGAGGGCCCGGTCGACGAGCCCCGCGATCTTCTCGCTGTTCCTGAGGATGTCCCGCTCGCGGAGCAGGCTCTCGTCCTCGCCCGGCTTGAGGCCGGCCGCCTCGATCTCGCCGAGCTGGTAGGCGATGAAATCGAGGCGCTCGGCGCGCTCCTTCTCCCGGGTCTCGAGATCGCGTTTCTCCTGGAGGAGGCGGCGGAGTTCCTGGGCGGACCGGGCCGTGTCGCGGACGAGGCCGCGGTCGTCGAGCGTCTCGTCGAGGTAGCCGAGGTGGTTCTCGAGGTGGAGGAGGAAGACGTGGTCGTTCTGGCCGTAAATGTCGATGAGGCGGGCGCCGATCTCGCGGAGGCGGCGCACCGGGACGAGGACGCCGTTGACGAAGGCCTTGCCCGTCCCCTGGTCGGTGACCGAGCGCTGGACGAGGAGCTCGCCCTCTTCCGGATCGGGCAGGCCGGCCAGGTCGAGCGGTTGGCCGGAGACGTCGAAGACGGCCTCGACGAAGGCTTCGGAACGGCCGGTCCGGACGAGGTCGGCGGAGCCCTTCTCGCCCAGGATGAGCCGGATAGCGTCGATGATGATGGACTTGCCTGCGCCCGTCTCGCCGGTCAGGACGGAGAAGCCCTCGTCGAGGGCGAGCTCGAGGTCCTCGATGGTGGCCAGATTCCTGACGCGCAGGAACTTGATCATGGCTGATGCGGCCTCAGCGGACGATGTAGGGAGTGAGGGCCCTCTCCATGTTGATCCGGCCGTAGCCGGCCCGGTCGTCGCGGCCGGGGGAGGCCGCAGCGTTGACGTCGTCGGCGGTGTAACGGATGATGTTCATGATGTCGGCGACGCCGAGATCGGGCTTGAGGCTCTTGATCAGGGCCGCGAAACCGGCGACGTGGGGCGAGGACATGGACGAACCCGAGGCGAAGAGGTAGGGCGGGTTCCCGGTCCCGACGTAGGACCGCGGCGCCGTCGACAGGATCCAGACTCCCGGTGCGGCCACGTCGACTTCGGGGCCGTAGTTCGACCAAGAGGCGATCTCGTCGTTGTAGTCGCTGGCGGCCACGGCCAGGACGTAGTCGTCGTAGGCGGCCGGGTAGAGGACCCCGGCCTCGCCGTCGTTGCCCGAGGCCGCGACGACGACGACCCCGCGGTCGTAGGCGTACTTGCAGGCGTCCTCGAGGAACGCGTCGTCGTATTCCCCGCCCATGCTGAGGTTGATGACGTCGGCGCCTTCGTCGACGGCCCAGATGATGCCGTCGATGATCCAGCTGTAATAGCCGTCCCCGGTGCTGTCGGTGACCTTGACCGGCAGGATCTTGCAGTTCCAGGCGACACCGGCGATGCCCGCGGCGTTGCCCGTGTCGGCCGCGGCGATGCCGGCCACGTGCGTACCGTGCCAGTGGTCGTCGGTCGCATCGTCGTCGTCGTTGGCGAAGTCGTACCCGGACGAGACGATCTTGGCGCCCAGGTCGGGGTGGGCGAGGTCGACGCCCGTGTCGATGACCGCGATGATCATTTCAGGATCGCCCTTGGCGGCGTCCCAGGCGGGCACGGCCTTAATGTCGGCGCCGGCCGTCGTCTGGGGCTGGATCGAAGGGCTGATGTCGAGGAGGCCGCCCCGGTTGCGGAGAGCGTATTGATAGCCCTGGAAATAAGCGTCGTTCGGGACGTCCGCCAGGCGGGCCCGGTAATCCGGCCGGGCCGTTTCGATGCCCGCGTTGCGGCGGAGCATGGCCAGGGTCTCCGTGACCGAGACCCCGGGCGCGGTGTCGACGCTGTAGACGCCGATCCCGGGGATGCGGCGGAAGGACGGAAAGCCGTAGGACTGAAGCAGGCCTTCCGCGTACTCGGAGGCGACCGACGGGCGGAAGCGGACGAGGACGCGGTCGAGAGCGTAGCGCGAGGCCCGGTGCCGGACGAGGGGACGTTCGGCCCGGAGGCCGGGCGC
>JBGSUG010000127.1:0-3478 GCA_041736225.1 Candidatus Aminicenantales bacterium | reverse complement strand
CATGGTCGAGGTCGCCCGCATGGAGCGCCCCGGCTGGGGCCTCGCGAGGCCGTCGAGGACCCCGACGCCCGCCGTCTCCATGTCATCGTCGTCGCGGCAACCGGGAGCAAGCAGGAGTCCGATCAGGGCGAGCGCGGCCAGGGTCCACCTTCCGGCGTGTTTCATGGGGGGCCTCGCTTTCATCGAGCGCGATTATAGCGCCGATGGCGGGCGCGGACAAGGAAGGCCGGCTATTTCGAGAGGAAGGGATTGCCCCGCTTTTCTTCCGCGATCGTGGAGACCGGCCCGTGGCCGGGACAGACGCGCGTCGCGTCGTCGAGGACCATGAGCTTGTCCTTGAGCATCCGGACGAACCGGCGCTGGGCCTCGACGGCCTTTCCGGGGGCCTCGTCCGCGAGCTTGCAGATGTCGTTCTTGAACAGCGTGTCCCCCGAGAAGAGATAATCCCCGACGAGGAAGCAGGAGCTCCCCGGCGTGTGGCCGGGCGTGTGCAGCACTTTGACCGAGAAGCCGTCGATGCCCACGGTTTCCCCGTCCTCGACGGCCCGGCCCGGCGCTGCGGACAAGCCGGCGGCGTCTTTCGCGTGAGCGACGATGACCGCCTTGTAGAGAGCGGCATAACGGCCGTTGGCGGCCGTGTGGTCCGGATGGTCGTGGGTGTTGAGGATCGTTTTGACCTGGAGGCCGTTCTTTTCGACGAAGTCCCCGATCCGAGGATCTTCGACGCCCGGATCGATGATGACCGCCTGCTTCGAGGCCCTGCTGAAGACGACGTAGCAGTTCTCGTAGAGGGGCGGGAGGAGCGGATGGGAGAACTTGTAGGCCAGGGCGAACCTGACGACGCCCAGATCCGCTGCGGGGCCGGCGGACAGGTCCTCGGCCAGGATGCCTTCCGTGGGCCGGCCCAACGCTTCGAAGACGAGGTGCTTAAGCTTCAGGTTCACGTTGTCGCCCAGGCCCACGCCCTCGGCCTTCGTCAAGAGGTCCAGGGCCCCCGCGTGATCCCCGGCCATGTAGCGGATCGCGGCCGCGTTGTTGTAGGCGCCGGCATGGCGGGGATCGAGGGCGATCGCCTCGCCGTAGAGACGGGCGGCATCGGCCGGGCGCTTCAGTTGGAAATGGATGTTGCCCAGGAAATAGCGGTAGTGCGCTTCCTGCAGGGAGCGCGTAGCCCGCTTTTTCTCGGACTGGAGTTCCAGCTTGCTTTTCGCGGTGGAGAGCTCGTCGGTCAAGGATTCGATCTCGCGCTGCGCCCGGCAGTTGACGGCGTTCTCCCAGCCTTCGTCCAGCATCTGCTGATAAGACGCGATCGAGCGGCTTTTCCGCTTGAGGGCGAAGTCGTTGAGGTCCTGCATGAAGGGCAGGTCGGCGAGCGACTGATCCATCGAAGACAAGGCCGACTCGAAATCTCCCTGTATGTAGGCGATGTTGGCCAGATAGTAGTGGGCGTACGCGTGGCGCGGCATCACGGCGGCGCACTCCTCGAAAGCGGCCACCGCTTCCCCGTAGCGGCCGGCCCGGAACTCCTTCAGCCCGGCCCGGTAGTTTTTTTCGGCCGCGGGCAAGCGGTCGAAGGCTTCTTTCAGCCCGGGATCCTCGGCCCCGGAAAGGAAGGCTCCCGAGAGCATGAGGACGAGAAAACAAAAGGCCGCTCGGATGGTCCTGTTCATGGGCTGTCCTCCCATTTCGCGTATGACCATCTTAATGCAAGCCTCGTGCCAAGGCCACTCACCGCTTACAGGGGAAAATCCGGGCCGGGAACGGAGTCCCCGCGGCACGGATGTAAGGGTTCGTCAGGGAATGTAAAGAATCCGGCGCCCCGCCCTCATTGCTCCAGGGGCGTACCGCCCTCCCGGTACTCGCCGGTCCGGATGAGCCGTTCGATCTTGTAGGTCCCCAGCTTGCGGGCCTTGAGGAAGCCGTCCCAGGCCGCCTCAGCCAGCCGCCCGTTCTCCCTCAGGTCGAAGAGCCACTCCCCGCACGCCTCGACGGGACCCGCCGGGCTGACGCCGGCGTGGATCTCGCGGAGCCAGCGCTTGTTGAGCTCCTCGTGGGCGCCGATGGGATCGGCCATGAGGATGGGCAGCCCCAGGCCGCAGTAGAAGGCCAGCTCGCTCGGCTTGGTCCAGAGGACGTCCGTCGTCCGGAGCCGGGCGTTGAAGCGGTCGAGATAGGCGTAGACGTCGGGATCATAGACGATCTCGACCGCCCGCCCGAGCTCGCCGCGCAGCCCGGCTTCGCTCAGGTCGCCCTGGACGCGCTCGAAGACGCTCTTCTGGATGCCGCAGGAGAGCGTCAGGCGCACGTCGCCCGCGACGAGCCGTTCCTTGAGGCCGCGGAGGATCTTCCCGACGAGCTCGGCCTGGGCGCCCGCGCCGCCGATGGCAAACATGACGTGGAAGGTCCCCGGCGCCTCGGACGGGACCTTGTCCCGGCCGAGCCAGCCTAGGACCGAACGCTCGTGGTAGGAAGAGAACTTGCGGGCCGGATCGAGCCTGAGCAGACGCTCGAAGAGGTCCGATTTGAGCACCTCGAGCCCCGTCTCCGTGCCGAGGTTCTCTTTGGGCAGCGGGAAACCGGTCAGGAAGATGGCCTCGTCCGACACGCCGTACGCTTGGAGCCGGCGGCGCACCTGGGTGCAGGGCGCGAGGTACCGGATGCGGCTCCGCTCCGGGTTCTCAGGCACCCAGACCCGGTTGAAGTCCGCGTCGCAAATGAGCAGGTACTGATCCTGCCCCGGCCCCGCGTCGCGGGCCGCGAGCGTGTCCATCGCCACGGCCGTCGCGTAGAAGGTGTGGACCGCCGGATAGGGTGCGGTCGCCAGCTTGTCGCGGAGGCTCCGGCACAGCCCCCGCCGCTCGACCAGCCTTTTGAGGAACCGCACGGCCGCGGTCGGCCGCGACTGGTCGCTTCTCGGGTAATACGGGGGGATGCGCTGCACGGCCAGAAGGGCCGAGACGAGAGCCTTGCCGATGACCGGGAAGGCCCCGGCCTTGGAGGACGCGTAATAGACGCGGCGCAGGCGCTTCCAAATGCCGTATTCGGGATCGGGGGTCGACCGGCGCGATCCGTAGATCACGACCCCCTCGTGCGTCAGATCGCGGAGGGGGTAGGCCGCCCGGAGATGGCCCAGGCCCATCAGGACGGTGACGACCCAGGCCTTGTCACGCGCCTTCATAGACCAGACTGTCTAAGTTCGCGGGGATGCGGATCAGGGTCCTCCGGCCGACGGCGATCCGGCCGCCCCGCCACTCGACCTCGCGGCTGAAGAAGGGCGTGAAGTAGACGGCGAAAAAGACGAGGTCCTTACCCACGACGGCGGCCGGGAACAGGAGATGGTTCCTAAGCCGGCGGCGGTCCTCGGGATTGACGAAGAGGAAGTTGACGTATTCGATGGCGATCTTGGCGGCCGCGGTGACGGCCAGGATCGTCCAGCCCCACCTGCCGAACGCGGCCGCGCCGGCCGCCGCGAGGGCGA
>JBGSUG010000117.1:0-33183 GCA_041736225.1 Candidatus Aminicenantales bacterium | reverse complement strand
TCCTCGGCGAGCTCGAGCCGCTCATCCGGCCGGGCATCCGGACGCGCGACCTCGACCTCTACGCCGAGAAGCGGACCCGCGAGCTCGGGGCCGTGCCGGCGTTCAAGGGCTACCGCGGTTATCCGGCCTCGGTCTGCATCTCGGTCAACGAAGAGGTCATCCACGGCATCCCCTCGGGCCGCATCCTCCAGGAGGGCGACATCGTCAGCCTCGATTTCGGCGTCCTCTTCGAGGGATTCTACAGCGACTCGGCCCTGACGGCCCCGGTCGGCCGGGCGGGCGCCGAGGCGTTGCGGCTCATCGCCGCGGCGGAGAGGTCCTTCGCCAGGGGCCTGGAGCAGATGAAGGAGGGCAACCGCCTGTCTGACATCTCCGCCGCCATCCAGGAATCGGTCGAGAGCGAGGGCTTCTCGGTCGTCCGGCAGTTCGTCGGACACGGCATCGGCCGGGCCCTCCACGAGGAGCCGCCGGTTCCCAACTTCGGGGCCCCCGGGCGCGGGCCGAAGATCAAGACCGGCATGACCCTGGCCATCGAGCCGATGATCGCCGCCGGCGGCGCCGAGGTCGCGATCCTGGAGGACGGCTGGACGGCCGTCACCCGGGACCGCAGCCTGGCCGCCCATTTCGAGCACACGGTGGCCATGACCGAGAACGGCCCGGAGGTCCTCAGCGCGAGGACCACGGACGCCGCCCGGGCGGGGACCGGGCTCGCCAAGGAGGTCCCCCATGCCTAGACAGGACATGTTCGAGGCCGAGGGCGTCGTGCTGGAGACGCTGCCCAACGCCATGTTCCGGGTCGAGCTCTCGAACAAGCACGTCATCCTGGCCCACATCTCGGGCAAGATGCGCAAGCACTTCATCCGCATCCTGCCCGGCGACCGCGTCCTGCTGGAGCTGTCGCCCTACGACCTGACCAAGGGACGGATCACCTATCGATTCAAATAAAAGGACGGGACGATGAAAGTCAAAGCATCCGTGAAGAAGATCTGCCGGAACTGCAAGATCGTCCGGCGCAAGGGCGTGGTGCGGGTCATCTGTGCCAACCCCAAGCATAAGCAAAGACAGGGATAAGCGAGGTATCCATGGCAAGAATCGCAGGCATCACCATCCCGCCGGACAAGCGGATCGAGATCGGCCTGACCTACATCTACGGGATCGGCCGGTCCAAGAGCCTCAAGATCCTCGAAGAGGCCAAGATCGACAAGAACAAGAAGGTCAAGGCGCTGACCGAGGACGAGGTCAACAAGATCCGCCAGATCATCGAGAAACGGGAGAAGATCGAGGGCGACCTCCGCAAAGAGGTCACCATGAACATCAAGAGGCTGGTGGACATCGGCTGCTACCGGGGCCTCCGCCACAAGAAGAAACTGCCCGTCCGGGGCCAGCGCACCAAGACCAACGCCCGGACCCGCAAGGGCGTCCGCGGCCAGCGGATCAAGAAGACCAAAGAGACGAAGAAGTAAGGAGGGCCATCGCACATGCCGCCTAAAACCAGCGCCAAAAAGAAGAAGGCACGCAAGGAGATCGGATTCGGGGTGGCCCATATCCAGTCCACCTTCAACAACACGATCATCACCATCACCGACCACGTCGGCGCGACCGTCGTCTGGGCCAGCGCCGGGACGTCCGGGTTCAAGGGCGCCCGCAAGGGCACGCCGTTCGCCGCCCAGCTCGCGGCCAAGGACGCCGCGACCAAGGCCCGGGAGTTCGGCGTCCGCTTCGTCGACGTCCGGCTCAAGGGGCCGGGCGCGGGACGCGAGTCGTCCATCCGGGCCATGCAGGCCGCCGGCATCGAGATCAAGTCCATCAAGGACGTGACGCCGATCCCCCACAACGGCTGCCGCGTCCGCCGCCGCCGGCGGGTCTGAGGGGCGAAGGAGAGCACCATGGCGAAATACCAAGGAGCCGATTGCCGGCTCTGCCGCGTCGAGAAGAACAAGCTGTATTTCAAGGGCCACAAGTGCCTGACCGACAAGTGCCCCCTCGAACGGAGGGCCTACGCGCCGGGCCAGCACGGCCGGTCGCGCAAGCGGGTGCTGGGGTACGCCATCCAGCTCCGGGAGAAGCAGAAGCTGAAAAGGTTCTACGGCATGTCCGAGGAGCAATTCCACTTCTTCTTCGAGCGGGCCGAGCGCCAGAAGGGCGTCACGGGCGAGAACCTCCTGACCATGCTCGAACGGCGCCTCGACAACGTCGTCACCCTGATGGGATTCGCGCTGTCCCGGGGCCACGCCCGCCAGCTCATCGGCCACGGGCACTTCCGGATGAACGACCACAAGTCCGACATCGCCTCCGCCCTGGTCAAACCGGGCGACGTCATCGCCTTCCGGCCGCGCTCGGCCAAGAGCGAGGACATCCAGGCCGTGGTCGCCTCGAACCGGTCCAAGAACGTTCCCGGCTGGCTCGAGGTCGATTGGGAGAACCTGAAGGGCCGTGTCCTCGCGCTGCCGACGCGCCAGGACGTCACCCTTCCGGTCGAAGAACACCTGGTCGTCGAGCTGTACTCCAAGTAAGCATAGGAGGACACATGACTGAGACGAATTTCCAGAGACCCAAATACATGGAGTGCGATTACGAGACCCTGACCGGGAGGTACGGCCGCTTCTCGGCCCAGCCGTTCGAGCGGGGCTACGGGGTGACCGTCGGGAACGCCCTGCGGCGCATCCTGCTGTCCTCGATCACCGGAGCGGCCATCACGTCCGTCCGCATCCACGGCGTCCTGCACGAGTTCTCGACCATTCCCGGGGTCGTCGAGGACGTCACGGACATCCTCCTCAACCTCAAGAGCATCCCCCTGAAGCTCCAGGGCGACGAGCCGCGGCGGATGACGATCAAGAAGACCGGCCCGGCCACGGTCAGCGCGTCCGACATCGCCGCCGACTCCGACATCGAGATCCTCGACAAGGACATCACCGTCGCCTCGCTCGACATCGACGGGACGCTCGAGGTCGAGATGGTCGTCAAGAACGGCCGCGGCTACATCGCGGCAGACCAGAACTTCGACGAGGACCAGAGCCTCGACTACATCCCGCTCGACTCGTCGCACTCGCCGGTGCTTAAGGTCAACTACAAGGTCGAGCCGGCCCGCGTCGGCAAGAGGATCGATTACGAGGGCCTGACCCTCGAGATCTGGACGACCGGGGCCATCCGGCCCATGGACGCCCTGTCCCAGGCGGCCAAGATCATGCGCGACCACCTGGGCATCTTCCTCAGTGTCGTCGACGAGCCGCTCGAACACGACGCCGCCCCGACGAAGAAGGAGATCCCGTTCCTGGGCCAGGCCGACGTCATGGCCAAGACGATCGACCACCTGGAGCTCTCGGTCCGCTCCAACAACTGCCTCCGCTCGGCCGGGATCGAGCGGATCTACGAGCTCGTCCAGAAGACCGAGGACGAGCTGCTCAAGACCAAGAACTTCGGCCGCAAGTCGCTGGCCGAGATCAAGGAGACCCTGGCCAACCTGAACCTGGGGCTGAACATCGAGCTCCATCCCAGGCTCGTCGAGAGGATCCAGGCCGACATCAAGACCGGCACGCCCGAGAAGGAGACGGAAGCATGAGGCACCAGGTCAAGAAGGGAATGCTCGGAAGGAACACGGCCCACCGCCGCGCCCTCATGCGCAACCTGGTGACATCCTTCCTCGAGCGGGAGAGGGTGCGGACGACCCTGGCCAAGGCCCGGTCGGTCCGGCCGGTCGCCGAGAAGCTGATCACGCTGGGCAAGCGCGGGACGCTCCATGCCCGCCGCCAGGCCCTGGCCTACGTGACCAAGGAAGAGGCGGTCAAGAAGCTCTTCGACGACATCGGGCCCCGGTTCAAGGAACGCCCCGGCGGCTACACCCGCATCGTCAAGCTCGACCGCCGGTCCGGCGATGGCGCCTCGATGGCCATGATCGAGCTCGTCGGCTCGGAGTTCAAGGCCAAGGTCAAGAAGAAAAAGGACGGCAAGAAGCCTTCCCCCGCCGCGAAGTAACGCTTTCTCCGGGGACATGTACGCTTCGTACGTGTCCCCTTTTTTTTTACTTCGGGCGGCGCGCGCCCTGGTAGATCTTCGTCCAGCGCTCTTCTTTGAGCCGATCGATCCGGACACACGGTGTTTGATAGGTCGTCGCGTTGATGAAGTTCCCGTCTTCGATCATCATCCCGACGTGGCTGATGCGGTCAATGGCCCCGCCGAAGAAGACGAGGTCGCCGGGCTTCTCCTGGCCCTTGGGGACCTCGAGGAGGCCGCTGTCCGTCATCTGGATGTCGGCGTCCCGCAGGATGGGGATGCCGCTCATCTTGTAGACGAGCTGGGCGAATCCGGAGCAGTCGAGCCCGAGAGGGGAGCCGCCGCCCCAAGTGTAGGGCACGCCGATGAAGCGCTTGGCCAGGACGATCATGTCCTCGACCGGGCGTCGCGGCCAGGACCAGGGCGATTCGCGGACGTCCCCGTCGCCCTTCTGGACCCAGGCCCGGGTGTCGCCCGGCAGGTTCACTTCGAGCCAGCGCTCGCCCTTTTCTCCGACGACCTCGAGAACGGTGCTGATGGGGGCCACCTTGACGGGTTTGTGCTTCGTGACGTCGGGTTCGCGGTAGGTGTTGGCGAGAAGCGACGAGACGACGAAGACTTTACCCGATGAAGCATAGGGCTTCGCGCCCGGCGCGAGGAACCGCAGGGACGAGGCCGGGACCCAGCCCTCGTAGGTATCGGGCGTCGCGATCCGGTGCCAGTCCTCGCCGGCCGGATTCTTCTCCGTCTTCAGAACCTTGACGTTGTCGCCGAGCAGGGCCTGGCTGACGACGTCTGTCTCGGCCGACGGGCCCCGGTACATGTTCTCGACGGCGTTGACGACGACGGCGGCGGCCGGTGACTCGGGCTGTCGGGCGGCGCAGGCGAGAGCGGGGGAGAAGGCGATCAGGATCGCGGCGATCAGGGTCTTGGCCATGGAAAAACCTCCACGCGAATCTTCGAAGGACTATCATAAGCCCTCTAAATCGGGGACTCAACACAATTTTCGCAAATTGTGTTGTGTCCCCAATTTTACAGAATTATAATGCCGGGGAGAGGTGCCGACATGCAACGCAAAGAATTCCTCAAGGTCGCCGGAGCGGCCGCGGCCGGCTCGCTGCTGGCCCGGTGTTCGCCCGCTCCTGAGGCCTGGAACGGCGCGACGGGCGACACGCGGATCACGGTCAAGATCTACGAGCTCAAGCTCAAGCAGGCCTGGGGCTTGTCGCGGGGAACCTGGACTACGAGGCGGAACGCCTTCGTCCGGATCGAGAGAGACGGGATCGTCGGCCTGGGAGAGGCCGCTCCCATCGCCCGCTACAGCGAGACCGCGGATTCGGCGGCGGCCTTCATCGAGAAGGCCCGGCCCCTCCTCCTCAAGGACCTCCGGGAATACGCCGTCCGGTTCGGCGAGATCGAGGCCCTCGGACCGGGGGAGCACGCGGCCAAGGCCGCCCTGGACATGGCCGTCCTCGACTGGGTCGGCAGGAAGCTCGGCGAGCCCGTCTGGCGGCTTCTCGGCCTGGGCCGGGACAAGGTCGTGACCACGACCTATTCCATCGGCATCGACGAGGTGCCGGTGATGCAGCAGAAGCTCCGCGATGCCCCCGATTTCGGCGTCTACAAGATCAAGGTCGGGACGCCCGACGACCGCAAGATCATCGAGGGCATCCGGGCGGTCACCGACAAGCCCCTGATCACCGACGCCAACGAGGGCTGGAAAACGAAGGAAGAGGCCCTGGAGATGATCGACTGGATGGCGGACCAAGGCGTCGAGCTCGTGGAGCAACCCCTGCCCGCCGACCGGCTGGAGGACCAGGGCTGGCTCAAGGAGCGGGTCAAGATCCCGATCTTCGCCGACGAGTGCCTTATCCGGCCGTCCGATCTGCCCCGGATCGCCCCGTACTTCCACGGCGTCAACGTCAAGGTCATGAAATGCGGCGGCCTCCAGGAGGCCGTGCGCCTGGCCGGCATGGCCCGGGCCCTGGACTTGAAGCTGATGATCGGCTGCATGATCGAGAGCTCGCTCGGCATCTCGGCCGCGGCGGCCGTGGCCTCGCTCTTCGACCGCGCCGACCTCGACGGGAACATCCTCATCTCGAACGATCCGTTCCAGGGCGTCAAGACGGTCAAGGACGCGCTCATCCTCGGCGACGGACCTGGGCTCGGCGTCACGGGAGATCTGCCTTAGGGATCGACGGGAAGGTCGCCGGCGGCGCGACCTAGGAGGTCTTGCCGACCTGGATGACGAGCTTCTGGCCGACGGAGAGGATGTCCGAGGAGAGGGAGTTCGCGGCTTTAATGGCCTCGACCGTCGTCCGGTGGTTCTTGGCGATCTGGAAGAGATTGTCCCCGTTGCGCACGGTGTAGGTGACCGTCTCGCCCGACTGGGCGGCCGGGGCGGCGGCCGGCGGCGTTTCGACACCGCCGCGCGAGGGGACGCGCAGGACCTGCCCGACCCGAATGAGGTTGCTGCGGAGCCCGTTCAGGCGCTTGATGGCATCGACCGAGGTCCGGTAGCGGCGGGCGATCGCGCCCAGGGTGTCTCCCGAGCGGACGCTGTGCCGGTCGGTGACGACGTCGGGCGGGATGTATTGGGGGAGCGAGGCGATGCAGGCCAGGCACTTGTCCCCGTAGCCGGCCGGAACGCGCAGGTCGTAGGGGTAATTCGGCGTCGAGTCGTGCCGGAGCTCGGAATTGAGGCTGATCAGGACGGCCTGATCGAGGCCCAGATTCTGCGACAGCGTGGCCAGCTTGACCGCGGCGTTGACCCGGACGGCGTCGAATTGGACCGGGGGATCGGGCGTCGGGAGCTGGAAACCGTACTTGGCCGGATCGCCCACGATGAGCAGTGTCGCGATGAAACGGGGCACGTGCCGGGCCGTCTCGAAGGGCAGGTTGGCGAAGATGTCCCAGAAGCTGTCGAAGTAGTCGACCTTCTGGGCCCGGATGACCCTCTGGACCTGGCCTTCGCCGCAGTTGTACGCGGCGATGGCCGTCGTCCAGTCCCCGAACATGGCATGGAGCTCCATCATGTACTTGATAGCCGCCCGGGTGGCCTTGAGCGGGTCCATGCGCTCGTCGACGTACTTGTCCTGCTTCAGCCCGTAGCGGTAGCCCGTCGAACGCACGAACTGCCACATGCCTAGTGCCCGGGCCCGGGACAGGGCCCGCGGCTTGAACGCGCTCTCGATGATGGGGATCCAGGCCAGCTGCTCGGGCAGGCCTTCTTTGCGCAGCTCGGCCAGGATCATGTCCATGTACTGGCCCGACCTCCGGTAGGAATCCTCGAAGCCCCGCCTTTCCACGGTCTGGAACGACTTGATCTCCCTCGCGACCCACTGGTTCTCGACGAGGGGGATGGAGCCGTTGACCGGAGAGGCCAGGGTCGTCCGGAAGGCGGAGATCTTCTGGATGCGCTGGGCGACGAGGAGGCGGAGGTCGTTTTTTTCCTGGAAGAGGGGGGAATCGGCCGGAATAGCCATCCGGATCAGGAGTCCGTAGGCCTCGTCGAGCTTGGCCAGCGCCCCTTCCATGTCTTCGCGTTCCAGGGCTTCCTGGGCTTCCTCGTAGGCGGTGAAGGCGTCTTCGAGGAGCGCGGCGGGGTCCTTCTTGGAAGTTTCGGCGCCCGATGGCTGGACCTGGGCGTCCCGCAAGGATTTCTGGTCAAGTTGTTGATTTTCTATCTTTTCCGGGACAGCCGCCTCGGCGGCCGGAGTTTCTTCCGCGGCGACCGGAGGTGCCTGGACGGCCGGCCCGGGCGCGGTCTTGACCGCTTTCGGCCCGGACGAGCAGGCGGCCAGGACTAAGAATAGGGAAAGGAGGGGCAGGATCAGATAAGGGCGTCGTTCACGCTTCATTTCGAAAGTTATTTATACCACAGAGGATGTAGACCGTCAACCGGGAAGCCTGAAAAACCGGGCTTAACGGACTTTGCGGTGCCAGTTCCAGGCCGTTTCGACGATCGTCGCGAGAGAGGACTGGCGAGGCTTCCAGCCGAGGGCCTGTTCCGCCTTGGCCTTCGAGGCCAGGAGCACGGCGACGTCGCCCTGCCGCCTGGGCGCGTCGAAGCGGGGGACGGGACGGCCCGTGACCTTCTCGGCCGTCCGGACGACCTCGAGGACGGAATGGCCCCGCTCCGTGCCGAGGTTGAAGACGTCGCCGGCCCCTCCGGCGAGGAGTTTTTTCAGGGCGAGGACGTGGGCCGCCGCCAAGTCGGTGACGTGGATGTAGTCCCGGACGGCCGTGCCGTCGGCGGTGGGGAAGTCCGTCCCGAAGACACCGAGCGGGGGCTTGATCCCCAGGACGGCGAGGAGGATGTTGGGGACGAGGTGGGTCTCGGGGTCGTGGCATTCGCCCGTCGTGCCGTCGGCATCGGCCCCGGCGGCGTTGAAGTAGCGGAGCGAGATCGAGCGCAGGCCGTGGGCCCGCTCGTAGTCCCGGAGGATGTCTTCGACCATGAGCTTGGCCCGGCCATAGGGATTGGCCGGCCGGGTCGGATGCGTTTCGGGGATGGGCGTTTCGAGGGGCTCGCCGTAGACCGCCGCCGTCGACGAGAAGATGAGGCAGGTGGTCCCGGCCGCGAGCATGGCGTCGAAGAGGTTCAGGCTCGTCGTCAGGTTATGGGTGTAGTACTTCCGGGGATCGGCGCAGGACTCGCCGACCTGGATGAGGGAGGCGAAGTGCAGGACGGCCCCGATCTCGTGATCCTGGAAAACGCGCCGCAGGGCCTCCTTGTCGAGAAGGTCGCCCTCGACGAGGGGGACGCCCGCGATGAGGTCGGGCCGGCCGCTCGAGAGGTTGTCGAGGACGAGGACGTCGAAGCCCTCCCGGCGGAGCTCCTTCACGGTATGCGAGCCGATGTAGCCGGCGCCTCCGGCGACGAGAACGGTCATGGGGCCTTCCTTTCGACCAGGCGGCGGGCCTTCGCGAGCCCTTGGGCCTTGGTCTCGAAGCCGTTGTCGAGCTGGGCCCTGTAGAGCTTCTTGAGGAGCTGGCCCATCGCGGGGCCGGGCGGAACGCCCATCTTGATGAGATCGCGGCCCATGACCAGCGGCTTGATGGTCTCCCGATTAACGCGCAGTTCTTCGAACTTTTTAAACAGCCAGCGGGCCTGCCGGTCGAGGCCCCGGACGAGGCGCGTGCCGCGCCCGGCCCGGTCGGCCGCGTCGAGAAGCACGAGGAGATCGATCTCGCCCTGGACGTCGGCCGCCAGGCGGTTGAAGGCCTTTTTCGTGACCGAATCGCGGTTCGTCCAGATCTCCCCGGCCCGGTGGTGGGTCCGGATGAGCAGGGGGACCAGGCGGCCGATGTTGGTGCCGCTCCAGGTCTGGACCTTGAACCGGGCCAGGACCCGGCGGGCGGCCCGCTCGCTCTGGATGTCGTGGCCGCACGAGGTCACCGCCATCCGGCCGCGCTTGTATTCCCAGCGGGTCGTCGAGACCTTGCCCAGGTCGTGGTAGAGCGCGGCGAGGAGTAGCGCCAGCCGCTTCGGCTCGGCCAGGTTCGAAATCCTCCCCAGCGCGGCGGCCTGATCGACGGAGAGCTTCGTGTGGGCCCAGACCGTGTGGTGGCCGAAGGCGTCCGTCTCCGGATGGAAGACCGAATCCTGGATGACAAGGGCCAGGGCCTGGAGCTCGGGAAACCACCGGTCGAGGACGCCGAGGCGGAACATCTCCTCGAGGCCGACCGAGGGGCGCGGCGAACGGAGGAGGACCTTGAACATCTCGTCGTTGACCCGTTCCGGGCTGAGGCCGGCCAGGTCGACGGACCGGGCCAGGGGGTAGACGGCCGGATCGACCTTGAAGCCCAGGACCGAGGCGAAGCGGGCCACGCGGAGGACCCGCAGGGGGTCCTCGGGGAAGGCGGCCGGATCGGTCAAGCGGATGCGCTTGGCCAGGGTGTCTTTGCGGCCCTCGAACGGATCGATGAGCAGCCCGTCGCGCAGCCGGAGGGCCATGCTGTTGGTCCGGAAGTCGCGGCGTTCGAGGTCCTTCTCGACCGGCAGGTCGGGGTCGGCGGCGACCAGGATGTCCTTGTGGCCGCGGAGGACTGCGGCGACGGCCCGGTCGGTCCGCGGCAGGGCGACGTCGTAGGTCCGGCCCCGGACCGTGAACTTGATGATGCCGAAGCTCTTGCCGACGAGGTCGACACGGCCGTGTTTTTCGAGCCGGCGGACGATCGTCTCGAGGTCGTGGCGGGCGACCAGGATGTCGACGTCGGGGGAGGGGCACCTGCGGAGGAGGTCGCGGACGTAGCCGCCGACGGCGTAGACGTCGTCCCGGAAAAGCCGGACGAAGAGCGCCCGTTCGGCGAAATCGAACGAGATCTTTTCCATGGGGCCCCTATTCTATCAGGTCTTCACTCGGCGGCGAACTTCTCCAGGACTTCCTTCGCGGCGTCCTTGTGGACCATGAACATCAGGGCCTTGAGCCGGACGTAGTCGTCCTGGTAGAAGAAGTAGCCCTTGGCCGGACCCCAGTAGGCGTTCTCCCAGGAGTCCTTGATCAGGAACCAGTTGCCCTTCGTCTGCTCGAGGTACCCGACGCAGTGGACGGCGTGGTCGTCCGAGGTCGTACCGTTCGCGAACCGGTACTCGCGGCTCGACTGGTCGATGTGGCTCGACGGGAGGTCGAAGGTGGGCACCATGGCCACGTCGCTCTCGCCGAGGTAGCCCGGCTCGGAGAAATCGATGGCGAGGGTCGCGGTGTAGCCCTTGCGCAGGGCCCGGAGTAAGGCCAGAGAGAACTCGTGGAGGGGAAGATTGTGGAAATCCGCGGCGTGCCACCAGTTGTCCGGCACCTTGAGCTCGCCCTTGGTGTAGAAGGGGAGATACATGAAGCTGATGAAGGCGACGTAGTCGTCGGGATCGAGACCGAGCTCGGCGAGGTATTGGAGCGGCGTCAGGGAACGGCCGTCCACGCCGATCCGGTCGGGGGGGCGGCCCAGGTGCCTGTCGAGGATGGCCCGGACGCCGAGAAGGGCCCGGTCCTCGTCCCATTCGTTCCGTTCGGCCAGGCCCGCGAGGTACTCCTTGAATTCGCGAAAGAGGGCGCTGTGGTCGTGGGCGGTCTTCCCGTCGAGGAG
Source organism: Candidatus Aminicenantales bacterium (assembly GCA_041736225.1). GTDB lineage: Bacteria > Acidobacteriota > Aminicenantia > Aminicenantales > Saccharicenantaceae > RBG-16-66-30. Next base: position 22,107 of record JBGSUG010000117.1, on the reverse strand, counting down.
CCCGGTGTAGTCGGCGCCGCGGACGAGGCCGTACTGCTTGATCCGGACCAGGGCCGAGTTGGGCTCGGAGCCCTGGCCGAGGAAGGACTTCCCCTTTTCGCGGACGAAGCGGCGGGCCTTCTCCACATACTCCCAGTAGACGGTGAAAAGCTCGGAGAGCTTGACCTCGGCCTTGCCCTGGCGCCTCAGCTCGGACTCGAGGAGCGAGGTGGCGGCGAAGGACCAGCAGGTCCCGGTGTTGCCCTGCTCGACGGGCGGCAGGTGGAAGAACTTGGTGAACTCGAGCGGGGTCGTTGGCCTCTCGAAGCCGGTGAGGTCGACCGCGAGGAAGTTCCGGTCGGCGCTCGTCGGCGTTTCCTTGGCGTAGACGGCGGCGTCGTGCTTGGGCTGTCCGGGGAGTTGAGCGGCCGGGCCGCTTTCTTTTTTGCCGCAGGAGACGGCCAGGGCGGCGGCGATGAGAACGAGCCCGATCGCGATCAGGGGGCGTCTGGTCATGGATGTCCCTCCTTGGGGGCGCTTGGACCCCCATTATAGGACCGGCGCTCCGTCACTGCAATGTCCCCGTTTCGGTCGGCGGCTTGTCGGGGAGGGAGCTTTCGGGTATCCTAGATCGTCGGAGTATTCATGAAAGCCACAACGGTCCGGAGGATAGCGGCCTTGGCGGCCAGCCTAGCCCTCTGCGCCGGACTCACGGCGGCCCCGCCGGCCAAAGACGATCTCGTCCTGAGCCTCAAGGAGAAGGTCATCAGGAATCTCAGCTCCTCGGGCCTCGTCCTGGCCTTCCACATCGCCGTCGACAACGGATACACGAAGCCGCGGGAGCTCGTGCGCTACCGCTATCGCGTCCGGATCGACCAGAAGGAATACATCAGCACGACGGTCGCTCTCGAGGCGCCGCTGGCCGTTCCGGCCGGCGGACAGACGCTCATCGCCCTGCCGGTCAAGATCTCCTACGACCTCCTCCGGGCCGCCCTCGGGCCGATCGAGAACAAGGCCCTCTGCGACGTCGTCGGGGACATGTACTTTCGCAACGAGAAAGGCAAGGAGCAGAAGGCCGCCTTCGCCTACAGCGGAGAGTTCCCCGTCTTCCAGGAACCCGAGATCGACATCCTTCCCCTCAAGGTCAACGACCTGACGGTCGGGGGGGCCGACGTCGTCTTCCGGCCCCGGTTCAAGAACCTCAACGGCTACGAGCTCCTCGTCGACACCATCGATTTTTCCCTCTACTTCAGCGGCGCCGAGGTCCTGAGCGGGCCGATCGAGGGGGACAAGAACCTGCCGCGGACGGGGGAGAAGATCTTCTCCCTGCCCTTCATCCTGGATTTCTTCGAGGCCGGCGAGGACGTCCGGGCCGGGTTCGCCAAGGACGAATTCTCCTGCCGGTTCGCCGGCCGCATCGAGATCATGTCGGCCTGGGGCCGGCTCGCCGTCCGCTTCGACAAGACCCAGGCCCTGCGCCTCGAGAAAAAATAAAAGGTTCTTCTCCCGGTTCCGGGAGGTCCCTCTCTACGGCTTTGCTCGGGAATCGCCTCTAGCTCCCCGGCCCCCCGGGAACCAGTTCACCCGGTTCCCCCCGCTGCGCGGGTCCCCCCTCCACTACGGGGATCTTCGAGGCGACATCCCTCGCCGCCTCGTGCGGGACGCCCGGAAATGAGAGGAGAATCAAATAAAAGGGGACACGGACCTGGGGTCCATGTCCCCCTGAGCGGGCGTTCGAACCGGGCTCTAGAACCAGTAGCTGAAGCCGGCGGTCAGGGCCAGCCCGCCGAGCTCGAAGTCCTCGAAACCGACGAACCACTCCTCGAACTGGGCCTTGGCGGCGTGCCAGCGGGCCTCGATCTCGAAGCTCGACCGGTAGCCGACGGGGATCTGGAACCCGCCGAAGGCGTGCCAGCCGAAGGCCATCCCGGACTCGCGGCCGTTGACCGATTCGACGGGAAATATGTCGACATCGCCGAGAACTTCATCGGTGTAGATCCAGGGATCGGAGAAGTTGACCATTTCGCCGTACATCCGGACCCGCCAGAAATTGAGCGAGGCGCCGCCGCCGACGAACGGGATGATCCGGGCCTTGCGGCCGAGCGGGGCGAATTTGACGGAAAGCTGGAGGGGGGTGCTGGAGACGCTGAAGGAGTGAATGATGTCGTCCCCGTCGTAGTCCGCGTAGGGGAAGGCGAAGTCACCCTCGTCGAGCGAGAAGACGACCCAGTCGTTGTAGTAGCCCAGACGGGTCCTGTTGAAGCTGTCCAGGGTCAGGGCCAGGCTCACGTTTTTCGTCGCAAAGTACTCGTAGCTGAAGCCCAGCATTCCGCCTCGGAAATCCTTCATCGGGAAGCTCATCTGGTCGAGCTCGATCGTCCAGAGGCTGTCCGGGTGGTCGTTGAGATAGGAATTGGAAAGGGCCCGGGGCATGTAGTAGCCGAGCCTCAGGGAGATCGAGTCGGAGAAGGCGATTGCCGGTACGAGAATGAGCAGGCCCAAGGCGAGGACGGTGAGTTTTTTCATTTCGTTCCTCCTGTACACGCCGATCATTATAGCAAATTATATGCCAGGTCGGTGCGGACCCGCTCCAGGGGAGACGTCCCGGGGGAGTGTGCCCAAAACAGGTCAGGTGTCCTCCGGGGGGCTTGCGGGGCTGTTTGACTTTCGGACATGGCCCGGCTAACATCCCCCGCGGAGAGGCCAGTGAGCGAAACCCGGATCGTCGTGGTCAGAGAAGGGGCCGAGGAGTCAATACCCCTGGGGGAGATCGCCGAGACCCTACTCGGCGGGGCCGTGGCCGCCTATCCGACCGAGACCTTCTACGCCCTTGGTGCGGCCGCGTTCTCGAGGAAGGGCGTCGAACGGGTCTACCGGCTGAAGGGGAGAGACCGCTCGAAGCCGCTCTCCGTCGTGGCCTCGGACCTCGACATGGTCCGGGAGATCACAAGGGAGCTGGCGGCGCCTTTCACGGCTCTGGCCGGGGAGTTCTGGCCGGGTCCTCTGACCCTCGTCCTTCCGGCCGCCGAGGGCCTGCCGGATTTCCTGCTCGGCCCGGGCCGGACGGTCGCCGTCCGGATCCCGCCCTTGGGCTGGCTCAGGGCCCTCGTCCGGGAGCTTGCCGAACCGCTGACCGCCACCAGCGCCAACCTGGCGGGGGAGAAGGAGCTTGCCGACCCGGCCGAAGTCGCGGCGCTCGTCGTGGGGAAGGTCGAATGGATGCTCGACGGCGGCCGGACGCCCGGCGGACTTCCTTCGACGATCGTCGATCTGAGCCGCGGCACTCCCCAAATCCTCAGAGAGGGAGCTATTTCCGGTATACGGATTAAAGCCTTCCTGGGCTTTTAAAGGCTCGCCTCTTCCGAACTCGAGAGTCCCTGCCTTTGCTCTTATGACACTGGCGTGTAGTGGCATTCCTGATACTGCAATTGACCGCCTGCACATGCACAGGTATAGGATCTGAGATAGAAGCCTTCCTTTTTCGGGCAGCAGCAAGGTTCCTCTGGATTAGGGCATACACCATCACAGTTCCCACCCGCAAGGTAAAGGAAGCTCGGTATGAAGATGGCCATCAGGATACCAACCAAAGTGATCATTCGAATATATTTCGCTCTCATTGGGCACCCCTTTCTGCATAAAAGATTTCGTTCTCTTGACTAATAAAGAAATACCGTTCTCCAGAGGCAAACATGCTGATAATCGAATTGTCATTAGTAAAATCAATCGGTGTCACATCTTTAAGAAGTCCATCAGGAGAAAATAAATAGATCAGTTGCCGAGTGTCTTTATCCCGCAATAAGAGAAGCGCGAGGATATTCCCGTTCTTTTCGCAACAGGGGCTTGCTGACCATAGCTCATAGTCTTCTACCCGTACTCCGGGGCGAACGGGTTTTGTATTTTGGGCACTCATGTCGCTCACGACTCTATCGTGGGCTATGGCATGGCGCTTATCATAAGCGCTGAAGGCCAATATCACGTCGCCGTTCAAAGAGACCTTGGTAAAAAGACCGGAGAAATAATCAAAATGGAGAATAGCTTTCCCCCCGTCAACGAATTGAATGTGAGATGAATTACCGACATTAACGCCGGGGGCCACAAGCGCAGTATCCCTTTTCAATAAGGTCCGTTCGTGCTTTCCGGATTCCGCATAGGAATCGATGAGTGCATCGCTAAGCCCGTAGGTTACGTAGATTACCATGTTGTCCCCAACCAGAATCCTATTTGGATTTGAAAAGGGGTACTGGCCGGGGACTTCCAATTGTATTCGCCCGATAAACGCACCCCCCAGGTCAAATATTTCGATTCTCCTGACCATTGAACTGACAACATAGATCTTTGATGCGGCAATGGTAAAATCGAGAGGATATTCAAGATCACCGGGGCCCTGGCCTGGCTGACCGATCGAATGGAGAAATGCTCCGTCAGGGCCGAAAACAAATATACGCGATAACTTTCTATCAAGAATATAGATCTTCTCCTCATACATCAATACCTTCGTCGGCATCCCAAGAAAGACCGATTGAGGATTAATCGGGAACGGCCGAATTTTTGAAAATATAGCCTGGCGGACAGGGCTCCCTGGATTCACGCTGAGCTTTTGGTTCACTCGTGGGTTCTGCGGAAAAACGAGCCCCGGAGCGACACCGAGCAGAGCGATCCATAACGCCCGTTTCCAGCTCATTTTTTAACCTCTGCATATCGCCGAATAATTTCCCTCAAGAAAGGGGCGTCGAATTGAGATGCCAAGTATCTGATCTTCGCGTAGTTGTCGATGATGACGATCCTCAGTCAGCTTTCGCAATTAGCCTGGAAGCGCGCGGCCAGAGAGCTATTAACCTGGGTTAGAAAGAAGCTGAGATCATGCTTCTTCTGAAGGACCTGCAGTTCATCATTTGTTGCGGATGATATCGCAACGATGTTCAAAATATATTCATGGGCATTAATATTCCTAGTCATGAACTCCAATTCTAGGAGAATGTTCAGTTGGAGAGGATTCCGAAAATTGAAAAAGAATAGCAGCGTTACAGAATTCGTGGTTGGAAAGACTAGCTTTCTTCCATAACAGCCATTCAGTGCGATTTGATCTATGGAACTCCCAAAACTAAGGTCCTGGGCGCGTAGAGAGATGATGACTATCGTGAATAAAAGAAAGAAGCAAACTCGTCTCAATTTCCCCTGTATGATAGCATTCTAAGGACGGCGAAATTTCTTGTCAAGAAATTTGTGATAGCCCAGTACAAATGTTCCCTCGGACTATATCGGCTATCATATTTTTTTCCGAAATAGACTTGCCTTGAGGCTACGCAGATCCTCCCCGTCGGGCGTTTTGAATTCGTTTTGGGGCTACTTGACCATCGCGCCGGCCGGGATGTCCCGGTCGAAGAAGGGGATGAGGGCCTTGTTGTCCGCGGTGATGGCCGCGAGGAGCATGGCCTGCGACTCGATGCCGCGGATGACCGCCGGCTGAAGGTTGACGATGACGATGAGCTTCTTGCCGACCAGGTCCTCGGGGGCGTAGGTCTCGGCGACGCCGGCCACCATCTGCCGCTGCTCCGTGCCGATGTCGACCTTGAGCCTGAGGATCTTGGTCGCGCCGGGGACGCGCTCCGCCTCGATGATCTGAGCGACCCGCAGGTCCATCTTCCGGAATTCTTCGTAGGTGACCATGTCCATGTTCTTGACTCCCTCCATCGTCGTTCCCGGCTTCGCCGCCGGGGCGGCCGGAGCGGCGGGTGCCGCCGTCTCGTCGGCCAGGAAATCCTTCAGGGCGACCCTCGGGAAGAGGGCCTGCGGCATCCCGACCTTGCGGCCGGGGCCGAACCTGTCGAAGGCGATCTCTCCGTAAGGCACGTCGCCCGGCTTTTTCGTCTCGCCGAGGAAGCCCCAGATGCGGTCGACCGACCGGGGCATGACCGGGTAGACGAGATAGCTCGCGGCGCGGATGGCCGCCGCGGCCTGGAGCAGCACCCGGGCCAGGCGCGGCTTCAGGGCCGGGTCCTTGGCCATGATCCAGGGCTGGTTGTCCGCGAGGTATTTATTGACCATGCCGATGTAGGCCCAGATCTCCTCGAGGGCCCTGTTGATGGCGCAACCGTCGTAGAGGTCGAAGACGCGGCCCTTGAGCGCGTCGAAATCCGTCCGCACCCGGGCATCCTCGGCTGTCTCCTCGCCCGGGGCCGTGATCTCGCCGCCGAAGTAGTTCCCGATCATGGTCAGCGTCCGCTGGACGAGGTTGCCGAAGTCGTTGGCCAGGTCGGAGTTGACCCGGTGGAGGAAGCCCTCGTGGGAGAAGTTGCCGTCCTGGCCGATGGGGATCTCGCGCAGCAGGAAGTAGCGCAGGGGGTCGGGCCCGAAGACCCGGAGCAGGACGTGGGGGTCGAGGACGTTGCCCTTGGATTTGGACATCTTGGTGTCGTCCCGGAGCCACCAGCCGTGGCCGTAGACGGTCCGGGGCAGGGGCAGCCCGGAGGCCATGAGGAAGGCCGGCCAGTAGACGGCGTGGAACCTCAGAATGTCTTTCCCGACGAGGTGGATGTCGGCCGGCCAGAACTTATCGTAGCGCTCCATGTTTCCATCGTAGCCGATGCCCGTGACGTAGTTGTGGAGGGCGTCGAACCAGACGTAGATGGTGTGCTTGGGGTCGCCCGGGACCGGGATGCCCCACTTGACCGTGGTCCGGGTGATGCTGAGGTCCTTGAGCCCGCCCCGGACGAAGCTCGCGACCTCGTTGAGACGGCTCTGCGGCCGGACGAACTCGGGGTGCTCCTCGTAGAGAGCCAGGAGCTTGTCTTGATAGGCCGAAAGGCGGAAGAAATAGGTCTCTTCCGAGACGACCGTCGCCTTCTTGCCGCAGTCCGGGCAGGTCTTCGTCCCCTCCGCGTCGACGGCCACGTCGTCGGGGAGGAAGTTCTCGCAGGAGATGCAGTACCAGCCCTTGTACTCGCCCTTGTAGATGTCGCCCTTGTCGAGGAGCATCTTGAAGAGCTTCTGGACGCCCTTCTCGTGGAAGTCCATGGTCGTCCGGATGAAGAAATCGTTCGAGATGTCCAGGGCCTGCCACAGGTCCTGGGCTCGGCCGACGACGGAGTCGGCCAGCGCCTTGGGCGTCAGGCCCTTCTCGGCCGCGGCCTTCTCGATCTTCTGGCCGTGCTCGTCGGTGCCCGTCAGGAAAAAGACGTCCCGGCCGGCCAGCCTGTGGAAGCGGGCCAGGGCGTCGGCGATGACGGTCGTGTAGGCGTGCCCGATGTGGGGCACGTCGTTGACGTAGTAGATCGGAGTCGTGATATAGAAGGTTTTCTTAGAATTCTTTGCCACTGTGGAGTCCTCCTCGGATGAGCATCATGGCCTCGGCCCGCGTCGCCGGGTTCTTCCGGAACGAGCCGCGGACGGCCGAGGTCACCGTGACCGACTTGGGCTTCTTCGCCCCGCGCATCGACATGCACATGTGCTCGGCCTCGATGACGACCATGACGCCCAGGGGCTGCAGATGCCCGTCGATGAGGTCGGCGATCTGTTTCGTCAACCGCTCCTGGATCTGCAGCCGCCTGGACAACGCCTCCACGACCCGGGCGATCTTGCTCAGTCCGACAATACGCCCGGATTTGGGGATGTAGGCCACGTGGGCCACTCCCGCGAACGGGAGAAGGTGGTGTTCGCACATCGAGTAGAGGGGGATGTTCTTGATGAGGACCATCTCGTCGTGCTTCTCGTCCTGGATGACGCGGAGGTTCCGCGCCGCCTCGAGCTCGGTGCCGCCGAGGATCTCGGCCAGCATCCGGGCCACCCGGCCCGGGGTCGCCCGGAGGCCGGGGCGGCGGGGGTCCTCGCCGACGCCCTCGAGGACGAGGCTGACGCCTTTTTCGATCTTCTTGATGTCCATGGTCTGTCCTTCCGACGGGGCCGCCCGCGGTCAGCGCTTCCCGCGCTTCCCGGCATAAGCATTGACGGCCAGGTGGGCGAGCTCCTTGAGGGGCCGGCCGGTCTCGCGCGCTGCCGCGACGAGGTCGTCGTACTCCGGCTGGACGTTGACCGTCCGGCCGCCGGAGCGCGCGACCTTGAGGCCGATCCTGGCGCCGCCGGCGCGGACGGTCTCGATCGAGCGTTCGAGCACGCGGCGGCCGACGGGATGATAGCGGACGCCGATCGAGGTCGTTTCCCGGAAAACGGCCTCTACGAGCGCGTCCATCTTATCCGCCGTGACGAGCACCTCGAGCTTCGTGCCGAGGCGGTTCTTCTTCATGACGACGGGGGAGAGGGTGGCGTCGAGGGCGCCCGCCTCGAAAGCCAGCTCGAGGAAGTGGGCCAGGAGCTGGGGCGTCGCGTCGTCGATCGTCGACTCGACGACGAAGACGCTCTTGGCTGCGTCGAAGGCGGCGGCGTCGCCGTAGAAGACCCGCAGGATGTTGGGGATCTCGGGGAATTCCTTTGTCCCGGCCCCCCGGCCGATCCGGTCGTAGACGAGCTCGGGAAACCGGCTATAACCCTTGGCCAGGGCCGAGACGATGGCCGCCCCCGTGGGGGTGACCAGCTCCGATTCGACCCAGGCCGCGTAGACGGGCGCCTTCTTCAGGAGTTCGGCGACGGCCGGAGGCGGGACCGACAGCCGGCCGTGCGATGTCTGGACCCAACCCGAGCCGACGTTGAGCGGCGAACAGATGAGATCCGAGACGCCCAGCTCGTCGAGGAGGAAGGCCGTCCCGACGACGTCGATCAGGGCGTCGTCGGCCCCGGCCTCGTGGAGATGGGCTTCCGCGAACCTGCGGCCGTGGACCTTGGCTTCGGCCTCGAACAGACGTTTGAAAACGGTCAGGGCCCGGTCCTTGACGGCCGGCTTGAGCCGGCTCTTGAGGACGATCCTCTCGATGTCGGCGAAGTTGCGCTCGACGGGATCGTGCCGCCGCACGTCGACATCGACTTTGAGGGCGGCGAAGCCGCCGCGGCGGACGCGCCGGACCGTGATCCCCACGGGCAGGCGGAGACCGGCCATCCTCTCGGTGAAGAGGGCGGCGTCGACCCCCAGGTCGAGCAGGGCGCCGAGGCACATGTCCCCGCTAACTCCCGAGGAGGCATCGAGATAGACATACTTCATGGTTTCCCTAGGATATCCATTTCCCCTGAAAAAAGCAAAGGCGGCGTGCCTCTCGTGCTTGACTCCGCCTCGGGGAAAAGGGTATATCAAGGCGAGGAGAATCCATGGCCGTGAAGAAAGAGAACGCGAAACACGAGGCCTCGATCGGCATCCTGGGAGGCAGCGGACTCTACGAGATCGACGGCATCAAGGACACGCACGAGGTCCGGCTGCGGACGCCCTTCGGCGCGCCGTCCGATCCCTACGTCCTCGGGACGCTCGGCGGCCGCCGGGTGGCCTTCCTGGCCCGGCACGGCCGGGGCCATCGGCTTCTTCCCGCCGAGGTCAATTACCGGGCTAACATATTCGGTTTCAAGAAGTTGGGGGTCGAGCGCATCATCTCGGTCAACTCCGTGGGGTCGCTCCGCGAGCACATCCCGCCCCGGGACATCGTCCTGCCGGACCAGTTCTTCGACCGGACCCGGCGGCCGAACACCTTCTTCGGCGGCGGGATCGTCGCCCACGTCAGCCTGGCCCAGCCGTTCTGCCCGGAGCTCAATACGGTCCTCTACGACGCGGCCTCAGGCTTGGGCCTCCGGGTCCACAAGGGCGGGACATTCATGTGCATCGAAGGGCCGGCTTTCTCGACCAAGGCCGAGTCGCTGGCCTACCGCGCCTGGGGCGCGGACATCATCGGCATGACCGCGGCGACCGAAGCCCGGCTCAGCCGCGAGGCGGAGATCTGCTACGCTACGCTGAGCCTCGTCACGGACTACGACGTCTGGCACGAGACCGAAGAGACGGTCACGGTCGAGCTCGTCATGCAGAACATGGCGGCCAACATCGCCCACGCCAAGGCCGTCCTCATGAAGGCCCTGCCCGCGCTCGGCGGAAAGCGGGCCCGCGCCTGCGGCTGCGGCTCGTCCCTCGAGAACACCATCATGACCGATCCCGCCGCGATGCCGGCCGCGACGAGGAAAAAGCTGGGCCCGCTCGTCGACAAGTACCTCGGCTGATCCCGGAGTCACCATGAGCCTCGTCATCGTCGGTTCCGTCGCCTTCGACACCATCCGGACGCCCTGGGGCGACCGGGAGAAGATCGTCGGCGGCTCGGTCCCGTACTGCTCGCTCGCGGCGAGCTTCTTCACCCGGCCGCGGATGGTCGGCGTCGTCGGCCGCGACTTCCCGCGCAAGACGATCGCCCTGCTCAAGTCGCGCGGCGTCGACATCCGCGGACTGCGGGTCAAGGCCGGCAAGACCATGCACTGGGAAGGGAAGTACGCGGACGATCCCAACACGCGGTCGACCCTGCGGACCGAGCTCAACGTCTTCGCCGACTTCCGCCCCGAGATCCCCGCGGCCTATCGCAACTCGACCATCGTCTATCTGGCCAACATCAACCCCGCCCACCACGAATTCATCCTCCGGCAGTTCCGCAAACCCGAGCTGGTGGCCATGGACACGATCCGCCTGTGGATCGACACCCAGCGGGAGGCCCTGCTCAAGGAACTGGGCCGGGTGAACATCTTCTTCGCCAACGACGAGGAGGCCCGGTCGATCACCGGGGAGTCCAACCTGATCTCCGCCGGGAAGGCCCTCATCCGCCTCGGTCCGTCCCTCGTCCTGCTCAAGAAGGGGGAGCACGGAGCGTTCGTTTTCGGCCGCGACTTCGTCTTCGGCGTCCTGGGCCACCCGTGCGAGCACGTCATCGACCCGACCGGGGCGGGGGACAGCTTCGCCGGCGGTTTCCTCGGCTATCTCGACGGATGCGAAGGCTTTCACGTGCGCGACGTCCGCCGGGCGGCCGTCTACGGCAGCGTCCTGGCTTCCTTCACCATCGAGGACTTCGGCATCGGGCGGCTCGAGACGCTCGACCCGGGACTCGTCGAGGCCCGCTTCCGGCAGTTCCGCAGGCTGACCGCGTTCTGAAAGAGGATGAACATGGCAGAATTGAAGCCCCCCATGGAACCGTTCCGCATCAAGATGATCGAACCGCTGCGCTCGGTCTCGCGCCGGGAGCGCGAGAATCTACTCAAGCAGGCCGGTTTCAATCCGTTCGGCATCCCGGCCGAGAAGGTCACGATCGACCTCCTGACCGACTCCGGGACCTCGGCCATGAGCGACGACCAGTGGGCCGGGATCATGACCGGCGACGAATCCTATGCCGGGGCGCGCAACTTCTTCCACCTCGAGGAGTCCGTCCGGTCGATCTTCGGCTTCAGCCACGTCATCCCCACCCACCAGGGCCGGGCGGCCGAGCGCGTCCTGTTCGGGTCCATCCTCAAGAAGGGCGACAGCGTCCCCAGCAACATCCACTTCGACACCACGCGGGCCAACATCGAGGTCCTCGAGGCCAGGGCCGAGGACCTGGCCGCCGCCCCGGCCTACGATCCCGATTCGGACGAGCCCTTCAAGGGCGACATGGACGTCGCCAAGCTCAAGAAGTTCATCGCCAAGCGGGGCAAGGAGAAGATCCCGCTGGTCATGATGACCGTGACCAACAACAGCGGCGGGGGACAGCCCGTGTCGCTCCGGAACATCAAGGAGACGAGCGAAGTCTGCGCCCGGCACGGCATACCCTTCTTCTTCGACGCCTGCCGCTACGCCGAGAACGCCTGGTTCATCAAGAAGCGCGAAAAGGGCTATGCCAAGAAGAGCGTCCTCGAGATCGCCCAGGAGATGTTCTCCTACGCAGACGGGGCGACGATGAGCGGCAAGAAGGACGCCCTGGTCAACATCGGCGGCTTCGTCACCCTCGACGAGGACGCCCTGGCCGAGAGGATCAAGAACAACCTCATCATCAGCGAGGGCTTCACGACCTACGGCGGTCTGGCCGGGAGAGACCTCGAGGCCATGGCCCGGGGCCTGAAAGAGGCGCTCGACGAGGATTACCTCGAGCACCGGACGGCCCAGGTGGCCTACCTCGGGGGCCTTCTCGACCAAGCCGGCGTGCCCGTCCTCAAGCCTTTCGGCGGCCACGCGGTCTACCTCCTGGCCGACCGGTTCCTGCCGCACATCCGCCGGGGCCAGTATCCCGGCTGGGCCCTGACCGTGGCCCTCTACCGGGAGTACGGCATCCGGGCCGTCGAGATCGGCGGGGTCATGTTCGGGCGGAAGACGGGCAAGGGCAAGGAGGAGGCCTTTCCGGAGCTCGAGCTCGTCCGGCTGGCCATCCCGCGGCGCGTCTATACGGCCTCACACCTGCGCTACGTCGCCGATGCGCTGATCGATCTCTACAAGAACCGGGACAAGGTCAGGGGCCTGCGCATCGTCCGCGAATCGCCCTTCCTGCGGCACTTCACCGTACAGCTGGAGGAGATCTAGGTTCTGATCAGGGGATCGCAACGGAGATCGACGCTGCCGATCCCGGCGTCGATGTCGACCTCGATCGTGACGGGGCTCTTGCCGTAGGCCTCGTTCGTCCAGGCTCCGTTCTGTTTCGTCAGCCCGTGCGCGTCGACAGAGCCGAGGCCCCCGTCGACTTTGACCCTGACGCCGACTTCGGACGGAAGGTAGATCTTGGCGCTGCCGACCCCGCCGTCGATCTTGACCCGGAAGCTCTCCGCCCGCGGGCCCTGCAGGTTGAGCTTCACCTCGCCGACGCCCATGTCGATCTCGAGCCTCTCGAGCTTGAGACCGCGCAGGTCGATATCGCTTTCCCCGGCGCCGAGGTCGATGGAAAGGTCGAGGGGGACGGACTTGCCGAGCGTGAGGTCCCAGCGGTTCCGGACCCGGCCGAAGGGGATGCTGTTGCGCCGGGCGTGCCGGACGTGGAGGATGCCCTTGTCGTCGAAGCGCCGGTAGTCGATTTCCGGCCGGAGCCGGGCCCGGTTGTATTCGAAAGAGCCTTCGAGGAGGGCCTCCTGGTCGGCGCCGCGGACCTTGAGCTGGCCGGCGCCCATGTGCAGGCCGATCTCGGCCCGGGCGGCGCCCTCGAGGGCGACGGTTTTCGTCTCTGTCTTGAAATCCATCCGCTCTTCGTCGCAGGCGACGACGAGGGTCGCCAGGGCGAGAACGGCCATTACCAACTTGATGCGCGTCGAGGACATGGGGGGCCTCCCTTGTTCAGAATGTCGGTTCGTTAGAATATACGAAAGGCCCGGGCCCGAAGTTCCCTTTCAGGGCTTCTTGATCTTCCTGGCCGGCAGGTCCCGTCCCCCCTGATGGAGGACGAGCCCGGTCACCCGGCCCAAGGCGTCGACCGTGAAATCGACCTGGGCGTCGACGACCTTGAGGAAGAAGCGGAGCTCCGACTCGGGAAAGATCTCGACCTCGGACTGGCCGGTCGCCTGGGAGATCAGCTTGTCGCCGCGCCGGATGATGCTGATGAGGAAGTTCGGGGCCAGCTCGTAGTCCCCGACCAGGCGGTCGTAGAGCTTTGGATCGATATCGACTTCCCGCCGCGGAGAGGGGAGGGGCTTGCCGGTCTTCGCGAAAACCTGGACCGGACCGATCCTGGACCGGACGCGGAGCCCGGTCACCCGGCCCGCGGCGTCCTTGACGAAGTCGAAGCGGGCCGGGTTGTCCGCGAGGAAGAACTCTGTCGGCGAAGCCGGGTAGAGCTCGTTCTTCTCGCCGCCCTGTCGCTGGGCGAAGAGCTTCGCGCCCTCGCGGCTGAACCAGTATTCCTGCCGGCTTTCGTTGGCGTAGACGCCGGCGATCGCGTCGAGGTCCCCGGCCGCGACAGGTACGGCTTTGCGCTCCGGTTCGGCCAGTCCCAGGGCCAGCCAGGCGATCTCGACAGCCCGCGGCCCGGGGTCGCGGCCTTCGACGGCGCTGTTGGTCAGGATGGCGACGAAGACCCTGTCCTCCGGCAGCGTCAGCTCGTAGGTCGCGAAGCCGTTGATGCCCCCGCCGTGTTCGATCGAACGGTGGCCCGCGAAATCGCCGACGAACCATCCGTATCCGTAGCCGCTCGATTCCCCGTTCGCGAGCACGAAGGGCGTGAAGGCCCTGTCGAGCCATTCCTTGCGGACGAGCCGGCCGGAGAAGACGGCGTCGCTCCAGACGGCCAGGTCGTCGACCGTCGACATCAGCGAGCCCGCGGCGTACGGTTGGGACATGCTGAGGTAGGGGGCGTTGACGAAACCGCCGTCGCCCTTCTGGTAGCCGCGGACCCGGCGGGGGACGACCCGTTCCGTGTCGTCGTACGACGAGCCCTTCAGGCCCAGGGGCTTGAATATCCTTTCCTGGACGAAATCCGCATAGGTCCGGCCCGAGGCCTTCTCGATGATGGCCCCGAGCAGGACATACCCGGAATTGTTGTAAGCCCAGCTCGCGCCCGGTTCGAACTGCATCGGCTTGTCCTTGAACAGGTCGACGAGCTCTTTCACCGTCATGTCCTTGCGCCAGAGCGGCAGCCACTCGGACATGTCGGTGTAGCTCTGGATGCCCGAGGTGTGGGTCAGCAAATGCTCGACCGTGATCTTGCGGCCCTTGGTCGGGTAATCGGGCAGGAACTTCGTGATCTCGTCCCGGAGGCCGAGCTTGCCCTCCTGGGCCAGAATGAGGACGGAGACGGCCGTGAACTGCTTGGTGATGGAGCCCAGGCGGAAGATCATGTCGGGAGCGACGGGGACCCCGAGCTCGAGGTCGGCCAGTCCGTAGCCCTTGCGGAAAATCGTCTTTCCGTCCTTCCGGACGATGACGGCGGCCCCGGGCTCGTCAGGTTTATACACCCTGGACATGACGGCCTCGATCTTTTTCGCGAGGGCCCCCAAGTCCTCGGCCGGCCGCGCCTTAGGTGCGGCGAGGGCGATCGTTCCAGGGAGGAGGGCGGCGAGAGAGCCGAGGGCGATGAAAGCGAGAATGAGCGTTCTTTTTGACATGGTCATGCGGACCTCCCGTTCCTATACCGATACCTTAATACAGGACGGCCCCGAGAGGCAAAATGTTCCTCAGGCCGTCCGGACGCGGCCGTTCGGGGCATAGGCGCCGATATCCAGAAAACCGTGCCCGCTCAGGTTGAAGAGAATGGTCTTCGGCCGGCCGTTCCTTTTCGCAGCCAGGGCCTCGTCGACGGCCGCGGCGACGGCGTGGGCGGACTCGGGGGCCGGCAGGATGCCCTCGGTCTTCATGAACAGTACGGCCCGGTCGAAGGCCAGCTTCTCGTCGACCGCCCGCGCCTCGACGACGCCCAGCGCCGCGAGATGGCTGACGAGCGGGGCCATGCCGTGATAGCGGAGCCCGCCGGCGTGGAGAGGCGGCGGCACGAACTCCCGGCCCAGCGTGTGCATGAAGAGCAGCGGCGTCAGCCCGACGCTGTCGCCGGAATCGTAGCGCAGCTCGCCCCGGGTGAGGGAGGCGCAGGCCTCGGGTTCGACGGCGATGAAACGCGCCGCCCTCCGGCCGGCGAGGTTGTGGCGGACGAAAGGGAAGGCCAGCCCGGCGAAATTGGAGCCGCCGCCGACGCAGCCGATGACGGTGTCGGGGACGGCGCCCATTTCCGCCATCTGCTTCTCCGCCTCCAGGCCGATGACGGTCTGGTGCATGAGGACGCTGTCCAGGACCGAGCCGAGGGCGTACTTGACGCCCGGCTCCCCGGCGGCCAGCTCCACTGCCTCGGAAATGGCGATGCCGAGACTGCCGGGATGGTCGGGATCCCGCTCGTAGAAGGACCGTCCGGCCGCGGTCGTCGGGCCGGGGCTCTCGACGACCGAGCCGCCGAAGAGCTCCATGAGCACGCGCCGCCCGGGTTTCTGGCGGAAGCTCGAGCGGACCATGAAGATCCGGGTGGCCAGGCCGAATCGGGATCCGGCGTAAGCGAGCGCCGCGCCCCACTGCCCCGCGCCCGTCTCCGTGGCCAGCGTCCCGACTCCGTCCCGGGAAGCCAGGTAAGCCTGCATCAGGGCCGTGTTCGTCTTGTGGCTTCCGACCGGCCCGACACCTTCGTACTTGTAGAAGATGCGGGCCGGGGTGTCGAGGGCCTTGGCGAGGGCCGTGGCCTCGACGAGCGGCGTCGGCCGGAAGACCGAATAGGCTTCGCGGACCGGACCGGGGATGGGGACGTCCCGGGCGGTCGCGCCCTCCTGCTCGATGAAGCTTTTCGGAAAGATGGCCTCGAGGTCCTCGGGCTTGAGCGGCGCTCCGGTGCCGGGATGGAGGGGCGGTTTGGGCGGGCCGGGCAGGTCCGCCTTGATGTTGTAAAAGGCCTCGGGCAGGTCGGCCTCTTTGCGCGATGAGAAGCGCATGATGTTCACGTTCCTTTCACGACGTCTCCCGCGTCGGATCCGTGGGGGCCTCGGCTCGGGGGACGGGCACCGCCGTGCTCGGGGAGGACGGCGGACTCGTCCCCGAAAGGGACATAGACGGGGGTAACGGACTTATCGGGCGGGGGAGGCCGCCCACCAGTTCCAAAGAAGGGAGGACGGTACCGCGGGTAGGTTCAGAGGAACGATGCGGGCGTCCATATCGCGTGGATTGTAGGGAAGCGCCAGGCCGATGTCAAGTAATACCGCGTGTCGGGCCCGGATCAGTAGCTCGTCTTGTCCGGCAGGGCCGACCAGGCTTCGAAGAGCGCGAGGCACTCGTCGCGCAGGTACCCGGACACGAGGACGATCCGGCTCCGGCCGAGCGTCTTGATGGTGCGGTTCGAGATAGCCAGCTCGTGGAAGCCGGCCCGGGCCGCGTCGCGGATGGCCGTGCCGTAATACACGCGGCCGATCCTGGCCCAGTGGATGGCCCCGAAGCACATCGGGCAGGGCTCGGTCGTCGAGTAGATATCGCAGCCCGAGAGGTCGAACGTTCCGAGCTTTTTCGAGGCCAGGCGGATGGCGTTGACCTCGGCGTGGCTTGTCGCGTCGCTGATCAGGACGGTGTTCCTGGCCGCGGCGACGACCTCGCCGTTCCTGACGATGCAGGCCCCGAACGGCCCGCCGTCTCGCCGGGCGATGTTCTTCCGGGCCTCCCGGATGGCCCGGCGCATGAAGCGCGGGTCAGGCGTGTCGCGTTGGACTGGCATGCGTTGCCTCCGCCCCGATTATACTCTGTTGACCGGCGGGACTAAAATCTGGTTTAATGGGTCCATGAAGACCATGCGGATCGCCCTGGCGGTCCTCCTCGCCGGGGGCCTCCTTCTCGCGTCGCCCGGCGTCCCAGATCGCCGGGGACCGGTCGGCCTGATCAAGATCCCGAAGGGCCCCGGCTACTCGGCGACGCGGGTCGCCCGGCTTCAGATCGACGTGCGTCAGGAGCTCGCGACCTGCCTCCTGGCTATGGCCGACCGGGCCGACATGACGCTCCTCAGGCGAAGCGGCGTCCGGTTCACCGTCCTCGACCGGAACGCCGGGCGGCGAGAGATCCTCGTCGTCGGGACCAGCGCACCCGGCGCCCTGAACTCCCTGAAGGCCGCCGGGCGGGCCGTCGCCGTCGAACCCGTGACCGCGGTCTTCTGGACCGAAGCGGGGGATCCCGCCGAGGCGGTGCCGTCGGGCCTGCCGAGAAAAGCTTTGGCGGCGCGATCGATCACGCCCTCGCTTGTGCCCGGTCCCGGCGGGGGCCCGCCGGCTCCGGCAGCCTCCCTCCAGGACCCGTTCATCGAGACGCTCGTCGGTCTCGTCACGACCCCCGGCTTGAACGCGACCGTCCAGGCGCTCCAGGATTTCCAGACCCGTTACGCCTCGACCACGAACTGCGAGGCTGCCGGGGAGGCTCTGTTCAGCACCTTCTCGGTCCTGGGCCTGGACGAAGTCCGGTTCCAGCCGTTCACGTTCGCCGGTTCCTACGGCTCGCGCAACGTCGTCGCCGAAAAGACCGGCGAAACGTACCCCGACGATGTCTATATCCTGTGCGCGCACTACGACTCGATCTCGCCGTCGGCGACCCGCCAAACCCTGGCCCCGGGGGCCGACGACAACGCCAGCGGCGTCGCGGCGGTCGTCGAGGCGGCCCGCGTCCTGGCCCCTTACGATCTCGACTTCACCGTCCGGTTCATCGCCTTTTCGGCCGAGGAGTGGGGCCTTTACGGCAGCCGGGCCTATGCCGCGGCCGTCCAGGGCTCCGGCCAGCGGATCCGGGGCGTCATCAACCTGGATATGATCGCCTATGCCAACGCGATGCCGGAAGACCTCCAGATCATCGTCAATCCTCCGTCGAGCTGGCTGGGCGACCTTTTCCTCGCCGCCGCGGCCTACGGCCCGGTGGACGCGACCAAGACGGTCAACGCATCGTTCGTCTATTCCGATCACTCTCCCTTCTGGGACTACGGCAAGCCGGCCCTGCTGGCCATCGAGGACAATCCTCTCGCGAATCCCTACTATCACCAGACCACCGATACGCTGGACAAGCTGCAGCCGGAGTTCTTCACGGCCGCGGCGCGGGCTTCTCTGGGCCTTTTGGCCGAGCTGGCCCAGCCCATCAAGAGCGGATACCCGAAGACTCCCGTCGGAGTGAACGGCCTGTGGGTCAACCATCGGTCTCTCTTCAATACTCTTGCGGCCGTTCAATTGAGCTGGACCGACCAGTCCGACGCGGCCGGATACAACGTCTACCGGACGACCGCATCGCACCTCGGCTACGTCAAGATCAACGGGACTCCGGTCGAGGGGACATCGTTCTTCGACGACGGCGTGACGGCGGGCGGATCCTACTTTTATGTCGTGACCGCCGTCGGGACGACCGGCCTCGAAAGCAATCGGTCCGACGAGATCGGGCCGGCCGACGTCGCGCTCGTTTCGACGGCAGCCGTTCGGAGCCCTGGTCCGGCGGTTTCGGCGGAGGCCCGATGAGAGTTCGCGCTCTCGCCGTCGGGGTGGCCGTTTTCGCGATAAGCCTGGCCATCGCCGCCCCGGCGCAGGAGCTGTCGGTCTCGGCCGCAGCAGGAGTCATGGCCCCTGCGGGAGCGAGCTACCGCGAGATCTACAGATCGAGCTTCGTCGTATCGGGGGATGTCTGGCTCAAGTTCAAAGGGCCTCTCGGCTTGGCCACCGGATACGGCTCAGTCGCCGACGACGGGCTGGCCATGGGTCCCAGCGATCTGTATCCGGTCGAGTTCCGCCGTCGGACCATCCCTCTTCTCCTGTTCTACCAGTTCGATCTCGGACCGGTCGACCTCCGCGTGGGGGCGGGTGCCGGCTTCCACAGCTTCAAAGAAACCTGGAAGACCGTCGATCTCGCCTATTCGGGGACGAAGACCGCGCCGCGGTACCTGCTGGCGATCTCGGTCGAGGTCGTCAGACGGCTTTCGCTCTTTTGTTCCCTGACCTACGAGCCCATCCACAAGATCGCCACATCGCCCATCGCCTTCGACGTCAAGCTGGGCGGCGCCCAAGCCGTCGGAGGCCTGTCCTTCCGGATCTTTTAGAGTGCCCGCCACCAACTCCCAGGAGGTCCCATGAACGACGAGAACAGAGGTCGGAGCCGCAGGGATTTTCTCAAGATCGGCGCGGCCGCCGGATTGGGAGCCGCCGTGGCCGGACTCGGACTCGAGGCCAGAGGGGCCGTCGCCCCCGGTGAGGCCCGGTCCCAATTCACCGTGCCGGCTCTCCCGACCGTCAAGGTCGGATTCGTCGGCGTCGGCGGCATGGGCTCGGCCCACGTCCAAAATTACCTGAACATCGAAGGCGTCGAGATCAAGGCCGTCTGCGACGTCGTCCCGGCCCACGTCGAGCGGGCCCAGAAGTGGGTCGTCGAGGCGGGCCAGCCCAAGCCGGCCGGGTACTCCGACGGGCCGCGGGACTTCGAACGGATGTGCGAGACCGAGGACCTCGACCTGGTCATGACGGCGACGCCGTGGGAATGGCACGTACCCGTCTGCCTGGCCGCCATGAGGACGGGCAAGCACGCGGCGACCGAAGTCCCGGCGGCCATGACGATCGACGACTGTTGGGCCCTGGTCGAGGCGGCCGAGAAGTACAAGAAGCATTGCCAGATGATGGAGAACTGCTGCTACGACCGGGTCGAGCTCATGACCCTGAACCTCGTCCGCAAGGGTCTCCTCGGCGAGGTCCTCCACGGCGAAGCCGGGTATCTCCACGACCTCCGCGGTGTCAAGTTCGCGAACGAGGGCGAGGGGCTGTGGCGCCGGGCCTGGTCCCAGAAGCTCAACGGCAACCTCTACCCGACGCACGGCCTGGGACCCGTGGCCCAGTGCATGAACGTCAACCGCGGCGACGCCTTCGACTATCTCGTCTCGGTGAGCTCCCCGGCCCGGGGCCTCCACGAATACGCCGTGGCCGCGTTCGGCGCGGAATCGCCGCAGGCGAAGGAGCGCTACGCTCTCGGCGACGTCAACACCAGCCTGATCAAGACGAAGCTCGGCAAGACGATCATCCTCATCCACGACACCAACCTGCCGCGGCCCTATACGCGGATCAACCTCGTCCAGGGGACGCGCGGCCTGGCCCACAAGTGGCCCGACCGGATCTACGTCGAGGGCAAGGCCGACAGGCCGCACGCGTGGGACGACTTCGGGAAGTTCGCGGACGAGTACGAGCACCCGCTCTGGAAGGCCATCGCCTCGAAGGGGGAGGGGAGGGGCCACGGCGGCATGGACTACATCGAGGACTACCGGCTCATTCAGTCGTTGCTCAAGGGAGAGCCGCTCGACCAGGACGTCTACGACGCGGCCGCCTGGAGCGCGATCGTCGGTGCCAGCGTCAGAAGCGTCTCCGACAGGGGCCGGCCCGTGGCGATCCCCGACTTCACCCGGGGCAAGTGGAAGACCAACCCGCCCCTCGGGATCATCGAAGGCTGATCGCTCCCGGGGGACACGTACCCGGATAACTCCCGGGGGATACGTACCCGGGGTACATGTCCCCAAGTCCGGCGATAGCCTTCCGGTTAGGCCCCGGGGACATGTACCTGGGGTACGTGTCCCCAAATATTGCACTTGACAAGTCCGGATCCGGGTGTATTATTAAAACTGTGAAAACTAAAAGAGTTTCCATAGTATCCAAACGGGCCAGGCCGCGGGGCGGCGAAGCGGACGAGGCCGTCCGGGCCCGGATCGTCGCCGCGGCCCGGAGGCTATTTTTCGAGCGGGGCTTCCTGAGGACGACCGCCGACGAGATCGCCGCCGAGCTCGGCATCAGCAAGGCCACCCTCTACAAGTCGTTCCGGAGCAAGGACGACATCCTCGAGTCCGTCGTCCGGGGGAAGATAGAAGAGATCCAAGGGGGGGTCGAAGGCCTGCTCCGCGACGGCTCCCTGGGCTTCGTCGAGAAGATGGCCCGCCTCCTCGCCTATCTGGCTGGGCAGATCTCCCAGTTCGGCCCGGTCCTGGCCCGCGACCTCCAGAGGGCTGCCCCCGTCGTCTGGCAAGAAGTCCACGATTTCCGGCAGGACAAGATCCTCAAGAACTTCAAGATCATCCTCGAGTCCGGCCGTCGGGAGGGCTACTTCCGCGCCGACGTCGACCTGGACCTGCTCCTCCGGATGTTCCTCAGCCTCGTTCAGCAGCTCGTCACGCCCGAGGAGGTCCGCCGGACGGGACGGGCGCCGGCGGCGATCTTCGAATCTGTCATCAAGGTCTTTTTCCAGGGCATCCTTTCGGACAAGGGCCGGCTGGACTTTTCGTCCTGCACTCCGGCCATGTTCGAGCCCCGCAAGGAGGGCGTATCATGAAACGGAAGTCGATCGCGATCGGCCTCATCCTTCTCGCCGGCCTGGCCTGCTCGAACGGACGGGACAAGAGCGTCATATCCGCATCGGGGACGATCGAGACCGTCGAGGTCAACGTCGCCTCCAAGGTCGCGGGCCAGGTCCTGTCGCTCTCGTACAAAGAGGGTGCGCGGGTCGCCCCGGGCGACCTCCTGGCGGTCATCGACCACGCGTCGCTCGACATCCAGCTCCGGCAGGCCGAGGCCGGGGTCCGGCTGGCCGAAGCCCAGCTCGCCCTTCTTGTCAAGGGAGCGCGGAGCGAGGACATCCGGCAGGCCGAGGCCGCCCTGACGCAGGCCGATTCGGCGCTCAAAGTCGCCGGGGACGATGCCGCGCGGATGCGGGAGCTCTTCAAGACGGGAAGCGTCACCTCGAAGCAGCGGGACGACGCGGAGGCCAGGCTGACCGTCGCCACGGCCCAGCGGAGCTCCGCGGCCGAGGCCCTGGGCAAGCTCCGCCGCCTG
>JBGSUG010000090.1:0-6474 GCA_041736225.1 Candidatus Aminicenantales bacterium | reverse complement strand
CACGTCGCCCTCGTCCACGCGGAAGCCATGCGCATCGCCGAGGCCCTGCGCGGGCGCGGCGTCGTGCCCGATTTCCGTCCCCCCGATATCGTCCGCGTCGCGCCGGTCGCGCTCTACAACACCTTCGGCGAGCTCGTTTCGCTCGTCGGACATCTCCGCGGGATCGTCGAACGGCGGGAATTCGAGCGGTTCCCGACCGATCGCAAAGCCGTCTCCTGATAGGGGGCCCGACGGTCCTCGGGACGCCCGGCTTTGACTTGGCCTTGCGGCCGGCGCTAGAATCCTCTCAGCGAACCCGGGAAGCAGAGTCGCGGATGCACGTCATTCCCCTGTCCGTCGAACATGAACCGCTGTATTGCGTTTGCCTGGACGACTGGTCGGACGAGATGAAGGAGGGCGGCGATCACAAGGCCCGCTGGATCGGCAAGATGCGGGAGAAGGGCCTGCGGGTCAAGCTCGCCCTCGACGATAAAGGAACCGTCGGAGGGATGATCCAGTATGTCCCCATCGAGGAGGCTTTCGTCGAAGGCGCCGGCCTCTATTTCATCCAATGCATCTGGGTCCACGGCTACAAGAAGGGCCGCGGGAATTTCCAGGGCAAGGGAATGGGAACGGCCCTGCTCGATGCGGCCGAGAAGGATGCGAAAGAGCTCGGAGCCAAGGGCATGGCGGCCTGGGGCATGGCCCTCCCCGTCTTCATGCGGGCGTCCTGGTTCCGGAAGCACGGATACAAAAAGGCCGACTCCGTCGGTATGCAAGTCCTCCTCTGGAAGCCGTTCACCGGAGACGCCGAACCGCCGCGCTGGATCCGGGACAAGAAGAAGCCGGACCTCGAGCCGGGCAAGGTCGCGGTCACGGCCCTCGTCAACGGCTGGTGCCCGGGCATGAACATGGCCTTCGAGCGGGCCAAGCGCGCCGCATCGGAATTCGGGGATAAGGTCGCGTTCCGGGCTGTCGACACGTTCGACCGCGCGGCGTTCAAAGAATGGGGCGAGCCCGACGCCATCTTCGTCGACGGCAAGGGCATCCGGATGGGCCCGCCCCCGTCGTATAAAAAGATCCATAAGGCCATCGCCAAGCGGGTCAAGAAGCTCGGCTGACGGCACCGTTCTCAGGTATTCGCCATCCCCGGAGGGGGCACCGGAGTCTTCGCGGACAGCGGGTGGTAATGGACGTGAACGCGTTCCAGCAGGTCGATCTCCCGATAGAGAGCCCGTTCCAGGCGGGCGGAAATGGCGTCCCCTTCGGCAACGGTCATGGACCCGTCCACGGCGACGGTCAGATTGATGACGA
Organism: Candidatus Aminicenantales bacterium; assembly: GCA_041736225.1. Classification (GTDB taxonomy): domain Bacteria; phylum Acidobacteriota; class Aminicenantia; order Aminicenantales; family Saccharicenantaceae; genus RBG-16-66-30. Next base: position 5,181 of record JBGSUG010000090.1, on the reverse strand, counting down.
AATACGGGCCGAAACGGTGCGCTTGCATTTCCTCGACGGCCAACACTCCGGATGTTCCGGCCACACATGCCTCGACCTTGTTCCTGAGCTCCGCCGTAGGTACGGTGTCCATCAGGTCGCCTGAAGATTCGCGCAGGATCTCGAGCCCTGTTCGCAGGATCACCATTGCCACCACTGCTCCGGCCAGGGGGTCGAACCACGGATAGCCGTGGCGGGCCAGAAAGATGCCGATGCCGGCGGCCGCGGCGGCGAAGATATCGTTGCGGTGGTCGGAGGCAATGGCGAGAACCACGGGGTTGCCCGTTTGACGGCCGATCCGCCTGGTCCTCCAGCTCAAGAGGATCTTCAAACCAATGGTGAACAAGGCCGCGAATTGGGCTCCCGCGCTGGCTCCTGCGACGGCACCTCCCGCGGCGAGAAGGTCATAGACCCGGTTGATCGCGTCCCAGAAGATCGCCACGGCCGTGGTCAGAACGAAAGCACCGACGATGACGGCCGCGATGCTTTCGAGCTGTCGATGCCCATAAGGGTGCTCGTCGTCGGCAGGCTTCCGGGCCTTCCTGATGAAGACCTTAACAATGATCCCATAAGCCACGTCGGACGTGGAGTTGATCCCGTCCGCGAGCAATGCGGGGCTGTGTCCCAAGATCCCTATAGCGGTCTTGAGCGCCGCCAGGCCGGCATTGGCGATCAGGGCCAGATTGACCGCCAACATGTTCCGTTTATCTTGGTGATCCGGCGTTCTATCCATTCATCCCCAGGTGTTGTCTGGTCGAGTTCCCATTGGCTCGGAGATCTCCCCTACTTCGCGGGTTTCAGGTACTTGTCGTACCAGGCCAGATTCCGCTCGAAGCGGTCCTTGTTGTAGCTCGGCGTCGTGATGCCGTGGAACTGGCCCGGATAGACGACGAGCTGGGTCTCGACGCCCAGGCTCTTGAGCGCCTGGTACATCTGCTCGCCGCCGATGATCGGGACATTGAAGTCCTTCTCTCCGCCCATGAACAGCGTCGGCGTCTTGATCCGGTCGGCCTGGAAGAACGGATAGGAAACGCGGATCCAGCGATCGAGGGCCCTCCAGGGCACGCCGATCTCGAGCTCGTACTGCCGGACGTACTGGTCGCTGCCGTACATCGAGAGCTGCAGGGCGCTGCCCGCGCCGCTGACGGCCGCCTTGAACCGGGTGTCGGTGGCGATGGTGTAGTCCGTCAGGATGCCGCCGTAGCTCCAGCCGCCGATCCCCAGCCGGCCCGGATCGGCGATCTTCAGGGCCACGGCCTGGTCGACCGCCCCGAGAAGGTCCATGACCTCCTTGCGGCCCCAGTCGCCGAAGATGGCCTTCTGGAAGGCGCTCCCCCGCCCCGAGCTGCCACGATAGTTGACGGCGAGGACCACGTAACCCTGGGCGGCGAAGAACTCGCGCTCGAAGCTGAAGCTCCAGTCGTCCTGGCCGTTCGGCCCGCCGTGGATGCGGAGAAGCAGAGGGTAGAGCTTCCCGGGCACGTAGGAGGCCGGCTTGACGAGGAGGCTGTTGACCACCGTACCGTCCTTGCTCTTCGAAGAGAACGGCTCGGTCACGCCCAGCTCGAGCCCGGCGAAAAGGGCGTCGTTCTGGCGCGTCAGCCGCCGCAGGTTCCCATTCTCGAGGGCCTGGACCTCGCCGACATCGGTGGCCGTCCCGGCGAGCAAGGTGATCGCTCCGTCCGGGCCGAGGGAGATGTTCGAGACCGTGCGACGGCCTGTCGTCAGCCTCTCGACCGGTCCCCCGCCGGCGGGAACTCGCCCGGCGAATGATTCGCGGTCGTCCTCGGCCAGGAACAGAAGGCTCGCTCCGTCGGCCGACCAGAGCAAGGGCCCCGAGACAGGTCGGTCGAGAGTGGCCGTTAGGACCTTGGCGACGCCGCCGGCCGAGGGCACGACGGCCAGCTTGCTCAGGCCGTAAGCAGAGTATTTTGGCTCGTCGCCGAAGAGGAAGGCGATCCAACGGCCATCGGGGCTCCAGGCGGGACGACCACCGTCCGGGGTTTCGTTCGAGGTCAGCCGCTTGACCTCGGCGCCGGGCTTGGCCTCGACCACGAACACATTGGAATCGGGATTGCGGTCCGGGTCGGGCCCCCGGTTGCTGGCGAAGACGATCCGGCCGCCGTCCGGCGACCAGGCGGGCGAGCCGTCGACGTACGGGCCGAAGGTCAGTTGTTCGGCCTTGCGGCTCGCCATATCGAAGAGCCACAGGTGGGTGCCGAGCGTCTTGAGGTAGCCCGCGCGGTCCTGCTTGAAATGATAGCGGTCGATGACGACGGGCGGCTTGGCCTTCCGCTTCCAGCCCTCCATCTTCTCGGGCTCGTCGGCCGGGTCTTGCTCGCTTACGACGAGGACCAGTCTCTTTCCGTCCGGCGACCAGGCATACCCGCCGACGCCGCCCTTGATCTCGGTGAGCCGCAGGGCCTCGCCGCCCCTGCGGTCGAGGAGCCAGACCTGGGCGCCGATCTTCTTCTCCTCCTCGGTGCCGCGCGAGGCCAGGAAGGCGAGATAGCGACCGTCCGGGCTCCAGCGGGGCGTCGATTCGCCGTCGGGGCTCGAGGTCAGGCGGATCTCCTCGCCGCCGTCCCAACCGACCATCCACAGGTCGGTGTCGCGCTTATCCTTCTCGACGTCGACCGTGCCGACGGTGTAGGCGACCCATTTCCCGTCGGGCGAGCGCTGGGGATCGCCGACGCCCTTGATCTTGAACAGGTCATCGAGCGTGATCGCGCGTTTGGCCGGCTGTCCGGAGGCGGCCTGGGCCGCTGACAACGTCGGAACGAGGATGAGCAGGGCCAGAAGGACGGATGCAAGGCCGAGGGTTTTTTTCATGACCGACTCCTTCGAGGAAGATCTCACAAGGCGGTATTCTAATCCAAAACGGATGCGCGGAGACAAAGAATTTAGATGCCGGCGGTCGTCGGAGACCCACGAGTCCCGGCTAGCGGCCCAAGGGAAACACGGAAGCCGCCCTTGAAAGAACGGGCCGGAACGCCGAACCGCTCCCCGCCGGTCAGACGCTCAGCGTCGTGAAAGAAAGCGCGTCGTTCTGCGGCGGCGCCTCGTCGTCGCCGAGCCCGTCCTCGACGAAGATGCGGATGACGCCGCGGAGGTTGTCCAAGGCGTCCTCGTAGGTCGCGCCTCTGGCCCGGCAGTCCGGAAACTCAGGGCAGTGGGCCGCCCACCCGTCCCGATCGCGGATGACGTATGCCGAAAACCGATAATCGCTCATATCGACCTCCGTGTCATTGTTTACAGCCGAAAGCGTGCCAATTATTCCTCGATCCCATTTTCCCTGGGAATTGTGAAGGCTTGATTAAGAAAAGAACAAGCAATAACGGGGACCCGTACCTCCGGTACATGTCCCCATCAGAACGATCTCAGGAAGGCGCACTTGGTGATCTTGGGGACCCCTTCCCCGTCCCTGCGGACCTCGCCGCGGAGAAAGCAGACCGGCGGCGTCCCGTACGCGGCGCAACGCGTCTCGCCGACGCCCTCGAGAAGCCCCGTCTCGTCCTCGAACATGTAAAAATACTTTGCGCCTCCCCTGCCGTTCCCGTTGCCGGGCGCGGGCTCCGCCTCCGCGTCCCCGCCGTCCCCGCCGGCGTATCCGTGGCCGTTCCCGCTCCGCATCATGCCGTAGGTCACCCGCTGGCGGGCGTCGACGACCCGGACGACGAGCTCGACCAGGCTCCCGGCGCAGTCCTTGAGGTCCTTCACCCGGAGCGGCGGCCGCTTGCCCTCGTAGAGCTCGAGCTCGTCGCCCTCGGGCAGGAAGCCGAGGGACTCGAAGAGCATGCGCCGTTTCTCGTCCGAAGCGATGTCGGCGACCTCCTCCATGTGCTCGAGACCCTGGAAGTAACGCAGGACCTGGCGGGTCCGGCGCGGCTCGAGGGAGTCGAAAACGCCGGCCCGGATGAGGGCCAGGAGTTCGGCCCGGCCCGGCTTCGTCCGGGCCAGGAAATCCTCGACCGACAGGTACCCGCCGCCCGCCTTCCTTTCGTCGAGGACGCGCTCGACCGTCTTGAGGCCCAGGCCCTTGATCGCGGTCAGGCCGACGCGGATGGCCCCGGCCTCGACCTCGAACCCGGCGTCGCTGCGGTTGGCGTCCGGGCCCACGATTCGAATGCCGTTCCTCCTGGCCTCGGCGACGTATTCGGGAAGATCGTAGTAGCCGCCGCCGGCGTTGAGCACCGCCGCGAAATACGGCACCGGGTGATGGACCTTGAGGTAGACGGCCTGGTAGGCCATGGCGGCGTAGGAGGCGCTGTGGGCCTTGTTGAAGGAATAGGAGGAGAACTTCTCCATGGTCTTCCACAGCCGCTCCACGTCCTGCGGCGCATAGCCCCGCTCGCCGGCTTCGCGGACGAACTTCGTCCGGAGCACCGGGTCGCCGCCCCTCCCCTTGCGCAGGCTCCGCCGCAGGAGGTCGCCCTCCTCCGGGGGCATGCCGGCCACCCGCTCGGCGACCTGCATGACCTGTTCCTCGTAGAGGAGGATGCCGCCGGTCTCGGGCAGGATGCGGGCCAGGAAGGCGTCGTCGCCGGGGGACGGGGATGGGGACATGTACCCTTGGTACGTGTCCCCGACTTTCGCCTTCCCTCGCCCGCTCCGCCGCCGTAAAAGCGCCTCCTTCATGCCGCTCTCGGTCGGCCCCGGCCGGACAAGCGCCAGGGCCTGGGTGATCTCATGGACGTCCGAGGGCTTCATCCGCCGCAGGAGGTTCATCATGGCCGGGCTCTCGACCTGGAAACAGCCGATCGTCCGGGCGGCGCGCAGGGCCGCGTAGGTCGCCGCATCGCCCGCCGGGAGCGTCCGGAGCTTGATCTTTTCCTTCGTCTCCGAGATGGCCGCCAGGCCCCGCACCGAGAGGAGGTCGAGCTTGATCAGCCGGAGGTCCTCGACGGCGTCCTTGTCGAAGTGGGTCATGCGCAGGCCCTTGGCCGAGGTCTCGAGCGGCAGGTAGCGATCGACCGGGGCCGGGGTCAGGATGACGCCGCCGACGTGGAGGGAGATCTCGCGGAAGACGTCCTGGAGCTCGGCGGCGAGCTTCCAGGCGTCGAGGCGGCCCGGGGCGGGCGCGGCCCGGCGCAGCCAGGACGGCTCGGCGAAATACGGCACGCGCTTGGAGAGCCCCCGAGCTTCCTCGGGCGGGACGCCGAA
>JBGSUG010000076.1:0-3408 GCA_041736225.1 Candidatus Aminicenantales bacterium | reverse complement strand
GCATTCTTCGACCAGGCGGTGGGCTTCATTTTGAACCGTGGGTTCAATGCTGCGAATCCGGCGGTTCTCGTCTAGCCGCAAGCGGAACTCGGTGCGGTCACCATTAATCAGGGCGTGTTCGACGCGCCAGCGCCGGTCGCGCGGCCCGTTCACGGCGATCGCCTTCCCGTACATGTCGAGAAGCAGGCTCACGGCCCGGTCGCCGATGGCGTGGACGGCCAGCTGCAGCCCGGCCCGGTCGGCCTCGAGGATGCGCCGCTCCATGATCCCTTCGGGATACATCTGGCCGTGAAGCAGGCCCGAGGTCCCCGGCTCGTCCGTATATGGCTCGAAGAAACAGGCCGTGGCCGAGCCGAGCGAGCCGTCCATGAAGCCCTTCAGGCCGGCGAGCTTGAGATAGGGGCTGCCGAAGGGCGACTTCATCTTGAGGCGGGCGAGGAGGTCGACCTCGGTGATCGGGATGTAGACGTGGACGCGGGTCGTCAGCCGGCCGAGCCGGGCCAGCTCCTCGAAGACCTCGAAGCTCGCGGCGTCGGCCATCTCGTGGACCGAGGTGACGCCGTTCGCCGCGGCGTGACGGATCGACGCCTCGGCCGCCTCGAGCTTCTCGGCGAAGGCCGGTTCGGGGACCTGCGCATAGACGAGATCCATGGCCGTGTCTTTGAGAATGCCCGTCGGCTCCCCCGTCGCTGGGTCTTTGACGATCTCGCCGCCCGGCGGCACGGGCGTCGCCCGCGTGATGCCGGCCAGCTTCAGGGCCGCGCTGTTGGCCAGGATCATGTGGCCGTCGAGACGGTTGACGCAGACGGGATTGTCGGGCGTCACGGCATCGATCCAGTCCCGCCGCGGCAGCTCCACGGGATCGAACTGCTGGTGGTCCCAGTCGCCGTTCAGGATCCAGCGCCCCGGACCGAGCTCGCGGGCCTTGGCCGCGATGCGGGCCACGAAATCTTCGCGGCTCTTCGCCTCGCGCAGGGCGATGCTCTTCAGGGCGAAGCCGCCGGCCAGGAAATGGGTATGGCTGTCGATGAAGCCGGGAAGGACGAGCGCCCCGCCGAGGTCGACGAGCTTCGTGCCCTCACCGACGAGCTTGCGCACCTCGGCCGTCGTCCCGGCGGCGAAGATCTTTTCTCCGCGGACCGCCACGGCTTCGGCCCACGGCCGCACGGCGTCCCCCGTCCAGACTTTCCCGTTGACCAGCGCCAGATCGACCATGTTACCCTCCTGACGCTTGTGACAGCCGGCGAGCACCGTCAGAGCCAGTATCAGTGCCATCGTTCGGCAGATCGCTTTCATGTTCGCGCCTCGCAGACCTCATATATTATGGAAAAGGCCGCCGAAAGCAAACCCGTCCGGGAAATCTCGCCCCGGCGCTGGGGTCGAACACGCAGGGGCGGGTGTCGCTCCAAGAACGGGGACACGTACCGATGCGGTACATGTCCCCGTTCTTTTGACGATTGTGGTAGAATATCCGGCTTGACGGGCGCTTTCGGCGCCCCATTCCCCGGAGGACCTTATGATCGACGCGACCCAGATCCGCAAAGGCATGATCATCGTCATGGACGGGACCCTGTGGCGGGTGATGGAGATGCAGCTCATCACCCCCGGCCGGTGGAAGGCCATGGTCCAGACCAAGCTCCGCAACATCCAGCTCGGCTCCCAGACCGAGCACCGCTTCCGCTCCGAGGAGCGGCTCGAGCAAGCCCACTTCGACGATTTGGAAATGGAGTTCCTCTACGAGCAGGGAGGCGAGTACATCTTCATGAATACGGAGAACTACGAGCAGGTCAGCCTGTCCGCGGAGGCCATCGGCTACGCCATCAAGTACCTCAAGCCCAACACGGTCATCGAGGTCGAGATGTACGAGGGCAAGCCTGTCGGCGTCAAGCTGCCCAACGCCATGGACCTCAAGGTCGTCAGCACCGAGCCCCGGCTCCAGGGGGCGACCAAGACGTCCCTCTACAAGCCCGCGGTCCTCGAGACCGGCGCGGTCGTCCAGGTCCCGGAGTTCATCAAGGAAGGCGACGTCATCCGCATCGACACGCGGGACGACAAGTACCTCGAGCGGACGAAGAAATAGCCGGCCTCAGTAGCCCTGCCGGAACACCCCGACGTTCCCGTAGCTGTCCCGGACCCTCACTGTGACCTGGTTCTCCGCTCCGGCGGGGAGCTTGACCGAGAACTTGAACGACTCGGCCCGGGAATCGGCGATCCCGTCGACCGGGAAGACGACCCGCCACTCGCCCGGCCGGACCAGCACCTTCACCTCTTCGATGTAGGAGTAGGCGTCCTCCGCCTGGAAGGCGACGTCGAGCGATGCGCCGTTCCTCGCCGCGGTGAAGCCCTTGACGACGGGCAGGGAGTTGTCGATGACGAGGGCCGGGCTGGTCTTGTCCGCTTTGAGCTCGAGCCCGGCGGGGTTCGAGGGGGCATCGCTGGCCGTCAGCCTGAGGAGGTAGGTGCCGTCGGGGAACGAGAGCGTGTCGAAGGCGTAGATCGACTCGGTCCAGTCGGGCTCGAGGACGCGCCACTCGGTCTCGCCGTCCTTTTTCATCGCCAGGGAGTATCTCAGCGTGTCGCCGTTCTCGTCCGCGGCGTCCCAGACGACGGTCTGGAAGCCCTTGCGCTCGGATTTCCGGTGCCCCAGGCTGACCCGCAGCTCGTCCTTCTTCGCCGGCGCTTCGGGCGCGTTCCGCTCGACGCCGAGAATGACGTCGTCCTGGTCGGGCAGCTTCAGGTAGACCTCGTTCGGCCGCAGGAACTCGAGCCGCGAGACCGTCGGGGCGACGTTCGATTGCAGGTAGAACACGGCCAGCCGGTCGAAGACCGGGGACGACTTGCCGGTCTGGGTCCGCAGGATGACCTTGGCCTGGAGGTAGCGGGACTTGGGGCTGAGCACCTGCTCCTCGGTCTTGCCGTAGAAGGGCGACCAGTCGCTCCAGGTCGCGTTAGGCTCGTTGGTATTGCCGCTCCGGCTCTGGAGCTGGACCGACGCCCCGGCCGCAACGGCGGCGTCCCAGACGATCCGTCCCCAAGACGCCAGCGTCCGGGCGTCGAGGACGGGACTGGTATACTCTCCGGCGAACCGCTGTTCCGGCAGCAGGAGGCCGAAATAGCAGGGATTGTTCGACAGGACGTAGATCTTTGAATCGAGCGAGGCCAACTGATAGACCTGCTCGGAGCTCTGCTGGAGGAGCAGGGCCACCCTCTCCTCCCGGTCGACCGAATAGATCCGGCCCTGCCCGCCGGTGCCGAAGAGGACCTTGCCGTCGGCCTCCCTCCAGAGCAGGGTGTAGATCATCTCGTCTTCGGATCCCCACAGGCGCTTGGCCAGCCCGTCGGCGGTGATCCGGTAGAGGGCGCCCCCGTCCCGCGCCGTCGTCGACGGGCCCGCCGCGGCCGAGGGCC
>JBGSUG010000066.1:0-10185 GCA_041736225.1 Candidatus Aminicenantales bacterium | reverse complement strand
GGCCTCGCGGCCTCGGCGGGGCCGGCGACCGTCCCGGCGATCACCAGCGCGAGGACGGCGCGAAGGAAGCGGCGGCTGGATCCTGATCGGTGCAAGCGTTCCTCCGGCGGCGCGCTACTTGGACGTCCCCGTCGGGATCCCGGCGATGACGCAAGTGTAATATTTCCGCAGGGGACAGGGGATCATGGCCTTGGTCCTGAAGAGCCTCTCGGCGAGCCAGGCGAACATCTCGTGGCCGCACATGGCCCGGGTCGGATTGGCCGCCAGAATCTCCCCGATCCCGGCGTAGGACCGGAGGCAGCGCGGATCGGCGGTGTCTTCCCCGGCGAGCGCGAGGAAGCGCCGCGTCTCGTCGGCGGTCTGGGCCCTCAGGAAATCCCTCATGAAGGCCTCGCCCTCCCGGGAGAACGCGGCCCGCTCCCGATCGTCGAGGACGTTGGCCCAGAGGTCGTGGCAGATCTCATGGACGAGGACCGGCAGGACCCTCGCGCCGACGTCCGCACGCTCGACGGTCCCCTCCAGGCCGACGTCGAAGTGGGCGAACAGGTCTTTCTTCAGGAAGATGGTATCCCGCGCGCTCCGGGTCCGGGAATAGCAGGCCAAGCCCAGGATCCCCTTCGGGGCTTGCGGGCCGCCCTGGTCGAAGAAGGCGTAATCGTTATTGAGGAGCTCCCGGAGGACCGCTTCGTTCCGCCTGAAGAAACCGGACGCCCACAGGCGGGCGAGCAGGGGTTCGGCCGCCTTGGCCCCGGGGGTATCGCCCAGGACGATACGCGCTTCCGGGAACCGAACGGCGGTCCCGTCCTCTCTCCCGCGTCCGGCCGCCCCGGCCGCGGCGGCCAGGAGAAGCAGTGCCGCCGCGACAGGGACGGTGCGCCCCAAGAGCTCCCTCAACGGCTCCCTATTCACGGTCACCCCCTCCGTGACGGAGAAGCCTTATATGGAAATGGGCTCCTTGACGATGTGCTTGGTGATCAGGATGTGCTGCCTTTTGACCTTCCAGTTCAGCGTCTGTTTCTTCACTTTCAGGAACGCGGCCGTCTCCTTCTGGCAACCCCGAGTCCTGAGCAGGGTCTCGAAGACGACCGCCCTTTCGAATCGGGTCAGAAAATCGTGGAGGCCGATCTCGGGCGGGTCCCCGCAGTATCTGATGAAGAAGCTGTAAGCGGCGTGGTCGAAATACCGCTGAAGCTTGGCCTCTTTGAGGGCTTTGCCGCTGAAGCCCACCTCCGCCGAGGTCGCTTTCTGATAGTCCCTCATAGGCCGATCTCCTGCTTGACGTCAGATTCCCCGGGGAGCCTGCCCCCGATAATTTCAAGACCTGTCCACAAAATGAGATTGGTACCCGAATTTGTCAATAGTCCGAAGGTCCGCTTTCGTTCTTTGACGCATTATGCCGTTCTTTGACGCGTCCACTCCTGGAGAATACCCTAGGGGGGCAACGGGAGGAGGATTGAAAAACAAAAGGAGGAAGAGGCGCCGGGGGCCCGCCGTCAGGGCCCCAAGGCCGTCAGCGTCTCTCCCTCCGCTTCCCCCCTTGAAAGCGGACCATGCCCCTCCTCACGAATGCCGATATCAGGCTCCCTCGGTCGAAAGGCCCATGGTCGTCTATCACCTGCTCTCACCATGGGTCCGGGAGGGTACCGAGTCAAGGGTCGGGGGAGAAAATGCACACTATGTCGCATCTTGCCCCATCGTTCTCCTCTGCCAGAACGATGACCGGGGCGTCGGCGACCGGGCGGGCTCGCTGACTACCTGTTCGGCCGCCCCAAGTGCCCATCCAGAAAATCGAAGATGTCTTTGCGATACTCGTTGAGGAACCAGATGGAATGGCCGCTCTCATAGGAGATGAGCCTCTTGTCCTTTGCCGGGGTCCCGAGGAGGTCGAAAAGGGCTTTGATCGTGGACTCCCAAGGGAGCATGTAATCGTACTTGCCGTTCTGCATCAGGACGGGGATCCGCACGCGCGGGGCGAAGTGGATCAAGTCCCTCTCGGCCGCGTAGACCGCCGGGTTGTACATGCCGGGGAAAAGGCCGCCGCTTATAAGGATGGCAGCCTTGAACCGTTTATCCAGGGCCGTGAATACGACGCCCCGCGCGCCTCCCCCGCTCAAGCCCTGATAGGCGAGCTTGCCCATCGCGAATTCCAGCCGTGTCTCTAGATAGTCGAGGCACCGGGACAGGTCCCGATACCAACGGATCATCGTGTTACGTCCCCCTTCGGGCGTGGCCGGCTGACGGGGTGCGCTCCGACGCTCGAAAGTCCCTCGGAACACCGGGAAGACGAAAGCCCTTCCGCTTGCCGTGAACAGCTCGACTTCACGGCTTTTAACGGTCCCATAATCGAAGACGGAATCCAGCGACCAGGCGCTGTCGCCGGGAAAGTAGACGATGGTCTGGTAGGGCGGGTGGCCATTCCGGGGAATGAAGAGGTAGACGGAGATACGATCCTCCCCGTACGCATCGTCGAGGGTAACCCTCTCGACTCTCGTGCTCTCGGACCAGTCCGTGACGGACTCGATCCTGACGGCCAGGTCGGACTTCGTGTAGTCGTAAAGCCGGCGATAGACCGCGAAAACTTCATCGGAGCAGGGCTTTCGCGTCGCATTTCCGGTCGGGGCCATCAGCTCGAACGGCCGGAACGGCTCGGGCTGCCCGCCGAGACCAGAGATCTCCTTCATACAGCGGAAACCGAAATTCTCTGACCTCATGGACGGGGGAAAGCTGTCGAGATGATCGAACAGGTACTCGGGTTCGTTCCAAGAGCCTCCGCGGAGGATCCTTCTTCCCCCGACATCGTTCCAGCACCACTCCTTGACGTTGCCGGCCATGTCGTAGGTCCCATACGGGCTCATGCCCGCGAATTTGCCGACTGCCGCCGCGCCCTTTTTTCCGAAATTGCTGGCCTTAATGATGTGACCGCTGTCCTCGTGGTAATTCCCGGAAGCCCATTCCCAGTGATAGACGGAGGGCAGCGTCTTGCCGGTGAATTCCGCGTAGGCCGCGGCCTCATACCAGCTCACGCCTGAAACGGGATGATCGGCGGTTCCTTCCACATAGGTGCCCAACCGCCAGGTCGCCGGTCCGGTCCTGCCGGTTCCGTCGACGAACTTCTTGATCCCCTCCGACCAGGAAAGCGCCCGCCCGTCCTCGATGAATCCGTTTTTCCAGTATCGCTGGTCTTCGTAACCCCCGGCGTCGACGAATTCCTTGAACTGCGCATTCGTGACCTCGTACCTGTCGAGGAAGAAATCATTTAATTCGACAGTGGGCAAATGGACCATTTCCGGGGTCTGGCTCTGATGCCGCCCTCCCCGAACGGGCACCATCCCGGGCGGGGCCGTCCCAAAGGAGCCCTGCTCGGCGCTGACCTCTATCTCGTACCCCGCCCGGGCGTGGAAAGCACCCTCGGCGATCAGGCGGCCGCTACTTACGGCCTTCCAACGCTTGTATCCCTGGCAGACCGTCACCTCGACCGTGGGGGCCGGTCCGAATTGCTCCCAGGCGTCCTCGCCGGCGGCGTAGTCTTTCAGCCAGATCTCCATGCCCGGAGGGTCCATCTTGAGCAAAACCGTACTCGAAATGAGCGGCCGGAGGGAGGCCAGCTTGGGGCTTCGAGGAATGATCTTCTCGGTCTTTAAGAACAGGCCGAACGTCGCCTGCCTGGCGGGGGTGAGCAGCAGCCGCTCGATCTCGGGAATGGCGACGTCGTTGGCCCAGCGGACCTTGGCCTGGCGGGCGATGAGCCAGCCCGAAGTCCCGATTGCGGCGGTGGCCAAGACGGCCAGGCCGGCGATCAGGCCGATGTTCCAGGCGGGCAGGGTCGGGAGCGGTGCCGCGCCCTTCTTACGGTTCGGCCGCGGGCCCCGATCGTGTTCGTGGAGCTTTTCGTCGAGCCAGCGGTCGAGCTCGGTCGGGTAGGCGAAAACACGGGCCTTCGGGGATCCGTCGAGCCGGTGAATGGGGAGACCCAGGTCCCTCTCCCACATCTGGCACGTGCGGACGTTGCGGTCGAAGTGGGCGGCGATTGCCTTCCAAGATTCGAGAATATTCCCCTTGTCCATCTGCCCTCTGGACGCTGCGGATGCCCGATCGCTGCGCTATTGTGGCCTGATTCTAGGGCGAATAGGGGCGGGGGTCAATAGGTATCTTTCGGCCGATCGAATCGGAGACAGGGGAGAAGGTTATGAGAGAAGCGTGCGGAGCTTGCCCAGGACTTCTGCGACGGCCGCCGGGGGGAGGGAGCAGACCCGTTCGGCGCGGAGGGCCTGCCAATCGAAGCTCTCGGCCTGGTCGGCGAGAATGGCGCCCCGGACGGGAAGGCCGGCCGGAAGAGGCACTTCGAAGGGGTACCCCTTGATCTCGGTGACGACGGGGCAGAATAGGGCCAGGCCGACGCGGGCGTTGTAGGCTTGGGGCGACATCACGACCGCCGGGCGGCGCCCGGCTTGCTTCCGTCCGGACCTGGGGGCGAACGACAGGAGGACGATGTCGCCGCGGTCGGGCACGAAGAAGACCTGCTTCACTGGCTGTCCTTTGCGGCTTCTTCCGGATCTGCGGCGCTCACAACGTCCGCCTCCCATGCGGAATGGACGTTGTCGTCGGTGACGCCGGCCAGGAGCCCATCGAGGTCCCAGGTCCGCTCCCTGTCGGTCTTGACGACCAGGCGGTCTCCGTCGACCGACATCTCGACCGGCGCGCCCTCCTGCCAACCCAGCTCTTCGGCGAACGCTTTCGGGATGCGGACGGCCAGGCTGTTGCCCCATTTTTGGACGCGATTTTTCATGATAAGGCCATAATGTATCTACAATAAGTATACATTTTGCCGCCGAGTTGTCAATCTCGCATGTTCGGGAGCGATAACCCGACCCTGATCAGCTTTGCTGGAAGCGGCCAACAGGGAATTCAGGAGACACGATCCCTTTTCAAGAGAAAAGAGTCATGTCCCCGAATTCCCCGATCTACTTCTGGAGGGCCTTCCCGATCTCCGCGAGGCCGACGCCGAACACCCGGCGGGCGATCTCGTCGAGGAGCTTGTCAGGCCCCTGGAAATGCATCGTCGTGTGGACGTGGGTCAGCGTTTCGCCCGGGGCCAAGGCCGCGGCCGGCGAGGACGACTCGAGCTCGTAGAACGGGCCGAGAGGCTTCGCCCCCGGCGCGGCCGGGCCGTCGTTGTAGCTGTTGACGACGTCCCCGGCGAAGGGCCGCTCCTGGATCTCCCACATGGAGTTGACGTACTCGGTCGCTCCCTCGGGGACCGTCAGATGGACGACGGTCAGGACCCCGTTCGCGGCGTCGTAGCTCCCGGCGAAGGGCTTGACCCGCCGCGGGGAGATGCCGATCTTGCTCCGGAACTTGCCGTCGCCGCTGAAGAAGAGGACGCCCCGCGCCTTGTCGACGACGAGCCGGCCGGCCGGGACCTGGCCGAAGTAGGCGTCGTTGACGGCCGGTCCGAGCTCGTCCTCAGGCCCGCCATTGAACGGGATGACGATGGTCGTCTTGGGGGAGGGGTTGAACATGCCCAGGATCCAGATCGAGAGCAGGCCCGTATCCCGGGTCCAAATGTCTGTGCCGGTGTTGGTGATGCTGTTGTCGGAGGCGTAGGCGACCATCTTGACATCTGCCGGGACCGGCACTCCGAGCGCCGCAACCTCGGCCGCGCCGAGCAGCCGGACCGTCCGGTTAACCTCGAGGTCGAACGCCGTTCCGGAGTAATTCTCGAGGCGGATGGCTTTACGGAGATGGATCCGGTCCGATTCCTGCGCCACGACGTCGAAGGCCCCCTCGTTGACCGCCGGCGGCGTCCACCAGTGGTCGAGATCGAAGGGGTCGCCCTTCTTGAAGAAGATGGAGAACTGACCCCCCTCGGGGCCGAGCCAGAACCGGTCCTCGCCGCCGAAGGCGTTCATGTGCGGGTTGTTGACGCCGGACGAAATGGCCTCCCGGCCGATCCAGCCGAAGCTCAGCCCTTCGGGGCCCGCCGCCGTGCTGGTCATGATCCGGCCCTGGATGTCGGGATTGACCGCGACCTGGGCCTGGGCGTCCGCTCCGCCGAGAACGACGACCTTGGAATGGGCCTCGAGGAAGGCCAAGTCGTCCTTGAACAGGACGCCTTCGGGGACCTTGGCCGGTTTCGCGCAGGCCGCCGCGAGGACGACGATCAGGATCGCCGCGCCGATGCCGTATCTCATGGACGCCTCCTTCGGTGGTATCAGGCCCCATTATTCACCAGTTAATTCGGGGACACAATACTCGTTTCCCTATTTCCCGACGGCCCAACCCTTCGGACCTCCCCATCCTCCCTCCCCCCGCCGGCCCCGGGAAAATCGGAAATGGGTATCATGTCCCCCATCTTCCGCCCTTGGGGAGGCATGGGCCTTTCGGTTCATATGGGGGAATGGGCCGGTTAGCCCATTTACTCAGCCGGCGCCAGGGCTATGTTGAGAGCGTGACACAAAGGACCGGGACGAACATGGACGCCTATCGCAATCCGCTCAAAGGAGGTGGTGCAAACCGCGCGAAGAATAGACCGATAGAAGAAGACAGGGGAGTGATCTTGCCGTGTCATTCGCGAGGCCGAGCGCCTTTCCCCGCCGCGACGCGCGGAGGCTCGCTCCAGTCAAGGAAATCCAGGCAGGCCGGGTCCATCGCCCGGCCCAAGGAACGGGAGAACAGCCCGGCCGGCCCCTCAGGGGTTACGGTCCGGGACAAGGAGAAATCATGAAAACTCTCAGATCGCTTGGCACTTTAGCCGTTGCCATGCTTCTCCTGGCCGGGGTCCTCCTCGCTCAGGCTCCGACGGCCGGCAGGATCACAGGCACGGTCATGGACGATCAAGGGGGGCCGCTCCCCGGCGTGTCCGTCGAGGCGAAAAGCCCGCGGCTCGTCGGGACGGCGACCGCCCTGACGGACGCGAACGGCGTCTATCGCCTTCTCGCCCTTCCCCCCGGCACGTACACCATCACGTTCACTCTCCAGGGCTTCAGTGCGGTCGTGCGCGAGGGCATCGCGCTCGGCGTCGAGCAGGCCCTGGCCGTCGACATCGCGATGAAGCCCAGCGCCATCGAAGCGCAGATCACCGTCATCGGCAAGGCCCCGCTCATCGACGTCAAGAGCGCGGCCCGGGGCTCGGTCCTCAATCAGCAGACGTTCTCCGCCCTGCCCAAGGGGCGGAGCTTCGATTCCCTGGTGACCATGATGCCCGGCGTCCAGCTCGAAAAGGGCCTGCTCGACGGCATCTCCGTCGACGGGGCCTCGGGCGCCGAGAACATGTTCTACGTCGACGGGACCGACACGTCGAGCCTGACCAAGGGGACGAAGAGCCAGGAGGTCAGCTTCGACTTCGCCGAGGAGGTCCAATTCAAGGCCTCCGGCTACAACGCCGAGTACGGCGGCTCCGTCGGCGGCGTCGTCAACGTCATCACCCGCTCCGGCGGCAACGCCTTCCACGGCGAGCTCGTCGGCTATTATTCGGGCACCGACCTCGAGGGCCGCAAACGGGACAAGCTGGACTTCGACTTCGACGACGACACCCAGGCCCGCTACTACAGCTACGACGAATACGTCGGGCGGGACAAGGGCCGGACCTACGAATTCGGCCTGCTGCTCGGCGGGTACCTCGTCAAGGACAAGGTCTGGTTCTTCGGTGCCCTCACCCCGCGCCTCTTCAACCGGACCCGGACCATGGACCTGGCCATCCAGGGCCTCGAGGGCACGAACGTCTGGGACCGGAGCGAGACGAGCTGGAACTCCTCCTTCAAAATGACCGCCCAGCCGTCCCGGAACGTCCGGGCCGGGGCCAGCTTCGTCATGAACCGCTTCAACTTCGCCGGCGGCGGGGCCCGGGAAGAATCCGCCAACGAGATCTACGCCGCGACTTGCAGCGGCACGACCGATTACAACGCCTTCGGCTTCACCTACCCGAACTGGTCCGTCAGCGCCTACACCGACGTGACGCTCGGCAACAACGCCCTTCTCAGCTTCCGCGGCGGCTACTTCTACTCCAACCGCAACGATCCCGTCTCGCCCCTGCCCGATTCGCCCTACTATGCGTTCCGGCTGGAGCAACCCGGCGGCTACGCCCGGGTGACGAACTCGATGTTCCCCGAGATCCCGGCCGAGTACGTGCATCCGATCGGCTGGCAGACCTTTCCCCGGGACAAGGTCCTCGGCCTCGAAAGGGAGGTCCGGACCCGGCTGAGCTTCAACTCCGACTTCACCTATTACCTCAACATGGCCGGCGAGCACGCCTTCAAGGCCGGCCTCCAGTTCATGCGCCGGGCCGAGGACGTCCAGGAACCGGGCCAGCTGCCCGTCGTCTACCTGGGCTGGGACCAGGACCTCGTCGCCTACGGCACCAACTACGGCCGCGGCGCCTACGGCTACTACGCCGTCCGCGGCAACAGCGACTCCGGCGTCTACGGGAACAGCTGGAAGGTCAACATGGACAGCTGGTCCCTCTACCTGCAGGACAGCTGGACGATCGCCCGCCGCCTGACCCTCAACCTGGGCCTCCGGGCCGAATCCGAATACCTGCCCAGCTACACGACCGACCCGCTCTTCGCCGACATCAAAAAGCCGATCAACTTCCCCTTCTCGAAGAAGCTCGCGCCGCGGCTGGGCTTCGTCTACGACATCCTCGGCGATTCGAGCTTCAAGGTCTTCGGCAGCTTCGGCATCTTCCACGACGTCATGAAGCTTGACATGGGCGCCAACGCCCTCGGCGGCTTCAAGTGGGCGAGCGCCTACTACACGCTCGACGATTGGGACTTCACCAAGATCGGCGTCGACGACTATTACCCGGGGACACTCCTCTGGACCTGCGATTTTCGGCCGCCCGTGTTCAGTTCCATCGATCCCGACATCAAGCCGTTCACGCAGCAGGAGATCTCGCTGGGGCTCGAGAAAAAGCTCGCGGAGGACATGTCCCTGTCCCTCCGCCTGGTCAACAAGAAGGTCCTCTATGCCATCGAGGACTGCGGCGTGCCCATCGAGGAGTACTATTACAGCAACCCCGGCAGCGCCTTCATGGCCGCGATCTACGAGGAGCGCCGCCAGAACGGGACCTTCCTGCCCGGCACGCCCGACCAGCCCAAGGCCAAGCGCGACTACTCCGCGATGAACCTGTCGCTCGACAAGCGCTTCAGCCACAGCTGGCAGGCCGGCCTGTCCTACACGCTCAGCCGCCTGGAGGGAAATTACAGCGGCCTGGCCAGCTCCGACGAGGATGGCCGCAACAGCCCCAACGGCGAGCGCTTCTTCGACATGTGGTATCTCCCGTTCGACAAGAGCCTCAATCCCATCGACGGACCGCTCGGGACCGACCGTCCGCACTCCCTCAAGGCTTACGGCAGCTACGCCTTCCCCTTCGGCCTGACCGTCGGCCTGGTCGCCAACGCCTACAGCGGCACGCCGGTCACCGAGGAATGGAGCGTCGACACCGCGGGCTACTACCCGTACAACCGCGGCAATCTCGGCCGGACGCCGTTCGTCTTCTTCGCCAACGCCTACATGGAGTATGCGATCCGGCTCGGCGGCCGCAAGGCCATCAAATTCAACCTCAATATCGACAACCTGACCGATTCCCGCATGGCCCAGCGGATCTTCTCGACCAAGTATCGCTACAACATCTCGCCCGGCGAGGCCGCGATCATTTCCACCGACTGGATGCCGGCCCCGGACGAGGTCATCGATCCGCGTTTCGGCATGGGTTATAACTTCCTCGCGCCCATCTCCGGGAGATTCGGCGTGCGCTTCGAGTTCTGATGATCTTTCGAGGGGATGGACGCTGAGCCCGTCCAGGCCCGCCCCTATCCCGGAGGGGCGGGCCACCCCTCATTCTCTTCCCTTCCCGGCCCGGGGGGGCTACCGGCCTCTGCCGGCTGCGGCCGACAGGGCGCCCGAGCGTCCCCGGGCCTCCTCTATCTCCGGCAGCCCGGGGTCGGCGTTTTTCCAGAGTTCGAGGAACGAGCGGTAGAGCTCAAGAGCCCGGGCCCGGCGGCCGCGCTTCTCCTCGATCCGGGCCAGCCCCAGCATAGCCTTGGCGTAATAGCCGTCGGAGCGCAGCCTGTCGCCGGGCGAGGCGAGGATCTTCTCGAGCGCCGCAGCCGCTCCGGCGACGTCGCCTGCCTTCTCCCGGGCCTCGGCGAGGGCGCAGGCGTAGAGGACGACCCGGCCGTCCATTCC
>JBGSUG010000015.1:0-8095 GCA_041736225.1 Candidatus Aminicenantales bacterium | reverse complement strand
GCGGAGAACGAACGACGCGTAGAGGCCGAGTCCGGCCGGGGAATGCCAGGTCCGTCCCTTCGTGCCCCGGCCCCGGGTCTGTCCGGCGGCGAGGACGGCCGTGCCGTGGGCCGCACCGTGCAAGGCCAGGGTCCTGGCCTCGTCGTTCGTGGAGGTGACGGTCGCCAACCGGTGGACGGGGCTTCCGACGGGCATGTTCCCCTTCGACGTGGCTCAGGCGGCCGGAGAGAGCCGGGCCAGGTTCTGACCGAGCTTCTCCCGCCGGGCCCGGAGGTCGCCGAGGCGGGCCCGATTCTCCTCGACCACGGCCGCGGGCGCTTTGGCGACGAAATCCGCGTTCTCGAGCTTACGTTCGATCTTGGCGGCCTCGGCGTCGAGCTTGGCCAGCTCCTTCTGGAGCCTGTCCCGCTCCGCGCCGGGATCGGCGGGCTTGTCCGGGACGAGACCGATCTCGAAAGGACCGGCAACACCCTTGAGAAGCCCCTCGTCGGCGGGCAGGGCCGCGACGAACTCGAGGGAGGAGAGCCCCGCCAGGGTCCGGACGGGCGCCGACTGGGACTCGATTGCGGCAGTCTCCTCCGGACCGGCGGTCCGGACGAACAGTCGGAGCTTGTCCTTGGGCGGTATGCGGTTGCCGGCGCGGATCGTCCGGGTTTCAGTGATGACGGCCTGGACCAGGGCTATGGTCTTTTCGGCCGCCTCGTCCCGCCAGGCCGGCTCGGCCTTGGGATAGGGCGCGACGACGATGGACTTCCCGGCCCCCGGGAGGTGCTGCCAGATCTCCTCGGTGATGAACGGCATGAACGGGTGGAGGAGCCGCAGGATGCGGTCGAGGGCGTCGGCCAGGACCGCCTCGGTCGTCGCGCGGCCTTCGCGCAGCCCGACCTTGGCGAACTCGATGTACCAGTCGCAGAACTCGTGCCAGACGAAATGGTAGATGAGGTCGGCCGCCTCGTAGAATTTATATTCCGTGAGGCTCGCGTCGAGCTGGGCCGTGACGGCGCAGAGGCGGCTGCGGATCCAGCGGTCGGCGAGCGTGAGCTCCTCCTCCCGGATCTCCGGCCGTTCGCTCTTGAGGTTCATGAGGACGAAGCGGGAAGCGTTCCAGATCTTGTTGGCGAAGGCCTGGTAGCCGGCCGTGCGCTCCTCGGACAGGGCCAGGTCCATGCCGGGGACGGCCAGGGCGGCCAGCGTGAAGCGCAGGGCGTCCGTGCCGTACTTGTCGATCATCTCCAGCGGGTCGATGATGTTGCCTTCCGACTTGCTCATCTTCCGCCGCTTGAGGTCGCGGACGAGGCCGTTGATGAAGACGTGGCGGAAGGGGATCTCGCCCCGGAACTTGAGGCCCAGCATGATCATGCGGGCCACCCAGAAGAAGATGATGTCGAACCCGGTCGACATCAGGTCGGTCGGATAGAACGTGCGCAGATCGTCGGTCTCGTCGGGCCAGCCGAGGGTGCCGAAGGGCCAGAGGCCCGAGGAGAACCAGGTGTCGAGGACGTCCTCGTCCTGGTCGAGCGGGCCGCCGCACTTGTCGCACTTCTCCGGCGCCTCCATGGCCACCAGGATCCGGCCGCAGTCCCGGCAATACCAGGCCGGGATGCGGTGGCCCCACCAGAGCTGGCGCGAGATGCACCAGTCGTGGATGTTGTACATCCACTCGAAGTAGGTCTTGGACCAGTTCTCCGGGATGAACTTGATGGAGCCGTCCTCGACGACGCGGATGGCCTCGTCGGCCAGCGGCTTGATGCGGACGAACCACTGCCAGGACAGGTGCGGCTCGATGACGCTCTTGCAGCGGTAGCAGTGCCCGACGGCGTGGTCGTGGTCCTCGATCTTGACCAGGGCCCCGAGCTCGCGGAGCCTCTCGACGACCTTGGCCCGGGCGGCGAAGCGGTCGAGGCCGGCGAAATCCTGGCCGGCCGCCTCGGTCATCCGGCCCTCGCCGTCGATGACGATGACCTGCTCCAGGCCGTGCTTCTTGCCGAGCTCGAAGTCGACGGGGTCGTGGGCCGGCGTCACTTTCACCGCGCCCGTGCCGAAATCGCGCTCGACCCGCTCGTCCGTGATGACCGGGAGGAACTTGTTCTGGATCGGCAGGACGACACGCCGGCCGTGGAGGTGCGCGTAGCGCTCGTCGTCCGGGTGGACGGCCAGGGCCGTGTCGCCGAGCATGGTCTCGGGCCGGGTGGTCGCCACGACCACCGACTCGCCCGAGCCCTCGACCGCGTAACGGATGTGCCAGAGCTTGCCCTTCAGGTCCTTGTGCTCGATCTCGATGTCCGAGAGGACCGTCCGGCAGTGCGGACAGCGGTTGACGAGGAAATAGTCGCGGTAGATCAGCCCCTCGTCGTAGAGGGAGACGAAGACCTGCTTGACGGCCCGGCTGAAGCCCGGGTCCATGGTGAAGCGCTCGCGCGACCAGTCGAGCGAGGCGCCGAGCTTCTTGAGCTGGCCGGTGATGACCCCGGCGTACTTGTGCTTCCACTCCCAGGCGATGCGCAGGAATTCCTCGCGGCCGATCTTCTCCCGGGTCAGGCCCTTCTCGGCCAGGCGCTTCTCGATGACGTTGTGGACGGCGATCGAGGCGTGGTCGGTCCCGGGCAGCCACATGCAGTTGTAGCCCTGCATCCGCTTCCAGCGGGTGATGATGTCGGGCAGGGTGAAGCAGAGGGCGTGGCCCATGTGGAGAATGCCGGTGACGTTCGCCGGCGGCAGGACCAAGGAGAACTTGGGCTTGTCGGACTTGGCGTCGGCGGTGAAGAGGCCCTCGTCGAGCCAGAATTGGCCCCACTTCTCCTCGACCGGCTTGGGATCGTAGGCTTTGGCCAGTTCGTCTTTGGTGTTCATGATCTCGGATTCCGATCTTTGAGGTCGGCCAGGACGCGGGCCCGGACCCGTTTCTCGATCTCCCGCTCCATCTCGCCGATCTCCTCCCGGACGATCGCCTTGATCTCCGAAACGGACGGGCCGGGCGGCGGGGCCGGCACGGCCGCCACCCCGTCCCCGGGCCAGAGGGGCTCCTCGGGCAGCGAGCTCGGTCCGGTCTTCCGGGCGATGAGCTCGCGGACGACGGCAGCCAGGCGCTCGGATTCGAACGGCTTGGGCAGGACCTCGTCGTAGTCGGCGGGCACGATCCCGTCGGTGTCGACGCATTCGAAGCTGCCGCGCAGCCCGACGAGCGGGACCGAGGCCAGCTCCTTGCGGCTTCTCAGGGCGCGGCCGACCTCGTAGCCGTCCCGCCCGGGCAGCGTCAGGCTGACCAGCAGGGCGTCGGGGCGGAGGCCCGGGGCCGATTCGAGCAGGGAGGCCCCGTCCTCGAAGACGGTCACCCGGAACTCGGGCTCGGCGAAGACGAGCTGGACCGCCTTTTGGACCGAAGGGCTGGGATCTGCCAAAACGATCGTATAGGGCACGGAGAACCTCAGAAAATCAAGAAAATAGTCAACTTAATCTACCCGTTTTATAACAGAGTGTCAATTTGAGTCTGTCCCCTCTCGAGGCGGTGAGGGGATTATCCTCGCAGATCCCCGTGGTGGAGGGGGGACCCGCGAAGCGGGGGGAACCGACCGCACTGGTTCCCGGGGGGCCGGGGAGCTAGAGGATATCCCCGAGCACAGCCGGAGAGAGGGGATTCCGGAGTCGAGGATTGGGGGTCAGTACTCCACCGTCACCGAATTTTCCCCGAGCAACGACTCGATCTTCTGGACCAGGTCCTCCGAGGGCGTCACCTTCTGGACCTCGGCGCTCTGGGCCACGACGCGGTAGGAGTGGGGCGTCTCGAGCTCGAACTGGACCGGGCAGCGGCCCTCGTAGCCGTCGAGGACGGTCTTGAGCTCGGCGATCGTCGCCTCCTCGAGGCCGGGCAGGAAAATGCGGACGACGACGCGCTTGGCCTGCTTCTCGAAGGCCTCGGCCAGGGGCATGGCCTGGCTCAGGCTGATGCGGCGGTTCTCCTCCTCGCCCATGTACTTGCCCTTGATCCAGACGAGCTGGCCCTCGCGCAGGTACTGGCCGTGCCGGCCGAAGCACTCGGGGAATGCGACCACCTCGATCTTGCCGGTCAGATCCTCGAGGACGAACGTGGCCATGCGCTCGTCCTTCTTCGTCTTGAGGGGCTTGAAGGAGCCGATGATGCCGGCCAGGCGGACGTCCTTGTCGAAGTCCCGCTCCGAGTCGAGCTCGTTGATGAGGTGCGAGACGAGCTTGCGCAGGCGGTCCTTGTGCCGGGCCAGGGGATGGCCGGTGATGTAGAGGCCGAGGGCGTCCATCTCGTAGGAGAGGACGTGGGACTCGTCCCACTCCCGCATCTCCTGGACCTCCTGGGGGACGGGCGGCGGCTCGACCGCGCCCGAGCCGAAGAGGGAGTTCTGGCGGGTGGCCGCGGCCTTCTGGACATCGTGGCCGAAGTCGATCATCCGGTCGAGCATGTGGAAGCACTGCGACCGCCTCCAGCCCAGCGAATCGAACGCGCCGGCCTTGATCAGGCTTTCGACGGCCTTGCGGTTGAGGACCTTGGTGTCGTGTTCGAGGAAGAGGTCGAAGGGCGACCGGAAGCCGCCGGCCCTCTTACGGGCCGCGACGAGTTCCTCGACCGCCGCCTGCCCGATGCCCTTGACCGCGGCCAGGCCGAAGCGGATGTCCTTCCCTTCGACGGTGAAGCGGAACTCGCTCGTGTTGATGTCGGGCGGCAGGACCTGGATACCCATCTCGTGGCACTCGCCGATGTACTTGACGACCTGGGGCGTCGCCCCCCGCTCGGCCTCCGAGGTCAGCAGCGCGGCCAGGAAGTGGACGGGGTAATGGACCTTGAGCCAGGCCGTCTGGTAGGCCAGGAAGGCGTAGGCGGCGCTGTGGGACTTGTTGAAGCCGTACTCGGCGAATTCCTTGATCTGCTCGAAGATCTTGTCGGCCTTGGACGAGGCGATGCCCTTCTTTTTGGCCCCCTGCACGAACTTCTGCTTCTGGGCCTTCATCGTCTCTTTGTCCTTCTTGCCCATGGCCTTACGCAGGAGGTCGGCCCCGGCCAGGGTGAACCCGGCCAGGTCCGTGGCGATGCGCATGACCTGTTCCTGGTAGATGATGATGCCCCGGGTCTCCCGGAGGATGGGCTCGAGCTCGGGGAGCTCGTAGGCGACCCGCTCGGGGTGGTTGCGGCGGTGGATGGACTCGTCGGTCATCCCGCTCTTGAGCGGTCCCGGGCGGTAGAGGGCGTTGAGGGCGATGAGGTCGCGGAACTCGGTCGGGCGGAAGCGGCGCAGGAGGTCCTTCATGCCCGGGCTCTCGAACTGGAAGATGCCGTCGGTGTTCCCGGCCCGGAAGAGCTCGAAGGTCGCGTCGTCGTCGAGGGGGAGGTTGTTGATGTCGATCGTCTCGCCGGTCTGCTGGCGGAGGAGCTCGATCGCGTCGTCGATGACGGTCAGGTTGCGCAGGCCGAGGAGGTCCATCTTGAGCAGGCCCAGGGCCTCGACGTCGCCCATGGGGAACTGGGTCGTGATCTCGCCCTTGACCGACTGGTAGAGGGGCAGGAACTCGACCAGGGGCTTGGGCGTGATGACGATGCCCGCGGCGTGGATGGAGGGGTGGCGGACCTGCCCCTCGATCTTCTGGGCGATGGCCAGGAGCTGGGCGACCTTGGAGTTCCGGTCCCGCAGGGCCCGGAGCTCGGGCACGGACTTGAGGGCGTCGGCGATCGTCGCGTCGAGGGCCAGGGGGATCATTTTGGCGATGCGGTCGACCTCGGGCAGGGGGACCTCGAGGACGCGGCCGACGTCGCGGATGGCGCCGCGGGCGGCCATGGTCCCGAAGGTGATGATCTGGCAGACGTTCTCCTGGCCGTACTTCCGGGTCACGTATTCGATCATCTCCTGCCGCCGCCGGCCGCAGAAGTCCATGTCGATGTCGGGCAGGCTGATGCGCTCGGGATTGAGGAAGCGCTCGAAGAGGAGGTCGTACTCGATCGGGTCGATCTCGGTGATCTCGAGGGAGTGGGCGAGGAGGCTGCCGGCCGCCGAGCCGCGGCCCGGTCCGACGGGGATGCCCTTCTCGCGGGCCGTCTTGAGCAGGTCCCAGACGATGAGGAAGTAGCCCTCGAAGCCCATCTTCTTGATGAGTTCGATCTCGCGCTCCATCCGCTCCTCGTACTCGGTCTGGGTGTGGGCGGCCCCGCCGCTCCCGCCCTTGGCCTCGCGCTGGGCCAGCCGGGTCTGGAAGCCGGCCCAGGCGACCTCCTCGAAGTACTCGCTCAGGGTCTTGCCTTCGGGCGGGGTGAACTGCGGCAGGTGATAGCTCTTGGCCGGGAATTCGAAGCTGCAGCGGGAGGCGATCTTGCCGGTGTTCTCGATGGCGTCGGGCGTGTCGCGGAAGATCGCGGCCATCTCGGCGGCCGACTTGAAGTAGAACTGGTCGGTCGAGAACTTGAGCCGGTCGGGGTCCGAGATCTTGCGGTTCGTCTGGATGCAGACCAGGACGTCCTGGCTCTCGGCGTCCTCGCGGCGGGCGAAGTGGATGTCGTTCGTGGCGACGAGGGGCAGGCCGAGCTTGCGGGCGATCGCGACGAGCTGGGGGTTGACGGCCTTCTGCTCGGGCAGGCCGTGGTCCATGAGCTCGACGTAATAATCGCCGGGAGCGAACAGGGCGGCGTATTCGCGGGCCGCCTCTTCGGCCTTTTCCGGGAGTCCCCGGGAGAGCCAGACCGAGAGCTCGCCCTTGAGGCAGGCCGACATGCCGATGAGGCCGCCGGAATGGGCGGCCAGCAGCTCCTTGTCGATCCGCGGCCGGTAGTAGAAGCCCTCTAGGTAGCTCTGGGTGAGGAGCCGGCAGAGGTTGCGGTAGCCGGACTCGTCCTTGACCAGGAGGACGAGGTGGTAGTGGTGGACGTCGTTGGGACCGCCGGGCTTCTTGTCGAACCGGCTCTGCGGCGCGACGTAGACCTCGCAGCCGAGGATGGGCTTGACGCCCTTGGATTTAGCCTCCTTGAAGAACTGGACGGCGCCGAAGATGTTGCCGTGGTCGGTCATGGCCACGGCGGGCATCTTGTGCTCGTAGGCCGCGCCGACGAGGTTCGCCACGCGCAAACAGCCGTCGAGGACGCTGTACTCGGAATGGTTGTGCAGATGGACGAACGTCGGTTCCATGGACGGCTATCTCTTTCGAACCGTCTATTCTATTCCCACTCGATCGTCCCGGGCGGCTTGGTCGTCACGTCGTAGACGACCCGGTTGACGCCCCGGACCTCGTTGACGATACGCGTCGACATGCGGGCCATGAGCTTGGCCGGCGCGGGATACCAGTTGGCCGTCATGCCGTCCGTGCTCTGGACGAGCCGGATGACGACGACGCGGTGGTAGGTCCGCTGATCGCCCATGACGCCGACCGAGCGGACGGGCAGAAGCACGGCGAAGGCCTGCCACAGCTTCTTGTAGATCCCCGCTTTCTGGACTTCCTGGAGGACGATGTCGTCGGCGGCCCGGAGGATCTCCAGGCTCTCCCGGTTGACCTCGCCGACCATCCGGACGGCCAGGCCGGGGCCGGGGAAGGGGTGCTGGTGGATGAAATCGGCGTCGACGCCGAGCTCGAGGGCCAGGGCCCGGACCTCGTCCTTGAAAAGCTCGCGGAGCGGCTCGACCAGGCGGAACTTCAGGCCCTTGGGCAGCCCGCCGACGTTGTGGTGGGACTTGATGACCGAGGACGGCCCCTTGACGGGGTTGGACTCGATGACGTCCGGGTAGATCGTCCCCTGGGCCAGGAAGGCCGCCCCGCCGAGGCGCATGGCCTCGCGCTCGAAGAGATGGATGAACAGGCGGCCGATCGTCTTGCGCTTGCGCTCGGGCGAGACGATGCCGCGGAGCTTCTCGAGGAACAGGTCCGAGGCGTCGATGCCGATGACCTTCAGGGCGAACTTGCGGCGGAAGGCCTCCATCAGGGTCTCGTACTGGCCCTTCCGGAGGAGCCCGTTGTCGATGAACATGCACGTCAGCTTGTTGCCGATGGCCTTGTGGATGATGAGCGAGGTGACCAGGGAATCGACGCCGCCCGAGAGCCCGCAGATGACCCGGCCGGGGCCGACCGTCTCGCGGATCTCCTTGACCTTGCG
>JBGSUG010000014.1:0-3407 GCA_041736225.1 Candidatus Aminicenantales bacterium | reverse complement strand
TCATCAAGCGGGACGAGACCGGGGCCATCAAGCTGCCCACGCTCATCGCCCACACCCAGGGGATCGTCCGGGCCGTCATCAACACGGCGGAGGAGTTCGAGGCTTGGTCGAGATCAAAGGCATAGAGAAGTTCTCCAGCCGGGACTTCCCCGGCCACATCTCCTCCACTGTCTTCTTCGGCGGCTGCACCTTCCGTTGCCCCTACTGCCACAACTCCCAGCTCGTCCTCGAGCCGGAGACGATCCCCAGCATGGCCGCCGATTACTTCCTGTCCTATCTCGACGGCCGGAAGGGCTGGCTCGAGGCCGTCTGCCTCACCGGCGGGGAGCCGCTCCTTCACGAGGATATCGAGGAAGTCATCCGGGTCGTCCGGGAACGCGGCCTCCTGGTCAAACTGGACACGAACGGCTCCTTCCCCGACCGGCTCGAGGCGCTCCTGGCCCTCGGCCTCCTCGACCGGGTGGCCATGGACGTCAAGGCGCCGCTCGAGCGCTACCGCGAGGTCACGCGGTCGGCGATCGACCTCGAGAAGATCGTCCGGAGCATCGATCTCATCCGGAACTCCGGCATCCCCTACCTGTTCCGGACGACGGTCGTCCCGGGTTTCGTCGGCCCGGACGACGTCGTCCAGATCGGCGAATGGCTCGACGGGGCCGCGAGCTACGCCGTCCAGCAGTTCGTGCCCCAGACGACGATCGATCCCGCCTTCCTGGCGATCAAGCCGTTCGGCCGGTCCGAGCTCGAGGGCATCGCGGCCGCGGCCCGGCCCTACTTCGGCGAGGTCCGGGTCGAGGGTTCGGATTGAGAGGGGAGACGCCGATGGAGCTCAAGGTCAAGCGCATCCACCCGGACGCCAAGCTGCCCGTCTACGGCCACCCCGGCGACGCCGGCTTGGACCTTTTCGCCGTCGCCGACCGCGAGCTCGCGCCCGGCGAGGTCTTCGCCGTGCCCACGGGAGTCCGGGTCGCCGTGCCGCCCGGCCACGTCGGCCTGGTCTGGGACAAGAGCGGCATCTCGCTCAATCGCGTCCACCGGCTGGCGGGCGTCATCGACGCCGGCTACCGGGGCGAGGTCCAGGTGGTCATGATCAACCTGGGCGGGACGCCTTTCGCGATCAGGAAGGGCATGAAGATCGCCCAGATGCTCGTCCAGCCCGTGACCTCCGTGACCGTGGTCGAATCGGACGCATTGGACGACACCTCGCGCGGCCAGGGCGGCTTCGGATCGACCGGCCTCTACTGACCGGGCTCCCCGGCGTCGTTTGTGGTAAGATGTCCCGGATACGGTTCCCGAGGACATGCCCATGAGACGGATCCCCCTCTCGCCGACGATCGGTGCCCTCTGTCTGGCGGCCGTCCTGGCCGTCCTTCCGGCCGCGGCCCAGGACAAGACGGAGGGGGCCGAGCCCCGCCTGAAACTCATCTTCGTCGAGCGCTTCCGTTTCGAGGCCTGGGACAACGCCGTCAGTCTCGACGAGACGGCCGACGACGCGTCCGCCTATACCCGCAACCGGACGACCTTGGGCCTCGACTGGAAACCGCTCGGGAACCTCGAGGTCCTGGGCAAGGTCACCAACGAGTTCCGCGTCTACCTGGCTCCCAAGGACCGGGCTTTCGGCTGGCACGAGCTCTTCGTCGACAACCTCTACGTCAAATGGAAGGCCCCGGGCCGCGTGCTCTTCACGGTCACGGCCGGGCGCCAGGACCTCAATTTCGGCGAGGGGTTCGTCATCGCCGACGGCACGCCGGGCGACGGCTCGCGGTCCTACTACTTCAACGCCCTCCGTGTCGACGCCGGACTGGCCGAGGGCCACACCCTGACCGCTTTCGCCCACGCCACGAAAGCGACGGATCGGTACCTGCCGGTCGTCCACCCGAAGCCCCAGGCCCTAGCCGAACAGCCCGAATCCGCCCTGGCCCTCTATTATGCCGGGATCTTGGGCAGGACGAAGCTCGACGCCTACGCCGTCCGCAAGACGACGGAGGCCAACGAGGCCTGGCCCGTCCCGACGCGGACGGACACGTTCGGGGCCCGGGCCGTGGCGGTCCTGTCCAAGCCCCTTTCGCTCACCGCCGAAGCGGCCCTTCAAACGGGGAGATACGGCGAGGCCGGCCGCTCGGCCTACGGCGCCCTCGTCCACCTCGACCACGACCTCGCGGGGATGCTGCCCCTGCTCAAGTCGGCCGTCGTCGGCGGCATACTTCTCAGCGGGGACGATCCGGCCACGGCCCGGATGGAGGCCTGGGACCCGATCTTCAGCCGCTGGCCCAAGTGGAGCGAGAGCTACATCTACACGTATACCCGCGAGAGCCGGCCTTCCTATTGGAGCAACCTGTCGTCGGTCTACGCCCAGCTCGCCTTCGATCTCGGGGCCCGTTCGGACGGCCACCTCATGATCATGCCGATGGGGGCCAGCCAAGCCCAGGTCCAGCCCGGCGCGTTCCCAGGGGGCTCCGGCCGCGGCCGGGGCACCCTCCTCAGGGGACGCCTCAACTGCAGGGTCAGCAAATACCTCACCGGGCGGTTCATCTGGGAGCACTTCACCCCCGGGAGTTTCTATTTCCCCGGCGCGTCGAGCTACGACTGGCTTCAATTTGAGATGATCTTCCGCTACTGACGGGGGACACCCCCATTCGGAGTCAGTGAATAAGGCTTAGCAGCGGGTTGGAGGCGAACGAAACGATCATCCCGATCGAGCCCGCCTCGGCCGGTCCCAGGCCCGAGAGGGAAAGCCCCAGGCAGGTCCCCAGGCCCAGGACGGCCGATCCGATCGCCCCGAATTTCGTCACCTTCTTGCTGATGAGGCCCCAGACGAAGGGGCCGAGGAAGAACGATCCTATCGCGCCCCACGAGATCGACAGGATGGCGACGATCGATGCCGGCCGGAAATAGGCCAGGACGACGGAGAGGAGGACGAAAGCGGCCGAGACGATGCGCATGAGCCGGGTCAGCGCCCGGTCGGTGACGGCCCGGTTGACGAAACCGGCGTAGAGGTCCTTGACAACCGAGGAGCTCGAGATGAGGACCAGGGCGGCCAGCGTCGACATAGAAGCCGAAAGAATGAGGAGCATCATCAGCACGGAGAGCGACGGCGGGATGACCTTGGCCAGGAATTCGGGCATCAGGACGTCGAAAATGGGCTTCCCGCCGGCGAAGGCCCCCGGGGCGTTTTCGGGGGTCAGGAACAGCCGGGCCGCCGCCCCGGTGAAATAGGCCGCTGCGGCGATGAGCAGGGCGAAGGCCGTCGAGGCGATCATGCCCCGCCGGACGGCCTTCTCGTCCCGGATGGCATAGAACTTCTGGACGAGCTGGGGCATGGCGAACGGGGCGATGCTCGTCAGGAAGACGAGGGCCAAAAGCGGCCAGGCCCCGCCCGGGCCGACGGCGGCCGTGAGCCGCGGGTCGAT
>JBGSUG010000010.1:0-4438 GCA_041736225.1 Candidatus Aminicenantales bacterium | reverse complement strand
CCGGGGTGTCGTCGGCCGGGCGCCGGCGGATGAGCCGGGGCCTGAGGAGAAGGAGGAGAAGGATGACGACGGCGGCCGTCCCGTAGGCCGCGTATCGCAGTGGCCGGGCGTCGATGTCCCCGACGAAGCCGCGGAACGGCTCTTCGACCCGGCGGAGGACCTCGACGAGGGCGAGGTAGATCGCGAGGCTCAGGGCCAGGGCCGCGCCGGCCATGGCGGCGGGCCTGATGAAGTCCCGGATCTCATCCTGACGGTCCATGACGGCCTCCTGACCCGGCCGCTGAATCGTCCCGGCCCGGTCACCCGGATTATATGAGATTGCGTCCCGTCAGGCAATCGCCGCGGCGGAGGCGCTCCCCCTCGAGCGGATTCCCCGAAGCCTCAGTCGACGTAGAGAAGGAAGCCTTTCAGGTAGGACGTTTCGGGGTGATAGACGTTGACGGGATGGTCGAAGGCCTGCCGGTGCTTCTGGAGGATGCGCACCCGCCTCCCCGCTTCGTGGGCGGCCTGGAAGACGACCTGCTGGAAGAGCCCCTCGTCGACGAAATGAGAGCAGGAGAAGGTCAGCAGCAGGCCCGGCGCTTTGATTCTCTGCAGAGCCAGCCGGTTGATGTCCTTGTAGCCGCGGCAGGCGGCGACGACGTCCGTTCTCTTCTTGGCGAAAGCCGGCGGGTCGAGGATGATGAAGTCGTGTTCGAGGGCGGGCTCGCGGAGGAACTCGAACACGTCCGCGGTGAAGAACAGGCCCGATCCCGCGGAGAGCCCGTTGAGCTCGAAGTTCTCCTGGGCCAGCTCCAGGGCCGCGGCCGACGTGTCGACCGAATCGGCCCGGACGGCCCCCCCGAGGAGGGCGCAGACGGAGAACGAGCCGGTGTAGGCGAAACAGTTGAGGACGCGGCGGCCTGCGGCGAATTCCCGGACGAGCTTCCGGGATTCCCGCTGATCGAGATAGAAGCCGGTCTTCTGGCCCTGGGCCCACCGGACCGAGAAAGCGATGCCCGCTTCGAGGATGCGGCCCTTGTCGACCGCCTCTCCCGCAAGAAGGGCTTCCCGCGGCTCGAGGCCCTCTTCCCTCCGGGCCGGCAGGTCGGAGCGCTCGATGACCGAGCGGGGCCGGAGCGAGGCCGAGAGCACATCGACAACGAGGGGTTTCAGCTTCTCCATGCCCAGGGTCGCGATCTGGATGACGAGGACGTCGTCGTACATGTCGGCGATGAGTCCCGGCAGGCCGTCGCCCTCCGCGTTGACCAGCCGGCGGGCGTTGGTCGAGGCGGGATCGAACAGCCCGGCCCGCAGTTTCAGGGCCCGCTCGAGGCTGCCGCGGACGGCCGCTTCGGGAGGTTCCGCGCCGAAAGCGATCATGCGCCCGGTGATGGAGCTCTTCCGGTTGAAGTAGCCGTGCCCGAGGATCTCTCCGACCGAGCTCCGGACGGGCAGGATATCGCCGTCGGCGAAGTCGGGCAGGTCGCGGATGGCCCCGGAGAAGATCCAGTGGTGATGGTTCCTGACGGCCTTGTCGCGGCCCGGCTTGAGGACGACGGCGTTCATGCGGGCCTCCCGGCCGGCCCTTCGCGCCGGGCGAGCAGCCGCACGACCGGCCGGTCCGGTTTGGAGAATTCCGCCTCGTCCATGTCGCGGGGAGAAAGCCAGCGGATCTCGTCGTGGTCGGTGAGCCGGAGATCCTCGCCGAGGAGCTCGGTCCGAAAAACGACGAGCTCGAAGCTCGCGATCTCCCCAGAGAACGGGACCGTGCAGAGGTGCTCCCCGACCCTCGCCGGAACACCCAGCTCCTCCGCGAGCTCGCGCGCGAGGCCCCGTTCGGGCGTTTCCCCCGCCTCGAGCTTTCCGCCGGGGAATTCCCAGAGCCCCCCGGCCACGAGCTCCGGCTTCCGCCGGGCGACGAGAACCTTTCCGTCCCGTTCGATGACCGCTGCCGTCACCGTCCTCACCTGTTTCTCCTGTTCTTCCATGGCCCCGCTTTTCCGCCCCATCTTATTCTTCCGCCCCAACCTTGGCAATAGGGTGAGCCAAGGGCTGAAATATGCTAGAATAGCGAAACCATGAAAGTCGCATTCCTAGCCTCCGAAGTCATCCCCTACGCCAAGACGGGCGGCCTGGCCGATGTGGCCGGGGCCCTGCCCAAGTTCCTGAGCCGGCTCGGCGCCGACGTCCGGGTCTTCATGCCCCTCTACCGGGAGGTCCGCAAGAGGAACCTGCCGCTCGAGCCCCTCCTCGTGGCGCTCCCGGTCGATATGGGCGGCCGCATCGAATCCTGCGCCGTCTTCGCCCACCGGGCGGACGGGGTGACCGTCCTCTTCATCGACCGGCCCGAATATTACGACCGCGACCAGCTCTACGGGACGCCGGCCGGCGATTATCCGGACAACGCCGAGCGCTTCGCCTTTTTCTGCCGGGCCTCGCTCGAGACCATGAAAGCCCTGGACTTCCGGCCCGACGTCCTCCACGGACACGACTGGCAGGCGGCCCTGGCGTTCGCCTACCTCAAGTTCCTCTACGCCGCCGACCCGTTCTTCGCCGGGACGCGGTCCCTCTTCACCATCCACAACCTGGCCTACCAGGGCCTGTTCGAAAAGGAGGCGCTCGGGCGCATCGGGTTGCCGGATTCCCTTTTCGGCATGGACGGCCTCGAATTCTTCGGCAAGGTCAACGCGCTCAAGGCCGGCATCCTCTACGCCACGGCCGTCACCACGGTCAGCCCGCGCTACAGCCGCGAGATCCAGACCCCCGAATTCGGCTGCGGCCTCGACGGGCTCCTCCGCCACCGCGCAAGTGCCCTCCACGGCATCCTCAACGGCGTCGATTACCGCGACTGGAACCCCGTGACCGACGCCCTGATCCCGCGCAACTTCGGTCCGGCGGACATGGCCGGCAAGAAGGTCTGCCGCGACGAGCTCGCCCGCATGTTCGGGCTCTCCGCTCCCGAGGGTCTGCCCGTCGCCGGCATGGTCACTCGCCTGGCCGGGCAGAAAGGTCTCGACATCGTCTGCGAAGCGCTGGCCGACCTCCTCGGCCTGGGCCTGACGCTGGTCATCCTGGGGACGGGCGAGGCCAAGATCCAGGAATTCCTCGTCGCCGCCCAGAAGAAGAACCCGTCGCGGATCGGTCTCAAGATCGCCTTCGACGAGAAGATCGCACACACGATCTACGCCGGAAGCGACGTCTTCCTGATCCCCTCGCGCTACGAACCCTGCGGCCTGACCCAGATGTACGCGATGAAGTACGGAACCGTGCCCGTCGTAAGGGCCACGGGCGGTCTCGACGACAGCGTCCAGGAGTTCGATCCCCGCTCCGGGCGGGGCAACGGCTTCAAGTTCGCCGAGGCCGAGGCCGGGCCGCTTCTCGAAGCGGCCGCCCGCGCGGTCCGGGTCTTCGGCAGGCCTCAGGAGTGGCGCGGCCTCGTCGGGAACTGCATGGCCGCGGATTTCTCCTGGGAGCGCTCTGCGGCGGCCTACCTCGACCTCTACGGCAAGATCGCGGCTACCTGACCGGGGCCGGGGGGCGCAGGAACTCGGCGGCCGTCTCCGGCGGGACCGGATTGATGTAGAAGCCCGTCCCCCACTCGAAACCCGCGACCTTGGTCAGGATCGGGAAGATCTCCAGGTGCCAATGGTAGCTCTGGTCGATGTCCGGCCAGCCCTTGAGGGCCAGGGCCCGGTTGGGCGCCTGGTGCAGGACCATGTTGTACGGGGGGTCCCCGACCGTGTCCTTGAGCCGGGTCAGGACCTGTTTGAGCGTCTCGGCCAGGCTCAGGAGCTCCTCCTCGCGCACGTCGGTGAAGAAGGCCGAGTGCCGCTGCGGGAAGATCGCCATCTCGAACGGGAACCGGGAGGCGTAGGGGGAGAAGGCGGTGAAGTGACGGCCGCGCAGGACCAGCCTCTTTGCGGCGGCCTCCTCCTCGCGGAGGATGCGGCAGAAGCCGCATTCCTTGAATCCCCTGAACAGCCGGTCGGCCCCGTAGATCTCCTCCTTGATCCTCTTGGGGACGATGGGCGTGGCCACGATCTGCGAGTGCGGATGGCTCAGGGAGGCGCCCGCCTCCTTGCCCTTGTTCTTGAACAGCTGGACGTACTGGTAGTGGAGCTCGCTCTCGATCGTCCGGATCCTCATCTGGAAGACGCGCAGGACGTCGCGGACGTGGGTGACCGGCAGGTCGGAGAGCTCGAAGCCGTGGATGGGATTCTCGATGACCACTTCGTGGACGCCGATCCCCTCCATCCATTGGAAGACGCCCTCGCCGGCCTTGGGCGGCGGCGTGCCGCGGTTGAGGGCCGGGAACTTGTTGGGCACGACCCGGACCGTCCAACCCGGCGCGTCGGCCGCGGTCCCGGACGGCCTGAGGGCGAAGACCTCCGGGGGGGTCTTGCTCTCGTTACCCTCGCAGAACGGGCAGAAGCCGGCGGCCTCGGCCGCCGGCGCC
>JBGSUG010000003.1:0-1970 GCA_041736225.1 Candidatus Aminicenantales bacterium | reverse complement strand
ACGGCGGCCCCGCCGGCCGGAGCGGCGGTCCGCTTCGAGACCGCGTCCAGGGTCAGCGTCTTCTCGTGGATCGCCCGGGAGCCGAGATCTTCCTTGGCGACGAGGACGAGGCGGCGCGAGATCTCGTCCGCCCCGCCGCGGATCCGCGGATCGCCGCTTGCGTAGGCGGTCGATACCTTCTTGACGAGCCCCCGGAGCTCGGCGGGAATGGGCAGGGACGACGGCGCCGGTTGCTTCAGGGAGCTCTTGCGGACGACGGTCCTCCCGGGCGAGCGGGTTGCGGGCGGGCCGTTGACCCAGTACGGGGAATAGGAGAGGCCGTCGCCGGACCAGCCCAATCCCGAAGCCCAATAGGAGCCGTCGTACATCCAGTCGTAGAGGCTCCAGGGCCGCCAGGCCGCGTAGCCGAAGTAGAAGTCCCAGGTCGCCCAGGCCGGGGCGAACATCGATCCGGGCAGCCAGAACCAGCCGTGTTTTTTGTCCCACTGCCAGACGCCCAGGTGGTACGGGATCCAGCCCCAGGGCTCCTGGGGCACCCAGAACATCTGGCCGGCGGCGTACGACCACTGGCCGTAGAAGTACGGGCTCCAGCCCCACGGATAGGCGCCGTTGTCGATGAAGGGGCGCCAGACGTAGCCGTAGAAATCGTCCCAGAGCCATTCGCCGTATCGGTTGCCGTAGGTCTGCGCGAAATAGAACACGGCCGGCGGCAGCTTCTGCAGGGGCTTCGGCAGCGACGTCAGGCCCTCGTGGAGGTCTTCGAAATGCGCGTTGACGTCCCGGTTCCACAGCTCGAAGGCCGTGCCGTCGATGGCCGCGGCCAGCTCGAACTGGTGGTCCTTCAGGACGATCAGGCGCTCGCCCTTCTTCACCGCCCGGTCGTCGAGACGCTCGGGATCGGGCCCGAAGAGCACCTGGGCCCGGCCGTACCGCACCTGGGTTTCGGTCGTTCCGTCGGAGGCCGCGGAGACCAGGGCCACGGAGTTGTGCTTCAGCTTGACGGCCGTGTTGGCCGTCAGGACCTGGAACATCTCCCGGCGGCCGTATTCCTTGTACATGACGTAGATGCGGCCTTGTCCGAGGGTCAGGACCGAGAGCGCGTCAGGGCCGCTCAGGCTGCGGGCCAGGATGGTCTCGACCCGGATCTCGGTCGCGACGTCGAGGCGGACGATCGTGCCCGTGTCGAACTGGATCTCGCAGCGCCGGTCGGTCGACGTCCGGACGGTGTCGCCCGGGCCGACGGGCGTGTTGAGAACGCCCGATTCGGGCTCTGAACGGCCTTCGCGAAGGACAAGGGGATCCGTCCCCTCGGGCGTCGGCTCGATGTAGCTGATGTGGCCGAAATAGAACTCCTTCGGACCGTTGACGACCCTGTAGTGATCGGCCCCCCAGAGACCGCCGTACGCGGCCAGAATGGCCGAGAAAAATACTATCCGCCGGATCCCCCCGTTTTTCATGGCAGACTCCTCGTATCACTCATCTTCTTTCATTGATCATAATAGCACTATTCGTGCCAAACGCTCTCCTCTGTTGCCGGAGCGCGCCTCGCCGCGAAGTGTCCCCCAAAGAGGACTGCCGCACCAGTCACGTCCCCATTTTCTGACGTTGACAAGGCGAGCGCGCGGCCCCTACAATGTCCTCGCAGACACCAGAACACCATGGCCCGCTCCCGCTACCGGAATCCCGTCCCGACCGTCGACATCATCATCGAGATCGGGAGCGCCGGGAAGAGGCGCGGCATCGTCCTCATCGAGCGGAAGAACCCGCCCCCCGGCTGGGCGCTGCCCGGTGGCTTCGTCAACTACGGCGAGACGCTCGAAGCGGCCGCCGTCCGGGAAGCCCGCGAGGAGACGTCGCTTGCGGTCGAGCTCGTCGGCCAGTTCCGGGCCTACTCCGCCCCGGACCGGGACCCGCGCCTGCACACGATCTCGACGGTGTTCGTGGCCCGGGCCGAGGGCGTCCCGCGGGGC
>JBGSUG010000394.1:0-2976 GCA_041736225.1 Candidatus Aminicenantales bacterium | reverse complement strand
GGCCTCGGCGGCGACCGCCATGGCCACGGGGTACAAGACGGATTCCGGCAACATCTCCTGGCTCCCGGGCGACCCCCCCGACGGCGGGCTGAGAACGATCGCCGAGGATATCCGGGACGCGTCGGGGGCGGCGATCGGTGTCGTCAGCACCGTCCCGTTCGACCACGCGACGCCGGCCGCCTTCATCAGCCACAACCCGAGCCGGAGCGCCTACTACACCGGGCTCAAAGACTACAAGGGCCTGGGCATCGCCGACGAGATCGTCCTGCGGACCAAGCCCGATGTCGTCATCGCGGGCGGCCATCCGCTTCTCGACAATCCCGGTTTCGATCCGAAGAAAGGCTACATCTCGGAATCGCTCTACCGCACCCTCCAGGCATCGACCGAATACCTGTTCGTGGAGCGGAAGCCCGGCGTCGACGGCGGACAGGCCGTCGCCGAGGCCGCTGAGGCCGCGGCCCGCGCGGGCCGGAAGCTTTTCGGGCTCTTCGGCGGCAAGGGCGGAAATTTCGACGTCCCGCGGGTCGAAGACTCGCCCGGGCACCCGGCCGTCGTCCCGGCGACGGAGGAAAACCCCTCGCTGGCCGAGGCGACCCTGGCCGCGCTGGACTACCTCGGCCGGGACCCCGACGGTTTTTTCCTGATGGTCGAACAGGGCGACATCGACTGGGCCAATCACGACAACGATTTCGAGGCCATGATCGGCTGCGTCGCCGACCTCGACGGCGCGGTCCGGGCGGCGCTGGCCTTCGTCGACCGGCCGGGCGACGGGATCGATTGGGAGAACACCGTCCTCATCGTGACCGCCGACCACGCGACGGGGGGCCTTCTCCTCGACCCCGGCCGCCCGCTCGCGGCCGGCGACCTGCCGGACCAGGCACCCCGGGTCGAATCGGCCGAACCGCTCGCCAAGACGGGGAGCGACCGCGGGCCGGGCGCGAACGGTCTCAACGGAGCGAAGACCGCCTCGATCAAAAACGCGGAATACGCCTCGCCCTTCCTCTATCCGGATGACGACGTTTCCTACGGAACGGCGGGGCACACCAACGAGCTCGTCAACCTGGCCGCCGTCGGGGCCGCGTCGCGCGAGCTCATGAAGCTCCGGGGCACGTGGTACCCCGGCCTCGTCCTCGACAACACCCAGATCAACGCGGCCCTGCGCCGGGCGCTGGGCCTGCCCTCCCGCTGACGCCCCCTGAAATGGGGGACATGATACCCATTTCCCTTTTTTCCCGGTCGCGCCAGCCGGTTTTCGACAGCAAGACCGGGAACGCCGGCCTTCCTACTTGAGCTCTTTGATCCGGATGTTCCGGAATTCGACGGGCGAGCCGTGGCCCAGAAAGCCGATGTGGCCCGACGCCCGCTTCAGCCCGGGATGTTCGTTCCCGTCGATCGTGCCGCCGGCGCTCGCGGCATCGAGGTCGGCGTCGACGACCGTCGTCCCGTTGACGGCGACGGTGACCCGCCGGCCCCGGACCGTGACCTCCTCCGTATTCCATTCGCCCGCCGGCCTGAGGAAACCGCGGCGGGCCGGGACGACGCCGTAGATCGAGCCGTGGTACTGGTAGGGCCGGAGACCCCAGTAGACGGGCGAGCCGTCCTCGAGGATCTGGAGCTCCAGGCCGGCGTAGGCGGCGTCGCCTTCGAGCGGGGCGCGGATGCCCAGGCCGTTGTTGGCGGCCGGCGTGAGCTTGAACTCGAAGCGGAGGACGAAGTCGGCGTATTCCTTCGCCGTGTAGAGGTTGCCGCTCGCGAGATCGGGGCGGACGACGATCTTTCCGTCTTCCGCGGCGTAGCCCTTGGTGTCGCCCGTCCAGCCTTCGAGGTCGCGGCCGTTGAAGAGGGGAGCGAACCCTTCGTCCGCCTCGGACTGGGCCATGGGCGGCGCGGCCGTGTCGCGGGGGATCTCGCGCAGGAAGATGTTCCGGAAGCGGAGGATGTTGCCGTGGGCCTGGAGCTCGATCTGCCCCGTCGGGTAGATCGGCTTGTCCCGCTCCCAATAATTCTCGAGGACGACGTTGTCGACGACGAGCCTGTCGTTGAGATAGACGCTGACGCGCTCGCCGATCATGATGACCCGGAACGAGTTCCACTCGCCGACGGGGCGGTCGGCCTTTTCTGACGGGACGCTCTTGCCCTTCTGGTTGTTGTAGAGGCCGCCGGAGCCCACGGGATTGGCTGCCGGATCCCAGATCTGGATCTGGGGCGAGCCGCGGAGGTAGAGGCCGCTGTCGCCGCCCTTCTCGATCTTCCAGTCGACGAGGAGCTCGAAATCGCCGTAGTCGGACGCGGTACAGAGGCTCTCGCCCTTGCCGTCGAAGACGAGAACGCCGTCGACGACGCTCCAATGGGCCCGCATGCGCTCGTCGGCCAGGGCCTGGGCTTCGGCCAGCGCTTCGGGCGTCATCTTGGCCCTGGCCGGCGGATCGGCGAAGAGGCCCTTCCAGCCCTCGAACGTGCTGCCGTCGAAGAGCGGCGTGAAACCGCCATGGCGCAGGCGGGCGGCGACGATCTCGCCGACCTGCGCCTTCTCGGCCGGATCGGCGGCCCGGGCTTCGACGCGCCGGAGAACGGAGTATGCTTCGTGGCCCGAGAGCCACCGCTCCTCGGGCGCCTGCTCCGAGGCCAGCTCGAGGAGCCCGGCCGCGGCCTGTTCGCCGAGGACGGGATCGTCCAGGTACCGGGCGAGAAGGCGCAGGGATTCGGGCTCGCGGACGGCCGCGGCCCCGGCGACGACGAGCTTCTTGTCGGCATCGTCGAAGGGCTGGGCGAGAAGGCTCTCGAAAAGAGCCAGCTTTTTCTGCTCCGGCATGTTCGCCCGGCCGACGAGACGGACGTAGCCGTCGACGGCGAGGAGACGGTGGCGCTTGCTGGCGGTCGTCGTCGCGATGCGGAGGAGTTCGCCCGCGGCCGCGTAGTCGGGCCATTGCGAGAGCGCGTAGATCGCGGCGGTCTGGACCCTGGAGTCCGCGTTAT
>JBGSUG010000372.1:0-5933 GCA_041736225.1 Candidatus Aminicenantales bacterium | reverse complement strand
TCGCCACGCGGCCGCGGTCGGCCTCGACGGCCTCGTGGGCCACGACCCGGCGCACGGGCATCGGAAGGGACAGCTCGACGACGTCGCCGGCCTTCCAGGTCCGCGTGATCAGGGCGTAGCCCTTGTCGAGACGACCTCCAGGAAGCTTAACGTCCTGGCCGTTGACCTTGAGCGTCGGCCATGGTTCCCCGCCCGGCTCCATGTAGGAATAGAGGTCGGTGGGGACGGGACGATCATAGACCCAGCCGGGGATGCGGACCGCGAGCGTGAAGTCGGCTTCGCGGGCCGGCTTGACCTCGATCTTGATGTCGCCCTTCCAGGGAAACTCGGTCGTCTGGACGAGCTCGAGGTCGGTCCCGGAGACCTTCATCTTGCCCGTTCCCTGGGCGAAGAGGTTGACGTAGACCCGGTCGGCCGAGGCTGCGTAAAAGTAGCCCGGGACCGAGGTCAGGATGCGGGCGACGTTGGGGGGGCAGCAGGCGCAGCCGAACCAGGACACGCGCTCGTGCTGGCCGAACGAGGCCAGGGGGTTGGGATAGAAGAAGCGGTCGCCGGAGAGGGAGATGCCGGAGAGGACGCCGTTGTAGAGGATGCGTTCCATGACGTCGGCGTACTTGGCGTCGAGGCCCAGGCGGAGCATGCGCGAGTTCCAGAGGAAGGTGGCGATGTTGGCGCAGGTCTCGGCATAGGCGCTCGCGTTGGGCAGGCGGTAGGGCGGCCCGTAGCCCTCCCAGCCGCCGGCCGCGCCGATGCCGCCGGTGATGTAGAGCTTGGTGCCGGCCATGTCGGCCCAGATCTTCTCGAGCGCGGCGATGTAGGCGGTATCGCCGGTCAGGGCGGCGACGTCGGCCGCGCCGGCGTAGAGGTAGCCGGCCCGGACGGCGTGCCCGACGGCCTCGGTCTGCTCGACGAAGGGTATGTGGTCCTGGGCGTACTCGCCGTAGAGGAGCTGTTCTTTGCCTTCACGGGGATCCTCGACGAACGGGATCCGGCCTTCGGTCCGGCCGCGGGCGTCGATGAAGAACTTGGCCAGGTCGAGGTATTTACGTGTGCCGGTGGCCCGGTAGAGCTTGACCAGGCCGATCTCGATCTCCTCGTGGCCGGGGGGATTGGTGCGCTTCCCGGGCCCGAACTCTCTGGCGACGAGGTTGGCGCTCTTGACGGCGACGTCGAGCAGGTCCCTTCTTTTCGTCGCCTGGAAATGGGCGGCGGCGGCCTCGTAGAGATGGCCCAGGTTGTAGAGCTCGTGGCTCATGTAGAGGTGCGACCAGCGCTCCTTGCCCACCCAGGGCTGGGGCGGCGGGCCGCCGATCGTCCGGGCGGCGTAGAGATAGCCGTCCGGCTCCTGGGCCGCGGCGATCTTGGCCACGAGCGCATCGACGTAGCGTTCGAGCTCGGGATCGGGGTGCGTGGCCAGGGCGTAAGAGGCCGCCTCGATGATCTTGTAGACGTCGGAATCGTCGAACGGGTAGCTGCTGCAATACTTGCCGTCCGTGGCCCCTTCGAGGGCGGCTCCCGCAAGGTCGAAGTTCTTGATCCGGCCGGTGTCCTCGCTCATTTTGAAGTTGTGGGGGATGGTCACGGTCCGGTTCGTCTCCAGGCGCGGCGCCCAGAAGGCGTCCGTGAGGTGGACGTCCGTGAAAGGCACGGGCGCGGCCGGGTAGTCGGCCTTGGGCGCCTGAGTGCAGGTCGGCGTGAGGGTCATGAGAAGCGCCAGCCCGAGCGCTCCCGCCGCGTTCTTCCTCGTCATTTCGTCCTCCTTTAGAAAATGGGGGACATGATACCCATTTCCTATTTAATCCCGTCGATATCCTAGCATTAAAAAAAGGGAAATGGGTATCATGTCCCCCATTATTGATGGATCACGACGGGCGTCGGGCCGACCGTCCAGCCCTGGCGGTAGCGGACGACGGCCTTCTTGGCGATCTTCTTTCCCGCCGCGTCGAGCGTCACCGTGTACTCACCGGGCTCGACCAGGCGCCCGCCGCCCCATCCCTCGGGCCTTTGCCCGCCCGCAGCCGGCCGTTGGGCCCGCATCCCCCAGCTGATCGTGTTCAGCCCGGCCTCGCCCTTGCCCGTAAGCTCGGCCAGCACGGCTCCCGACGCGTCGGCCACACTGATCTTGACCGCCCCGGCCGCTTTTGTCTTGAGCCAATAGTTGACGACGACCGCGTTCGGCTCGTTCGGGGTGAACAGGTGGCCGTCGCCGAGCAGCTGGTAGTTGCCGAGGGCGCTCGTCACCCGCTGTGTCTCCGGCTCGATGTCGAACAGGTGGACGTCCTCGGCGAGCGCGGCCGCCGTCATCCCTTGAAGCGGGGTGATGTCGACGACATAGGCACCCCGCCCGTATGTCGCCACGACCAGGTCGTTCTCGCGCGGATGGATGACCAGGTCCGTGATCTTGACCGACGGCATGCCCGCCCTGAACGGCAGCCAGCGCTTCCCCCCGTCGAGCGTGACGTAGACGCCCCACTCCGTCCCCACGAACAGAAGGTCGGCGTTCTTCTTATCCTGGACGACGACATTGATGGGCCTGCCGTCAGGCAGGTCGCCAACGACCGACGTCCAGGTCTCGCCGTAGTCGGTCGTCCTGTGGAGGGACGGCCGGTAATCGTCGAGCCGCCAACCCGTCTTGCTGACGAAGGCCGTACCCGCCGCATGAGGCGACGGGAATACCCGGCTCGTCCAGAAATTCGCCGGCCCGCCCGCCGCCGCCAGCTTCGCCGTCCGGTCGAGCCAGGTCGCCCCGCCGTCCATCGTCACCTGGACTTTGCCGTCGTCCGCCCCGGCCCAGATGACCCCGGGCTCGACCGGCGATTCGGCCAGCGTGGTGATCGTGCAATACGAGATGTAGCTCTCGCCGTGTTGCTTCGCGTCCTCGTCGGTCGTCAGGTCGGGGCTGATCTCCCGCCAATGTCCGCC
Source organism: Candidatus Aminicenantales bacterium (assembly GCA_041736225.1). GTDB lineage: Bacteria > Acidobacteriota > Aminicenantia > Aminicenantales > Saccharicenantaceae > RBG-16-66-30. The sequence continues at coordinate 3,011 of JBGSUG010000372.1, read as the reverse complement.
CCGATCAAGCGAGCGGAAGACGACCTGGGCCCCGGTGTAAACGATGCCCGGGTTGTGCGGCGAAAGCGCCACCGGCGGCGTCCAGTTGAAGCGCAGGGCCTTCTGCCCCTTCTCCCGTCTCGGCGTGATCTGCGTCTGGACGCCCGTCTTCTGGTCGAAGCGCCACATCGCTCCCATCTCGCGGTTGTTGTAGAGCCAGCGCGAGTCCGTCGGGTCGACACAGTTGTACATGCCGTCGCCCTCGCCGACCGTCACCCAGTCGGCCGGCCCGATCTCGCCCGCCCACCCGTTCGAGGGTCCCTTCCACGAGTCGTGGTCCTGGAGGCCGCCGTAGATGTTGTAGGGGTCCTCCATGTCGACTCCCACGGCGTACCACTCCGTCAGCGGCAGGTTGTAGGCGTGGTGGCTCGTCTTGCCCCGGTCGTAGGAATAGTTGACGCCGCCGTCGGAGCCGAATATCAGGCGGTTCGGGTCGAGCGGATCGATCCACATCGCCCGCCAGTCGCCGAAGGCCCGGGGCATGACGCCGTCGGAAGGCCAGCCGAGCCCCTTCCAGGTCTTACCGCCGTCGTTCGTCGAGGCGAGGGACTGCCCGGTGATGTAGACGGTCTCCTTGTCGGCCGGGTCGATGCGCAGCTGGTTGAAGGAGTAGGGCGCCTTGTCGAGAGCCGCTTCGTAGCCGGCGTTGACCTTGCGCCAGGTCGCGCCGCCGTCGTCCGTGCGGTAGACCTCGTTGCCCTTGGTCCGCGGCGCCGGCTCGACGCCGCGGCGCTTGTCCTGCTCGATCTCCTGGGCCGTCGCCGGCCGCGGATTGACGTTCTCGACGACCGCATAGAGCACGTTCGGGTCCTTCTGGAAGACGTCGAGACCGATGCGGCCGATCCGGCCCGTGGGCAGGCCGCCCGCGAGGCGCGTCCAGGTTTTGCCCCCGTCGGTCGTCTTGTGAATGGCGCTCCCGGGGCCGCCGAGGCTGTAAGTCCAGGGCCGGCGCTCTTTCTCATACATGGCCGCGTAGAGCGTTTCCGGGGCCGCTTTGACCAGGGCCAGGTCGACGGCGCCGATCCTGTCGTCGATGTAGAGGACCTTCTTCCAGCTCTTTCCGCCGTCGGCCGTCTTGAAGACGCCGCGCTCGGCGTTCTCGGAGAACAGGTGCCCCATGGCCGCGACGTAGACGACGCCGGGATCCGTCGGATGGATGACGACCCGGGCGATGTGATGCGTGTCCCCGAGGCCCATGTTCGTCCAGGTCTTGCCGGCGTCGACCGACTTCCAGACGCCGTCGCCGGAGTTGGAGCTCCGGGCGCAGTGAGGCTCCCCCGTCCCGGCCCAGACGACGTTGGGATCGGACGAGGCCACGGCCACATCGCCGATCGAGAGCTTGGGCTGGGCGTCGAAGACCGGTTCGAAGGTTGTACCGTTATTGACCGTCTTCCACACGCCGCCGTTCCGCGTCCCGACGTAGAGCGTGTAGAGGTGGTCGCGGGCCGGGGCGTCCGGCACGGCGAACGACGTCACCCACGACCCCGCCCGGTAGGGCCCGAGGGCCCGGGCGTTGAAGCCCTTGAGCAGGTCTTCTGAGTACTTGGCCGCCGCGGCGGGCTGCTGCCCGGCTGTGGCCGCGATCGCGAGAACGAGAAGGATGGCCGCGGATGCAAGCTTTCGGACGGAATTATGGCTGTTCATGGCTCCTCCCGGATCGGGACTCGGTTCAAGACATTATATTTCAAGGCCGTTTCCCAGTGAAGTCAAAAAGCGCACGAAGGATGGGCGCGCCGGGAATGGGGACACGTACCGAAGCGGTACATGTCCCCTGGCCGGTTGCCCACGGCCCTCCCGCCCGGCGGCCGGGGCGCTCGCTTAAAGGTTGCCCCTGCCCCCGCCCTGAGTATAATGAGCTCATGACCAACCGCAAGTACGCCCTCGGCCTCGATTTCGGAACCAATTCCGTCCGGGCCCTCGTGGTCGACGTCTCGAACGGCGACGAGGTCGGCACGGCCATCTTCGGCTACCCGAGCGGCCAGGCCGGCATCCTCCTCGATCCCAAGGACACGAACCTGGCCCGCCAGAACCCGGCCGACTGGATCCTCGGCATCGAGACGGCCGTGCCCGCGGCCCTGGCCGAGGCGAAAAAGAAGGTCAAAGGCTTCGACCCCGCTTCCGTCGTCGGCATCGGCGTCGACACGACCGGCTCGACCCCGCTTCCCGTCGACCGCGCCGGCAAGCCGCTCGCCCTCTACAAGGAGCTCAAGAAGAACCCGAACGCCCAGGCCTGGCTCTGGAAGGACCACACTGCCCACGCCGAAGCCGCGGAGATCACCGCCCTCGCCGCGGCGGAGCACCCCGAATATCTCGCCAAGTGCGGCGGGACCTATTCCTCCGAATGGTTCTGGAGCAAGATCCTCCACTGCCTGCGCACGGACCCCAAGGTCGCCTCGGCCGCCTACTCCTGGGTCGAGTGCGCCGACTACGTCCCCGGCCTCCTCACCGGGATCGCCGATCCGCTCAAGATGAAACGGAGCCGCTGCGCCGCCGGCCACAAGGCCATGTTCAACGACCGCTGGGGCGGACTTCCGGCCAAGGCGTTCCTGGCCAAGCTCGATCCGCGCCTCGCCGAGCTCCGCGACCGCCTCTACCAGAAAACCTACACCTCCGACGTCCCCGCCGGCGGGCTGACGAAGGACTGGGCCAAGAAGCTCGGCCTGCGCCCCGGGATCGCCGTCGCCGTCGGCTCCTTCGACGCCCACCTCGGCGGCGTCGGCTCGGGCGTCGAGACCGGCCGCTTCGTCAAGATCATCGGCACGAGCACCTGCGACATCTGCGTCTGGCCGGCCTCGAAGAAGCTCCCCGACGTCCCCGGCCTCTGCGGCATCGTCGACGGCTCGGTCCTGCCGGGCTACCTCGGTCTCGAAGCCGGGCAGTCCGCCGTCGGCGACATCTTCAACTGGTTCGCGAGCGAGATCGAGCCCGGCGGGCCGAAGAAGGGCTCCCACGCCGCGCTGACCCGCGGGGCC
>JBGSUG010000337.1:0-12733 GCA_041736225.1 Candidatus Aminicenantales bacterium | reverse complement strand
TCGGCGCCGAGCATGCGGCTGCCGATCGAGAGGTCCAGAACGACGACCGGGTCCGTCCGGAGGTCGCGGTCCAAGACCTGGGCGAACGAGCCCGCGGACTTCTCGAGCCATCGCACGACGGCCGGGCCGTGCCGCGCCGGGGAGAGGCCGCAGGCGTCGCGATAGGTGTAATGGGCGAGCCGGGGCGGGACTATTTCGAAGGCTTCGAGAGCGGCCCAGGCCGGGGCCTCGCTCATGGTCAGGTAGGGATCGCCGGGCTCGGCAGCGGCCCGGCAGGCGGAATTGACGACGCTGACCGCCAGGCGTATCCGGACGAGGATGTCGAGGACGGCGATCTCTTCTTCGCGGAGCGGGAAGGCGCTGTGATAGCCGGTGACGAGGGGCAGGACGGCCGCGAGAGGGTCGGCCGCCCCGAAGGAGGCATAAGCGGCGGCGACGGCGACCTCCGCGACGGTCACGGTCTCGATCATGTCGCCGAAGTCGATGAGCCCGGCGAGAGATGGCAGGCGGCCCGGCTCGACCCGTGCGAGGACGTTGTGCTCGTTGGCGTCGGCGTAGACGACGCTCCGGCGCAGGCGGGGCAGGGCGGGGACCACCTCATCGTCGTAACGGGCCAGGACCTTCTCGACGAGGGACCGGCGGCCCGGGTCGGGGATCAAGCCGAGATGCTCGCGGATCCAGCCGGCGCGCGTGAGGTCCCACTTGAACTCCCGGCGGGCCGAAGGGTGGGTGAATCCTGTCAGGGCGAGATCGAGGCGTGCCAGGGTCGTGCCGAGCTCTCCGAGGAGTCCGGAGGTCACCGGCCGGACGCCCGCGATCGGACGGCCCACTAGGTAGGTGAGCAACCAGACGAGCCGAGGCGGCCCGCCGCCGACGGACGCCGTCGACCAGGGCCGTCCGTTCCGGTCGGGAACGACGGCGGGGACAGGCAGGCCGGGGTCTTTTTCGGTGACGGTCTTCAGGGCGGCGCACTGCAGGTCGATGAACCCGGCGTCCCTCATGGGGTGCATGACCTTGAGGACGCGGACAACCCCGTCCGGGGTCTCCACGAGGAAGTTGTCGTCGTATTCGCTCGGCAGGGGATAGGCCCGCGCTTCGAGCCCGTAGAGCTCGCGGGCCAGCCGGACGGCGTCGGGAGCCGTCGCCCGGGACGAGGGATGGGCGCCGATGTCCATATTGAGCCCATTCTATCCGGGGCGAGCGGATTTACAAGAGGGATATGCCGGGATTGTCCGTTCGCCCCTATTCCCAGACGACGGCGCCGTGGATCCGGAGTTTGGGGACGATCACCTTCAGAAGACCGTCGGCCCAGGACCAATCGAGGCGGCTGCCGCCGGGCTCCCAGGACACGGATTCCGGCCGCTCGGCCGTCCTGATGGTGAGCTTGATGCCCTCCAGCGGGGGGATGAAGTCGGTGAAGCCGTAACGGTCGGGCAGGGGCATCCCGGCCGTATCGAGCAGATGGACCGCGAGGCGGCCGTCGCCTGTCATTCTCAGGGCGACGTCCAGAGTCGGGGGGCCTTCGACCGTGACCGCGGGCTCGCGAAAGAGCTCTGCCGCGAGCCCGCCGATGAACTCCCTGAGCCAGGGGTGGTGGGAGCGGAAGTAGATCGAAGCGACCGGGCCGTAGATCGCGCCGACCCGGCCCTTGCCGAAAGCGTTGACAGTGGCCGCGACCCGGCCGTCCTTGCGGGTGTCCCGGGTCGGGTAGATGAACCCGGCCGCGCGGGCCGTCGTGAGCCCGACGTCCTGCCAGATGCCGTCGGCGCTTGTGGCCTGCAGCGACGCGGATGTGTCCGTCTCCAGGGCTCCGGCCAGCTCGGCTGTCCGCTGTACCGGTACACCCTGGAGCGCAGCGCCCAGGATGGGCTCGAACAGGCGGGCGCATTTCTCTCCGAGAAGGAGCAGGCTGCCGCCTTGCTCGACGTAGGACGTGAGGGCCTGCCGGAAGTCCGGCGTGAGCTTGTGCGAGTCCGGGACGACGACGAGCGGGAATTCGTTCAGGCGAGGCCGGAGCTGGTGTTCGGCCAGGATGTCGACGGAGTAATGAAGATTGAGAAGCGCGTGGAGCGCGCCCTCGAGGTCTTGAAAAACATCGCCCCACGGCGCGAAGACGGCGTTGGACTTGTCCCAAAAGCTCTCGCTCGACAGGAGCAGGGCGACCTGGGGCACGCTCGCCGACTTGTGGCTCACGTCCTGGCGCGCCCGGCAGAACGACGCGACCGCCTCTTCCTGGGCGATGATGGGCTCGACGATGAATCCGGACCTTGTGGGCGTATGGTAGATCTGGAACCCGCCGCCCTGCATGAGGACGACCGAGGCCTCCTGCATCAGGTGCTCGGCCGGCTTGATCGACCAGCCGAGGCCCTGGCCCTTGTCGAAGCCCCAGGCCATGAGGTCCCAGGGCATTCCGGTCGAGGCCAGATAGCGGGCCTCGACCCGGGCCCGGTCGACCGAGAGCGACGGCGAATAGTCGCCTGACAGAAAATCGAGTCCGGCCTCGACCGGCTTGGGCGCGAAGGTCGTGTACATCCAATTCGAGGTCAGCTGGAGGGCGGGATTTGCGGCGTGGACGGCGTCGATCCAATGGGAGAGGTATCGTTCGAAGGCCCGGCGGTGGAACATCTTCCATTCGAGCCAGTTCGGATCGGAGTTGTCCTTGGGGGCGTCCCGGTATCCGGTTTCCTTCGTCCAGGCGGCCAGGGCCCGGGGTGAATAATCGAGCTGGGTCGCCCAGCATTCCCCGTCCGCCCAGACGCCGTCGAGGCCGTACTTGGCGGCGACCTCCTTGAGCTGGGGGATGAGCAGCTCGTCGACGTAGGGGCCGAAGACGCTCGTCGCGTTGGGATCGGGCTTGCCGTCCGGACCGATCCGGGCCCAATCGGGGTGCTCGGCGACGGCCTTGCTGTCCCAGACGCCGGAGTAATGGATGAAGAGCCCGACACCGAGGTCGCTGGTGGCCTTGCGCCAGACGGCCAGGCTGTCGTTGACGATACCGGGGCTGGCCCAGCCGACGACGGTCGGATAGCCGGTCCAACCGGCGTGGCCCTTGCAGTCGTATTGGACGAAGTCGGGCTTGACCCTTTCGAGGAGGCCGCGGATGTTGTCTTTCGAGATGTCGGCCCCGAGCGCCGTGTCGATCGCCTGGGGGTGGAGGTCGAAGTGGAGCCCGAAGAAAGCGTCTTTGCGGGCGATGGGTGTCGAGCGCGGGAAGACGGTCGCGGGCCCGGCCGCTTCCGGCTTCTGCACCGGTGCGGCTTTTTGAGGCCGGTCGCCGCAGGAAGCCGTCAGAATGAGGAGAAGGGAGAGAAAAGTTAGAACGGGCGCCGTTCTCCGGATGCGCATGGGGCCTCCTCTGTCGGGACGGCCCAAGGATAACACGAAGCCGGCGCTATTGCGACCGGACCGCGCGTTCGATCCGCTCCAGGGCCTCGCGGAGGACGGACCGGGGACAGCCGAAATTGATACGTACGAAGCCGGCCGCCTCGTCGCCGAACATCCGTCCGTCGCTGAAATAGACCCCGGCCCGGCGCAGGAAGAAGTCGTTGAGCGCGTCGGGCGCGAGGCCGAGGGCGCGACAGTCGAGGAGGGCCAGGTAGGTCCCCTCCGGCCGTATGAGCTTGATCTCCGGGAGCCGGTCGGCGAGAAAGGCCTCCAGGAGGTCGACATTCCCCTCGAGGTAGGGCAGCAGCTCATCGAGCCACGCCTCGCCGTGCCGGTAGGCGGCCTCGAAGGCGACGATGCCGAGGGCGTTCCCCAGGTCGAAGCCCGACCGCTCCTTCTCGTCCTCGAACCTCTTCAGGAGATCGGGATTGGGGGCGGCCACGACGGCCGTGCTCAGCCCGGCGATGTTGAAGGTCTTGCTCGGCGCGAGGCAGGTTATCGTTTGCTGGGCCAGCTCCGGCGCGAGCCCGGCGAAGACGTGGTGGCGGCGGCCGCGGTAGACGAGGTCGTGGTGGATCTCGTCGGATACGACCAGGAGGTCGCGCTCGATGGCGATGCGGCCGAGGACCTCGAGCTCCTCGCGGTCCCAGACCCGGCCGACGGGGTTGTGGGGGGAGCAGAGGATGAGCAGCCGGCCGGCGGCGTCGATCTTCGTCCGCAGGTCGTCGAGGTCCATCGTGTAGCGCCGGCCGTCGAACTTGAGCGGGTTGCGGACCACGCGGCGGCCGTTGTTCTCGACGGCGTAATAGAAGGGATGATAGACGGGCGTCTGGAGGATGACCGGGTCACCCGGCTTGGTGAAGGCCCGAACGATGAAGTTCAGAGCCGGCACCAGGCCCGGCGTCATTGACAGCCAGCCCGGTTCGGCGGGCCAGCCGTGCCGCCGGCGCAGCCAGCCCGCCGCGGCCTCGAAGAACGACGGCGGGGTCTCCGGGTAGCCGAAGACGCCGTGCCTAACCCGCCGCGTGAGAGCCTCGACGACGGCCGGGGGGGCCTCGAAATCCATGTCGGCCACCCACATGGGGATGGCGTCCTGGACGCCCAGGTCCCGGCGGGGGTGGACCCACTTCATGGACTCGGTCCCCGTCCTGTCGACGATCTTGTCAAATGGGGACATGATACCCATTTCCCCTTTTTCGACTTTCTCTTTGGATTCCGGCACGTCCCTACCTCTTCATCTCAGTTCGCTTGTTCCGCCCGCGTCCCTGTCGGAGTCCCGGGAAAAAGGGAAACGGGTATCATGTCCCCCATTAAATGAGGAACTTGCCGTTCCGGGCGATCGCCTTACCCTTGGCCGTGATCGTGACCTTGTCGACCAGGGCGTCGAAGTGGAACTTGCTCTTGTTCTTCCCGATGCCGTAGGAGTCGCCGATGGCGAAGTGCACCGTGCCGAAGGCCTTCTCGGCCTCGAGCATGTTGGGGCAGATCCGGGCGCCCTTGTTGGTGCCGATCCCGAACTCGCCGATGATGCGGGCCGTCGGGTCGTCGCCGACCGTCTCGATGACCTCGGCGATCCCCTCGCCCGTGAACCGGACGAGCTTCCCCTTCTCGAACGTCATCGTGCCCCGGCCGAGCTTGTCGTCGATGAGCCCGATCGCGATCGTCCCGCTGAAGGTCTCTTCGACCGGGGCCGTGAAGCACTCGCCGGCAGGCAGGTTGCCGTGGACACCCTTCCGGGAGATGTCGCCGACGTCCTCGTGCCAGGCCCGGCCCTTGACGCTGAAAGCGATGTGGGTCCCGGCGGCGTTCTCGACGACGATCTCGCCGGCGTCCTTGACCGCCCGCACGACTTTCTTGGTGAAGGCGGCCATCTCCGAGAGGTCGATGGCGACCAGCCGCTCCATCATGTCCCGGGTGATGCCGGGCATCATGCAGATGCGGCCGTTCTTAGAGCCCTCCGCGACCATGAAGCCGCGGAAAGGCTTTTCGGGGAAGCGGCCCTCGAGGAGGTAGGTCGTGGCCGAAGCGCCGCGGATGAGCTCCCGGAACTGCCGGGTCGGCTCCGTGATCGGCCGCAGGGTCTCGGTCATGAAGTAGGTCGTCACCTCGGCGCCGGCCCGCTTGGCGTGGAAGGCCAGGGCCTCGGCGATCTCGAGCTTCGCGGTGTCGGTGACGAGCAGGTATTTCTCGCCCGGCTTGAGCCGGAGCGCCTGATTGACGGCCCGGTCGGCCGCCGCGGAAAGCTTGTTCGCTTTCATGGTTCCCCTCCGTTTTCCCTATTTCGTCCGCCGCGCGTCCCAGTAGACGAACGCGCAGAGCAGCGTGAAGGCGATGAGGCTTCCGATCTGGCCGAAGCTCGAGAACCAGGCCGCGGGGGCGCCGTCGACCCAGCGCCCGTTCTCCAGGACCATGGAGATCCCCAGGCTGATGTGACGGTCGAGACCGGCCAGCTTGAGCACGGCCAGGAGGATACCCATGAGGGCGCCGCCGGCGATGAACCCGGACGAGATGAGCGTCCCGCGGTTGTTGCGACGCTCGGCCAGCTCCTTGTCCTTGGTCGATCTCCTGACCAGGTGCGAGATGAAGCCGCCGACGAGCAGAGGTGTCGTCAGGGGCAGCGGCAGGTACATGCCCAGGGCGAAGGCCAGCGGCGGCACCTTGGCCAGCTCGGCCACCAGGGCCACCGAGGCCCCCATGGCGTACAGGAGCCAGGTGACGGGCTCGCGCGACATCATCGACTTGATGACCGTGGCCATCAGATTGGCCTGGGGGGCGGCCAGGGCCCCGCTCTGGAATGAGAAGGCCCGGTCGAGGATGTAAATGGCGACGCCCACGGTCAGGGCCGAGACGAGGACGCCGGCGAACTTGAACCGCTCCTGGTTGCGCGGCGTGGCCCCGAGCCAGTAGCCGATCTTGAGGTCGGTGACGAAGCTGCCCGAGATCGACAGGGCCGTGCAGACGACCGCGCCGATGAGCAGGGCCACAGCCATTCCCTCCTCCCCGGCGAGGCCCGCGCCGAGCAGCAGGACGCTCGACAGGATGATCGTGATCAGGGTCATGCCCGAGACGGGGTTCGTCCCGACGATGGCGATGGCGTTGGCGGCGACCGTCGTGAACAGGAACGACAGGAGCAGGCAGACGAGGACGCCGATGACGGCCAGCTTGAGATTCGAGATCCAGAGGAAATAGAGGAACAGGCCCGCGGACGTGGCCAGCAGGCCGAGGATGATAGTCTTCATGTTGAGGTCGCGGTCGGTCCTCGGCGTCGCGGCCGCGCCGGCCTTCTTGCCCTTGAAGATCTCGCGGAAGCCGAGCGAGAACGACTTGACCATGACCGGCATGGACTTGATGATGCCGAGGACCCCGGCCATGAAGATGGCCCCGATGCCGATGTTGCGGACGTAGGTGCTGAAGATCTGGGTCTCGCTCATCTGGAGGATGGGCACGGTGCCCGGATAGACCGCTCCCGGGACGTGCTGGCCGAGGAACCAGACGGCCGGGATGAAGGCGAAGTGCGAGAGCAGCCCGCCGGCGACGATGACCGCGTTGTAGCGCAGGCCGATGACGTAGCCGAGGCCGAGGAAGGCCGAGAGGGCGTCGAGCTTGAGGACCATCTTGGTCTTGACGGCCAGGTTGTCCAGGAAGGGCAGGAAGCGGAAGTCGATGAGCTCGTTCCAAAGCCGGACGCCGATCGTCAGGAACTCGTAGACGCCGCTGACGACCACGCCGAGGATCAGGGCCACGGCCTGCTTGCCCCCGGATTCGCCGGAGACGAGGATCTCCGTCGTGGCCGTGGCTTCAGGGAAAGGCAGCTTGCCATGCTGCTCGACGCAGAAGTAGCGCCGGAGCGGGGTGAGGAAGAGGATGCCGAGACACCCGCCGAGGAAGGTCGAAAGAAAGATCTTGACGATGTCCGTGGGCAGGCCGAGGATGTAGAGCGCCGGGATGGTGAAGATGGCCCCGGCCACGAGCGCCCCGGATGCGGCGCCGATCGACTGGAGGATGACGTTCTCCAGGATCGTGCTCTTGCGCTTGTACGCGTAGCCGATGCCGACGGCCAGGATGGCCACGGGGATGGCGGCCTCGGGCACCGTGCCCACCTTCAATCCCAGGTAGGCGATAGAGAAAGTGAAGAACAGGGACATGAACAGTCCCCAGAGAACGGAGCGGGCCGTGACCTCGGGGATGACGGCCTCGGCCGGGACGTAGGGCTTGTACGACTGGCCGGGGGGGAGCTCCTGGTAGGCTTCGGGCGGCAGGGTGGTCCGGGACGGCTCCATGGCGGTCTCCTTTCTCGGTCGGTTCTTATCGGACGAACTCGGGCTCGGAGACTCAGTTGTTCTGCGCGTACCTCGCCAGGATGTCGTTGTTGAGGCGGACGAAGGTGTCGTAATTGATCCGGACCTTCTTCTCCTCGCGGGCCTTGGCCATGTAGGAGTTCAGGAACCTGTTCTGCTTCTGCTCGAGCAGGCTGTCCCGCTCCGTCGCCTTGACCGCGGCGAACTCGTCACGCGTGACTTCCTTCCTCTCCAGGACGCGGAAGACGGCGTAGCCCTCGTCGACGGCCAGCGGCTCGCTGGCCTGCTTGACCGGCAGGCCGAAGACGAGTCCGTCGACCTCGGGTCGCTCTCCGACGAGGCTCAGATACTGTTCCTTCTTGTGGGCGTCGACCAGCTTGTATTCGAGACCGAGCCGGGACGCTTCGGCGGCCCAATCGTCCTTGAGGGTCGCCGCGGCCTCCCGGAGCCGGGCCCGGGCCTTGTCCTGCTTCAGCGCCTCGAGCGCGTCCTTCTCCACCTCGGCCCTGACCTCCTCGAACGCGGCCGGCCGCTCCGGCTCGACGGTCTTGAGCTCGGCCAGCGCTTCGCCGGCGTAGGTGAAGATGGGGGCGGAGACCTCCTTCTCCTTGAGGCCGAAGAGGGCGTCGCTGATGGCACCGGCCGAGTCGACGTCGCCTAGGGGATCGCCCCTCTTGAGGGAGCCGGTCGAGGCCGGTTTGAGCCCTTCTTTCTGGGCCGCGACGTCGAGGCTCTTTTCCTTGCGGGCCAGCTTCTCCAGGCGCCGGATCCTCTCGGCGGCCAGGGCCCGGGCTTTCTCGTCCGTGAGCAGGTTCTTGATCGTGGCGCCGACCTCGGCCAGGGGCTTGACCTCGGCCGGGGCCTTCTCGGTGACCTTGAACACGGCCGCCCCCGTCTCGGTCTCGACGACGTCCGAGACGCCGTCCTTATCGAGCCTGCCGACCGCCTCGGTCTCCGCAGCCGTGAGTGACCTCCAGTCGAACAGGCCCCAGTCGCCGCCCGTAGCGGCCTTGTCGTCCTTGGAGCGTTCCCGGGCCAGGGCGGCGAAGTCCTCGCCGCCGGCGGCCTTCTTCTGGACGTCGCGGGCTTCCGCCAGGACGGCGTTTTTGTCGGCGGCCGAGTAGGGCAGCCAGATCCGGCTGGCCCGGACCTTGTCGGGCTCCTGGAACTGGGCCTGATTGTCCCGGTAGTATTTCTCGATCTCGGCGTCCTTGACCGTGACCTCCTTTTTGAGGTCCTCGGTCTTCAGAACGACGTAATCGGCCGTCCTTCTCTCGGGGATCGTGTAGCCCGAGGCGTTCTTATCGAAGCGGGCCCGGAGCTCGGCTTCGGCCGGCTTCTCGGCGATCTCGACCTTGGCCGTCTCGGCGACGAGGTATTCGATCTTGGCCGTGTCGTTCTGCTTCCGGTAGCCTTCCCAGACTTCCTCGTCGGTGACGAAGAGCCCGGCCGTCAGCACCCGGACGACCTTGCCGATGACGACGTCCTGCCGCAGGCCGCTCTCGAACTCCGCCAGGGAGATGTGGTTGTAGTCCAGGACCCGCTTGTAGTCCTCGAAGCCGACGAACCGGCCGTCCTGCTGGAAAGCCGGGTAGGCGACGATCTTGGCCCGGACTTCGGCGTTGGTCGCCCGCAGCCCCATGTCCTTGCCGATCTTGACCAGGAGACGCTGCTGGACGATCTGCTCCAGGGTCTGCTGGGGCACGCCGAGCTGCTGGATGAGGTTGGCGTTGAGCTCGCCCCCGAACTGTTTCTGGATGGATTCGAGCCGGACCCGGAGGGCCTGGTAGTACTCGTCGGACGCGATCCGGTCGCCGCCGATCGTGGCCAGGGTGTCGGACCGGTTCTCCTCGCCGAGGCGGCCGGCGCCGCCCCAGATGGTGAAGATCGCGGCGACGAACGTAATGACGATGAGCCAGAGGACGGGCTTGAGCGACTTGACGTTGCGTCTCATGGATTTCAGCATGGGTTCACCTCGAACGGCGTCGCCGCTCTTCGTCGAAAAGGGGACGCAGTCTCTTGTAGGTCGTGTCCAGGTCCTCGATGAAGACCCGGGTCGCCCCGACGAGGGGCATGAAGTTCGAATCCCCCGTCCAGCGGGGGACGACGTGGAGATGGTAGTGGCCGGCGACGCCCGCGCCGGCGCTCGCGCCGAGGTTCATCCCGGTGTTGAAACCCTGGGGCCCGTAGGCCGCGCCGAGGACGCGCAGGGCGACCTGGAGGAGATCGGCCAGCTCGGCCCGCTCATCGGGCCGGGCCTCGACGAAGTCCGCGAGGTGCCGCCGGGGGGCGATCATCAGGTGGCCCGGCGTGTAGGGGTACTTGTTGAGCATGACGATGTGGCGGCGGCCGCGGAAGAGGACGCCCGCGCCGCGGTCGTCCCGGCCCTTCCGGGCCTCGCAGAAGACGCAGCTCTTCACGGCGAGGCCCCGGCGGACGTAGTCGGCCCTCCAGGGGGCGGCGATGTAGCGCATTACTTGTTGATCAGCTCCTTGAGGAGCTTGCTCGGCTTGAAATAGAGGACCTTCTTCGGCGGCACCTTGACCGGTTCGCCGGTCCGGGGGTTGCGCCCGGCCCGCGAGGTCCTCTTGCGGAAGCGGAAGCTGCCGAAGCCGCGGATCTCGATCTCCTCGCCCCGGAGGATGGCCTCGCGGATGGTCTCGAAGAACAGGTTCACGCCTTCCTCGGCCTCCTGCTTCGGGATGCTCAGCTCCTGGGAGATCTTGTTGATCAGGTCGGCTTTAATCACGGGGGTCCTCCTTTTTGGTTCCCTTCTTTGGGGCCTTGAAGCCCTTCAGCTGGTCCTTCATGATGTCGCCGAGGGTCATCCGGTCGTTCTGCGACTCCATGAAGCGCTGGAAGTCCTGCTTCTCCATGTCGTAGACGGCCTGCTTGAAGCTCAGGGAGATCTTCTTGGCCTTGGGGTTCATCTTGATGATCTTGGCGTTGCGCTCGTCGCCGACGGCGAAGGCGTCGGAGGGCTTCTCGAGCTTCTTCTCGTCGAGCTCGGCCGTGAAGACGACGCCCTCGATGCCCGGGATGATCTCGACGAAGGCGCCGAAGTCGGTCAACCGGACGATCTTGACCTTGACGACGTCGCCGGTCTTTTGGCGGGTGAAGAACTCCTCCCAGATGTCGCCCTCGAGCTGCTTCATGCCCAGGGAGACCTTCTGCTTGTCGACGTCGATGTTGAGGACGAGCGTCTCGACCTCCTGGCCGACCTGGAGCTTCTCGGACGGGTGCTTGACCTTCTCCCAGCTGATGTCGGAGATGTGGACGAGCCCCTCGATGCCCTTCTCGACCTCGACGAAGGCGCCGAAGTCGGTCAGGCTGGTGACGGTGCCCGTGACCCGGGCGCCGACGCCGTGCTTCTGGCGGAAGGTCTCGAGCGGGTGGGCGGAGGCCTGTTTGAGTCCGAGGGAGATGCGCTTGGTCGTCGGGTTGACGTCGAGAATGGTGACGACGACCTCCTGGCCCGCGCTGAGGACTTTCTTCGGGTGGATGAGCTTCCGGGACCAGGTCAGGTCGGAGATGTGGACCAGGCCCTCGACGCCCTTCTCGAGCTCGACGAAGGCGCCGAAATCGGTCAGGCTGGTGACCTTGCCGCCGATCTTCTGGCCGGCCTGGTACTTCTCGGCGATGTTGGCCCAGGGGTCGGGCAGGAGCTGCTTCAGGCCGAGCGAGATCTTCTCGTCCCGCTCGTTGAAGTCGAGGACCACGACCTCGACCTCTTGGCCGACGGTCAGGTGCTCGGAGGGGTGGACGCTCTTGCCCCAGGAGATGTCCGAGACATGGAGGAGGCCCTCGATGCCGCCGAGGTCGACGAAGGCGCCGAAATTGGTCAGCGACTTGACGTGTCCCGTGACCCGGGCCCCCTTGGTCAGGCCGCCGAAGACGTGCTTCTTCTTCTTCTCCCGCTCGTCCTGGAGCACGAGCTTGCGCGACAGGACGGCGTTCTCGGTCTTGCGGTCGAACTTGATGACCCGGAACGTCAGGGTCTGGCCGACGAGCCCGGCGGGATCCCGGACCTGACGGATGTCGGCATGCGACTCGGGCAGAAAGGCCGGCAGTCCGACGTCGACGTTGAAGCCGCCGCGGGTCCTCTCGACGATCCGGCCCGTGACCGTCTCGCCGCTGGCGAAGGCCTTGTCCAGGTCCTCGATGGCCCTGACGCCGTCGGCGCGCTTCTTGGACAGGACGACGTAGCCGTCCTTGATGTCGGTCGTCTCGAGCATGGTCTCGATCTCGCTGCCGGGCTCCAGCGATTCGAGGACCTCAAGGTCCGTGAACTCCTCGTTGGGGATGACGCCTTCGGCCTTGAAGCCGATGTCGACGAGGACGTGGGTCGGGGTCCGCTTGATGACGCGGCCCTTGAGAACCTTCCCCATCGAGATCTCTTTCGTGCTGTACTCGTAGCTGTCGAGCAGGTGCTCGTAGTCTTCCGACGACATCTTGGCGTCGTCGCGGTCGGGCTGTTTGGTCGGCTCGGTCATGGCGCAATGCTCCTGAACGGGATATTCTGCGGCGTCCCTACTTCGAGGGCCCGGAAAAGATGTGTCATACTATACGAGAAACTCCTTCATGTCAACTCTAAGTCGAGGCCTCGTCTACACTTAGAGGTCAGGCGTCGACCGCCTTCTCCTCCTCGAGGATCTTGGCGATCTCCGTCTCGGACGGCAGCTCGTCGAGGCTGTCGAGGCCGAGGTAGAGCAGGAACTCCTCGGAGGTCCGGTAGACGAGCGGATTGCCGGGGGCCTTCTTCCGCCCGACGATCTTGACGAGCTTCTTCTCGAGCAGGGTCTTCAGGGCCCCGGTCGAATCGACGCCGCGGATGGCCGAGACCTCGGACTGGGTCACCGGCTGGCGGTAGGCGATGGCGGCCAGCGTCTCGAGTCCGGCCGACGAGAGCCGGTTCTTGCGCTCGATCTGGAGGAGCCGGCGGACCTCGCGGTCGTGGGCGGGCTTGGTCGCGAAGAGCCAGCCCCCGCCGGTGCGGATGATCTGGATGCCCCGCCCGTCCGCGGCGTAGTCCGCGGCGAGCGCGTCGACGG
>JBGSUG010000336.1:0-4051 GCA_041736225.1 Candidatus Aminicenantales bacterium | reverse complement strand
CATGTGGGAGATCCAGGAGCAGCCCTTCTCCGGGGACGTCGTCAACAGCCACAACGACGGCCCGGCCTCGCCGGGGGCGAAACCGCTCGGCCCCTTCTACGAGCTCGAGTCGTCCTCGCCGGCCGCGGCCCTGGCCCCGGGCGGCACGCTGACCCACGTCCACACGACGATGCACTTCCAGGGGCCGGATAAGCTCCTCGACGAGATCGCCCGCAAGGTCTTCGGCGTCGGCCTCGCGGAGATTAAAAAGGCGTTCGGAAAGAAGTAGGATCCCGGGCCCGGTCCCGATAACGGAGGGGACAGCTCCAGCCACCCCGAGTCCTTCGGGAGTCCCGCTCCGCCAGCGTTGGACAGCCCCATTGTCTAATCGCCTTGACATCTTTGTTGCATGAATGTATATCTATTGTATATACTTTAAGGAAATTCGATGAAAACCCGCGTCCAAAAATGGGGTAACAGCCTAGCCGTTCGCATCCCTAAGTCCTTCGCCGAAGAGCTGGATTGGGAGGAGGGCGCACCGGTCGAGATGTCGATCGACGAAGGCGCCCTCAGCATCCGCACCGACCTCGAGAAGTGCTGGGACCTCGCGGCCTTGCTCGACCGGGTGACCGACGACAACATCCACCCCGCGTGGGAGACCGGGGACATATGAAGCCGGTCTTCTATGTTCCGGAGCGCGGCGACCTCGTCCTCGTCTCGTTCGCGCCGCGCTCGGGCCGGGCGCAAGACGGCCGGCGCCCCGCCGTCGTCCTTTCGCCCCAAGCCTACAACGCCCGCGTCGGTTTGGCCCTCTTCTGTCCCATCGTCACCGAGATCATGGGGTACCCCTTCGAGGTCCCCCTTCCGGCCGGCCTTCCCGTCCAGGGCGCCATTCTCGCCGACCAGGCCGAGAGTTTCGACTGGCGGGCCCTCCGCGCCGAACGCGTCTGTACCCTCCCCCCGGCGGCCATCGCAGAAGTACTGGGGAAGTTCCGCGCTCTCTTGGGCTAGAGGCCCCGGGATCGGGAGAAATGGGACATAAAGAGACAAATCGCGCCAGGCGCCCCCGTGCCTATTGACAGCCGTCCTTCGCGTCCCCATCTTGTGGACAGATTGGATGACGACCATGAGCCTTTCGACCGAGGGACCCTGACGAGCGGCGACTGAGAGAGGAGCGTGGTCCGCTTTCAAGGGGGGAGCGGAGGAAGAGACGCTGAATGACATGGGGTCCTGACGGCGGATCCCCGGCGCCTCTTCCTCCTTTGTTTAAAATAATGGGGGACATGATACCCGTTTCCCATTTTCCCACGAGGGGACAAGAGGACAGATCTCGTGAAGCAAGTTCTGAATGGCAGAAATAAATAGGAAATAGGTATCATGTCCCCCATTTTAGCCGTCATTTTCGACATGGACGGGACGCTGCTCGACACCATCGAGGACATCGCCGATGCCTCGAACCGCGTCTACGTGCCCCGGGGCCTCGCGCCCTGCAGCATCGAGGAGATGAAGTCGCTCGTCGGCGATGGGGCCGAGGAGCTGATCCGGAGGGTTTTCGTCTCGCGCGGCAAGCCCGCGCCGGACGACGCCGAGGTCGCCGCGATCCTCAGGGAATACCGCCGCGAGTACGAGGCCTGCTGGCGCTCCCACAGCCGCCTCTACGCAGGCATCCCCGAGCTGCTCGCCGAGCTCTCCCGCCGCGGCGTGAAGACGGCCGTCCTCTCGAACAAGGCCCAGATGTTCACCGGCCTGATGGCCGAAGAGCTTCTGGCCTCGCACCGTTTTGCCATCGTCCGCGGCTCCCTTCCCGGCGTCCCCCTCAAGCCCGATCCGGCCCCGGCCCTGGCCATCGCCGCGGAGCTCGGCGTCATGCCCGCCGCCTGCGCCTTCGTCGGCGACACCAACGTCGACATGATGACGGCCCAGGCCGCCGGCATGTTGGCCGTCGGAGCGCTTTGGGGCTTCCGCACCGCCGACGAGCTCCGCGCCAACGGCGCCGAAGTCCTCATCGCCTCGCCGCTCGACCTGCTCGATCAGCTGTGACATCTGCAAAAGACCGATAACGCCTCACGGAGGTCGTCGATGAAAAAGGCCGTCCATTCCCATCTCTCTCTCGTCCTCGCCGCGACTCTCTTCCTCGCCGCCGGTTGGATCGCCGGGACGCTCGTCCCTCTGCCCGTTCCAAAGAGCGTTCCCAACCCCCCGGCAGCTCCCGCCACATCCCCGCTCACCGCTTCCTCCCCTCTCGCCGCCCTCCTCCCCTCCTACGCCTCGATCCCCGACGTCCGCCAGAGCACCGGCTACACCTGCGGCGCGGCCGCCCTCCAGGCCATCCTCGCCTACTGGGGCACTTCGGAGCGCGAGGACCGTCTCGCCGCCCGCCTCCGCAGCACGCCCGAGGCCGGCACCCATCCCGACGAGATCATCCGCGTCGCCCGCGAGTTCGGCCTCACGGCCGAGCTCCGCGAAGGGCTCGACCTCTCCGACCTCGAGTCCGCCCTGTCCGCCGGGACATCGGTCATCGTCGACCTCCAGGCCTGGCGCGAGAACACGAGCATCCCCTGGACCGAGACCTGGGACGACGGCCACTACATGGTCCTCCTGTCGACGGACGCCGAGAACCTCTATTTCGAGGATCCCTCCCTGCTCGGGCCCCGCGGCGTCATCCCGCGGGCCGAGTTCGTCGACCGCTGGCACGATTACGAGGGCGATCCGCCCCTCGACCCGTCCGACCGGAAATACCTCCGCATGGCTATGTTCTTCAAGGGAGGCCGCCCGGCCCCCTCAGCCCCGGTCCCCGTCGAGCGGGTGTACTAGCCTGACTCGTTCCTCCTCCTATGGGGACACATACCGGAGGTACATGTCCCCGTCTCCCCCCATCTCCCCGCCCCTGAGCCCCGCCCCTGAGCCCCGCCCCCTCCCCGGGGGGCCCTCCCGCGTGAGGTCATGGGAGGGGATGGACAATCCCCCCCCCTTTCACCCCCAGCGGCTATGGACGCTTCGCGGGGGTGGTTTATTATCGTGTCGTTGAGCGCGATCGCCGGGCTCCTCGGAGCGCGCCGCGATCGGCCAGAGACAAGAGGATCGGGAAGAGGGCGCACGATGCGCGAGAACAGGAAAGACAAAAGGATCGCCGAAGAGAATCGGGTGGTCATCGAACTGCCCGGCCCCTCCCCTTCGGCCGAGCCCCGCGTCGTCAACGCGCTGACCAAGGACATCTCCCTCGGCGGCGCGCGCATCGTCACCGACCACCTGTTCGAGGCCGGCGCCTCGCTCCGCATGACCCTCTACCTTTCAAAGTCGAAACAGATCGTCAAGGTCCGGGCCGACGTCCGCTGGAGCCGCATGGTCGATGACGGCCTCTACGAGCTGGGGGTCGAATTCGAGCACGGCATCCCGACCGGCGTCCTGGTCCTGATCAACCATCTCTACGGAAAAGGCCAGATCGCGCCGACGTCCGTCCAAGTCTGAAGGAGGTTCCCATGAATCCGAACGCCGAATCCCAGATCGATCCCGCAGCCTTTCTCGAAGACATCGAAAAGCGCGTCGGCGAGATCTTCTCGGCCCAGAAGAACGAGGTCGAGCAGACCCTGATCGAAAAGATCAACCGCGAAAAGGAAGATGCGCAGCGGCGCATCGAAGCCGTCAACCTCGAGTTCGCCCAGGTCCGCGGCTTCCTCGACGAGCACAAGCAGGCCATGGCCGAGCTGCAGACGACCGAGACCTACCTCCGCGGCGAGATCCGCGGCCACTTCGAGCGGGCCGTCAACTACCAGAAGATGATGGAGAACGCCGCCGCCCTGGCCGGCGACGAGCTCGAGAAGATCGGCGGACTCAACCGGGACCTCGAGAAGGTCCGGGTCAAGGCCGAAGAGGAATACGCCGGCCTCAAGAGGAATCTGGCCGGTTACGCCGGCATCGTCGCCCAGATCCCCGCGCCGGCCGCCCCCGCCGACGAGAGCGGCGTGGATTGGAACGAGGAGATGGGCAAGCTCCGCAAGGTCCGCGACCTCCTGGCCACCCTCCGCCAGCCCGAAGCCGCAGCCGCCCCGGCCGGCGACGAGACCCTGACGAC
>JBGSUG010000321.1:0-7346 GCA_041736225.1 Candidatus Aminicenantales bacterium | reverse complement strand
GGCCGGCCGGGAGAGGATGCGGATCGGGATATCGGCCGCGGCCGCCGCCGCGAGGCCGAGTCCCGCGCCGAAGGTCTCGTGGACATGGGCCAGCTTGCAGGCTCTGGCGCGCATGTGCCGGGCCAGGCTCCTCTTGACGATGAAACCCAGCCGGCCGTGCATCCGCAGGGCGATCGTGGCGAGGCCCTCCTCGGAAGCTTTGCGGAAGAGGTCGCCACCGGGCTCGGCGACGATATGGGCCGGAAGGCGCTTCTTGCGTAGCTCCCGGGCGACGCAGAGGACTTGGCGCTGGCTCTCGCGCCACTCGCGGCCGGCGTCAATGAGGAAAATGCTCACCGCGCCATTATACTACTTTATGTATTCGCCCAGGCTGATGTTCCGCGTTTCGAGCGTCGATCCGGTTACCTTGGCAATCGCGGCGACGGCGATATTGTAGTCGACCAGGGCCCGCATCTCGAGCGAGCGGGCGCTGGCCAGGGCGTCCTGGTAGGTCAGCACGAAGTAGTTGGTCGACATCCCGACGTTGAGCTTCTTCATCTCGGCCTCGAGCTGCCGCTCGGCCAACTCGCGGGCGATGCGATAGGCGTCGACGCTCTTGGCCGCGGTCTCGAGGGTCCGGACGGCGTCGCTCACCTCGAGGTAGATCTGCTGGTCCTGAAGCTTGAGCCGGGCCTGGGCTTGTTCGAGATCGAGCCTGGCGTAGGTGTAGTTGGCCCGGCCGACCATGTCGCCGAAGGGGATGGTCAGGGTCACGCCGGCCGACCAGTTGCCCTTGTAGCGGAAATTGAACACGTCCTTGAAAGCCTGCGAGGCGCTGCCGGGATCGCCGAGCGTGGGTTCCCCGAAGGGATTTTCCGGATCGTAGATGAACTGCTGGCCGGAGATGCCCGGGCTGGCCTTGACCAGCTGGAGGTCGAGCTGGGGCAGGAGCTGGTTCTTGGCGAAGCGGAAATCGACCATCTTCATGCCGATCGCCGCCTTGGCCGTTTCTAACTCCGGTCTCCGGGCCATGGCCGCGGCGTAAGCCTCCTCGAGCGTGATGGCGAAGGGCTTGAACTCGGGCTGGTCGGCCGGCAGGAGGGCCTGGCTCCGGGACGCAGGATCGACGCCCAGGTTGAGGAGCGTCCGGAGCTGGTCCTGGCTGCGCTTGACCAGGGCTTCGGCCTGGAGGATGTCGGCCTCGCGGCGGGCCACGGTGGCCTCGGCGTTGAGGACCTCGATGGGGGCCTTGGTGCCGACCTGGACCTCCCGCTTGGTCTTGGTCAGGAGGTCGCGGCCGCTCTCAAGTGCCATCTGCTGGGTCTTCAGGTTCTCGATGGCGTAGACCAAGTTCCAATACCCGGCCTCGACGTTGTAGACGGTCTCCATGAGGACGGTCTTGAACTGGCTGCGGGAGCTGTCGAAGCTGTTCTGGGCGATGACGATCGCCCTCCGGCTGACTGTCCAGCCGAAGTTCTTGAGCAAGGGCTGGGTCAGGACGAAGTTCAGGCGGCCCGTGTAGGAGGGATTGTAGCTCTGGAAGAGCTGGTTGTTTTTCGAATAATCGTAGCTCAACGAGGCCTGGAGGTTGCCGCCGAAGGGGATCTGCTGGGAGATGGAGGCGCTCGAGGTCGTGCCCTTGTTGAGATAGGTGCCGGTATTCTGGAGGGACCAGGTCGAGAGCTGCTCGTAGCTCGTCCGGGTCAGGTCGAAAGACATGGTCGGCATGTACATCTGCCTGGCTTCGGCGAGCGTCGCAGAAGCCAACCCGGGGCCGATGACCTCGGCGGCCACGTTGAGGTTGTTCCGGAGGGCCCGGACGATGGAATCCTCCAGGGTGAGGGAAAGGTCCCCGGTCTCCTGGCCGAAGCCGGGGCCGGCGACGAGAAGCAGGGCGAGAATCGCGCCGAAGATCCGAGTTTTTGTCATAGCCGTCCTCCGAGAAACGAATAAGGCTGTGCCATAAATATACCTCATTATAATACGGCCGGCGGAGAATTTCGTTTCCGGGGTATAACTCCGGGGGCGCCGGGGCCGTATTATTCCATGAGGCGTTCGCCGGACCGCGCCCGTTTTCGGGCTCGTTTTCCGCGGCGCCTTTGAGTTATGATAGGCCCATCTACGGAGGCTCGTCCATGAAAGTCCTCAAGCCCGTCCTCGTCCTCGCCGGCGTCCTGGCCCTGCTCTTCACGGCGGCAGCCCAGACCCAGGAATCCCAGAGCATGAAGCTCCTGCGGCTGAAGAGCGCCCAACTCTCCCTCGAACTGAAAAAGGCGGACTTCGACCGCTACCTCAAGCTCAAGGAGGACGGGCTGACCTCGGAGGCGGACTACGCCCAGCGCCAGACGGCCTATCTCCAGGCCCAGGTCGACTACCAGCAGGCCCTGATCAGCTTCATGGGCAGCGAGGCCCGCATCTCGGTCGCGAGCGCCGTCAAGTATCAGGACCGGAGCGGCAAGAAGTTCGTCCGCGTCTCCCTGCGCTACGCCTCGAAGGAGCTCAAGGAGCTGGCCAACCTCAAGATCAGCGCCGAGGACCTCTTCCCGCTCGACTTCATGAAGGAACTCAAGGACGTCTACGTCTCCCTCCTCTCGGAAGGCAAGGTCATCTCCGACCCCTACGAAAAGACGATCGCGTCGCTGCCCATCGAGGCGGCGCGCGAGGTCACTTTCCAGCTCCTCAAGGACGTCGAGAACCTCGACGTCAGCGTCTCCTATTCGGGCAAGACCGAGACGACCTCGGTCTACCTCCAGAAGGGCGTCAGCGCCAACATGGTCACCGTCAACTCGGCCCAGTTCTCCCAGGAGGCCGACCTCGAGAGCACGGCGACCTACGACCTGTCGCTCGAGAAGTTCAGCGGCGAGGCCAACATCTTCAAGCTCGAGGCCGTCAACCTGCCCCGGCAGATCACCTACGAGTTCAGCGACCCGGCGACGAGCGCGCGCCTGTCTCAGATCAAATTCACCGAGGGCGTCACCAGCCTCAAGCTCCAGCTCAAGCTCTACCTGCCCAAGAACCCGGACGACAGGGTCGTGCTCGACCGGCCTATGGAGTTCTTCGTCCTGGCCCTCGACAACGATCAGACCCAGAAGCTCCGCGACATCGAGGCCGCGGCCGGCGGGGCCGAGACGGTCGGGCTCGACGCGATCGACGGCCTCAAGGCCGGCGCGGTCAAGCTCGAGCTCATCCCCCGCGGCGTGCCCAAGGTCGAGGTCCAGGCCGTCAACCTCTATCACGAGATCAAGGTCGGCGACTCGATCGCCATGGACGTGACCATACGGAACACCGGGACGCGCCGGCTCAACAACGTCCGGGTCTTCTGCGACCTGCCGCTCAACTGGCGGGTCGAGATCGCGCCCGACCTCATCGCGACGCTCGAGCAGAACAAGGACGAGGTAGTCAGGATCAAGTTCCTGCCGCCCGACGGGGTCTCGGTCGGGGATTACGAGCCGAAGATCCGGACCGACGCCCTGGCCGACAACCGCCGGGTCGAGTCCGAGGACAAGATCGTCCGCATCCACATCACCTCGAAGGCCAACGTCGTCGGCATCGGGGCCCTGGTGCTCCTGCTCGTCGGGCTCCTCGTCGGCATCGTCATCTTCGGGATCAAGCTGACCCGGCGCTGAAGACCCGATCCATGTGGAGAACGGTCGCCCGCAAAGAGGTCCTGGCCAATCTTCTGAGCTATAGGTTCTACGTCGTCATCCTGCTCGCGGCCGTCCTCGTCGGGACGAGCCTGTTCGTCATGGCCCGGGACTACAAGGCGCGGCTGGCCGACTACGACCTCGTCAAGCCCGGGCCGGGCGAGCCCATCGCGGTCAACCCGCCCAACCCCCTGTCGATCTTCGCCAAGGGCCTCGACGAGGCCATGGCCCGGTCCTTCGAAGCCGGGCCGACCGGCATCACCGTCCGGGCCGGGCAGAAGTCGGGCAACTCGATCTTCGCCTTCTTTCCGACGCCCGATCTCCTCTACATCGTCCGGGTGGTCCTCTCCCTCGTCGCGTTGCTCTTCGGCTTCGACCAGATCAACCGCGAGAAGGAGGACGGGACGCTCCGCCTGGTCCTGGCCAATCCCGTCCCGCGAGGGGCGGTCCTGCTCGGGAAGTGGCTGGGAAATTTCGCCAGCCTGGCCGTCCCGTTCCTGCTCGTGACCGCGCTCGGCGTCGCCGTCCTGGCCCTCGACCCGGCTATCGGTTTCTCGTCGGGCGGGATCGTGCGCCTGGTCCTCATCCTCGCCCTGACGCTTCTCTACATCGCCTTCTTCCTCAGCCTGGGCCTTCTCGTCTCGGCGCTGACCAGGCGGGCCTCGAGCTCCCTGGTCATCCTGCTCTTCGCCTGGGTCCTGCTCGTCTTCGTCCTGCCCAACCTGGGCACGCTCGTCGCCCGCCAGGCGGTCGACGTCCCCTCGGTCCGGGCCCTGAGCGAGAAGCGCCAGCAGATCTGGACGCGGGAGGTCCTCCTGCGCATCCGCGGCGAGGGCGATTGGCCCTCCCACGTCAAGGCCATCAGCGCCGAGAACGACGCCCTCGAGGCGGATTACCGGGTCAAGTTCGACCGGCTGGTGCGGCTCGCGCGGAATATCAACCGCGTCTCGCCCGCGGCCGGATTCGTCTACGCGGCGACCGAGATCGCCGGCACGGGCATCGGCGAGGAGAGCGCGCTCAAGAAGGAAGTCATCCGGTACAAGAACGGCCTCCTCGACCGCACGCTCGCCTCACCGGACCCGGGCGTCGCGGACCACCCGGCGTTCCGCTACGCCTACAGGCCGCTCGACCGCGTCCTGGCCGAAGGGGCCCTCGTCGACGCCGGGTGGCTCGCGGCCGCCGCGGTGTTGCTCTTCGCGCTGGGGTATCTCGCCTTCGTCCGGTACGACGTGCGCTGAGGGAGGATCGGGGAAGCCATGTTCGGGACCATCGTCAGGAAGGAGATCCTGGGCCACATCCTGTCCTTCCGCTTCGTCGTGACGCTCGCCCTGCTCCTCGTCGTCGTGCCGGTGACGACGTTCGTCCTGACGAACGACACGCTGAGACGGGAGAGCGACGAGTCCCTGCGCCGGGCCGAGCTCGAGACCTACATGCGGACTTACGCCCACTTCAACCGCATCGGCGGCGTGCTGCAGGCGGCGATGCCGCCCATCCCCTTCCACGCCCTGGTCCGGGGCCTTTCGGCCGACGTCAACCTGGCCGAGTTCGATAACGATCCCCTGCCGGTCATGTTCCCGCTCGTCGATCTTGTCTTCGTCGTCACTATTCTCATGAGCCTGGCCGCCCTGATCTTCGCCTACGACGCCGTGAGCGGCGAGAAGGAGGACGGCACGCTGAAGCTGATGCTGGCCAACGACTTGCCGCGGCCAGTCGTCATCCTGGCCAAGATCGCCGGGGGCGGGGTGAGCCTGCTCGTCCCGTTCTTGATGTCGCTCACGGTCGGACTTCTCGTCGTCCTGGTACACCCCGGCATCGGGTGGGGCGGGACCGATTGGGCCGCGCTGGGGCTCGTCACGCTAGGGGCGGTCCTCTACGTCATGCTCTTCTACGCGCTGGGAGTGTTCATCTCGGCCAGACACCACGCGAGCTCGGCTTCCATCATGACCTCGCTCCTTGTCTGGGTCCTCGCCGTCCTCGTCGTGCCGAACCTGAGCCCTTACGTCGCCTCGTTCTTCGCGCCGACGCCGTCGCGGATCCAGATCGAGCGGGAGGCCCAGCGGCTCGGCGACACGGAGAGGGACGACCTGGGGAGGAGACTGCAAGCCGAAGCGATGCGTCCGCTGTTGGTCCGATACCCGGTCCTGGCGGAGAACCTGTCGGAGTCCGATCAGAAGCGGCTGGTCGGGCGCGACCCAGCCGTTCGGGAAGCCTTTGAGGCGCGGCGGAAGGCCGTCTCGGAAGCGTGGGACGAGGCCAACCGGATCCAGGGCGAGAAGATCGTGGCGATCATGGGCGCAGCCGCCAAGAAGGAAGAAGCCCAGACGGGCCTGAGCCGCACGATCTCGATGATCTCGCCGCTGGCGACGTTCACCTACTTGGCGACAGACCTCAGCTCGACAGGAATGAGGAACGAGGCCTATTTCGGGCGGTTGAGGGGCGTCTGGGACAGGGCCTTCGGGGACTACTCGCGCAGGAAGCTGGCCGAGCTGCAGGCCAGGGACCCGGCCACGGACTGGTGGAACACGGCCGTCGACATGAGCGACCGGCCCCGCTTCGAATACCGCGAGGAGCCGATTGGCGGGCGGGTGCAGGCGGCCCTGCCGGAGTTCCTGCTGCTTCTCAGCTACGGCCTCGTCTTCTTCGCCCTCGCCTACGTCTCGTTCCTCCGCTACGACGTCCGCTAATTAATTCGGGGACACAATACTTTTTTCCGAATTAGCGGAGCTCGTCCCAGAGTCGCAGGCCGGGGACGACGGAAAAATGTGCGTCATAGCTCACGAGGACCGAGCCCGTCTCCAGCGCGTGGGCGGCGATCCAGACATCGTTGAGCGGGATGGGCTGTCCCGACTTTTTCAGGGCGGACTTTATCAACCCGAAGTATTCGGCCGTTTCGCGTGTCGCATCGAGGACCCGGACCACCGGCTTGGCCAGAAAGGCCTCGAGCATCTGCCGGTTCGCTTTTTCCTTCGTTCCCGATCGGAAACCGGCGAAGAGCTCTCCCAGTACGAAGACCGACATGTAGGCGCGGTCGGATCTTGCCAAGGCCTCGAGGACCCGTCGGTCGCCGCGAAGATACTTGGTGTAGGCGTTCGTATCGAGCAGGATAGAGCTCATTTCCAATCTCTCTCGTCCGTGGCCTCCAGGTCGGCGATCGAGGCCAGGAATTCCTGTTCGTCCGCCTCCGACCAAACGCCGCAGAGGTCCTCGAACATGGCCCGGTTGTCCGGAGGGTTCTCCCCCAGGCCCAGGGCTTTCCCAATGAGTTCCTTCACGATCTTATTGACGCTCTTGCCCTCGGTTTTTGCTCGCTCCTCGATCGCTTTTTCGGTTTTTTCGTCGATGCCGTGGATGCTGAGTGATTTCATGGTGCCTTATGATTCATAAATTAAATCAATGTTATTCACATTATGATTCATTTGAAAGGTCATGTCAACTCTCAAAGCTACTGTTCGGGGGCTAAAGACCGATCTATAGGGAGAATAAATGGGAAATGGGTACTGTGTCCCCGATCCATTCGCAGGGGATCATGTCCCCGATTTAGCCATGTCCCCGGTTTAGCGGGGGTAGGCGTCGAGGTCGAGATTGAGCGCGCGGTCGGGGCGGCGGGCGAACATCTTGAGGGCGACCGCGCCGACCATGGCCGCGTTGTCGGTGCAGAGCTTCGGCGAGGGCACGTAGGCGTCGATCCCGGCGTCGCGGGCGAAACTCTGGAAGCGCGTCCGC